>CAYZQI010000093.1:0-18987 GCA_964480455.1 uncultured Cytophagaceae bacterium
TTCCCAAATTAAGAATCAGAAACCGTTTCTTCGGTAGTCTCCTTGGAGGACGTACTAAAAAAAGCCTTTTGTCTCAGCAGAATAATGCAAACTCCTATAAAAATAGAAGCATCTGCTACATTGAATATAGGCCAAAAAGAGTAGCGTTTACCGCCCATAAAAGGTATCCAGCTAGGCAGTTCACCCTCCCAAATATCAACATAAATCATATCTATCACTTGCCCATGAAAAACTGCCATAGGTGCATCGTAGGGGAGATTACCAGGAATGAAAATGCCATAAAAAGTACTATCAATCACATTACCCAATGCTCCGCCCAAAATAAGCGCAACGCACCATATCAGCCCTGAGTGTGCTTTTTGCTTTGCCAGCAGGGTGATGTAATAGGCTATGGCAAAGCTTGCCAAAATCCTAAATAGCGTGAGTGCCAGTTTGCCATAGGCTACATCAGGCTTTAAGCCAAAAGCCATACCTGGATTTAAGATGTAGTGAATCTTTAGCCAGTTAGCTATCAAAGTGATTTCACCTAGAGGACCCATCTCCATGGTGTAATGGACAAGTAGTTTGGTGACCTGGTCCAGGGCTATGACAATGAGGCTTAACCAAAAATATTTATAAAATTTCATAAGTTCTTGTTTTCCAAAAAGCAAAATTAGCAAAAAATCTAAAAAAATGTGCTTATTTCTTATGGCTTTACACTTTCTATGATAAACAATGCTGCCGAAGTACCTATTCGTTCTGCTCCAGCGGCAATAAATGTTTCGGCTTGTGCCAAGGTTTTGATGCCTCCCGAGGCTTTGATACCTACTGAGGAGGGCAGTATTTGGCGTAAAAAGCGCACTTTTTCAAGCTCTGCACCTACGGGGGCGTAGCCTGTGGAGGTTTTGATAAAATCAACGCCTGCTTCTACACATACCTTGCAGACTTGCCGCATTTCTTCATCATCAAGGTAGGCAGTTTCTATGATTACCTTGAGCAAACCTTCTTTTTCGTGAATGACTTGTGCAAATTGTGCCATTTCTATTTTAATCCAATGGTAGGCTTTATTTTTGATAGCGGATAGGTTTACCACCACATCAAATTCATCTACGCCATCTCTTTGAGCACTTTTGATTTCTTGTAATTTTACTTCCGAACGCTGGTATCCAAAGGGAAAACCGATGACAGTAACCAACGCAACAGGGGCATTGCCTAAGTCGCGCTTGGCTTTCTTTGCCCAGTAGGGAGGCAGGCAAATACCTGCAAAGTGGTGGTGTTGGGCTTCTCTTACCAGTTGCTCTACCTCTTCAGCCAAGATAAGTGGGTTAAGATTGGTATGCTCAAGATAATGTGCAATGTTTTCTATCATTTTGAGGGTGCTTTTTTGCAAAAATACAAGAATGTAATGTTATCTCCCAAAAAGTTAGTTTTTATCTCGGGTTGGGTACAGTCTGTGAGCTAAAATATCAATTAATTTTCTGCAAATTGGATATTGTTTGAGAAAAAAACTAAATTTGGATTCAAATTAGTACTCAAGCCTTAGGTCTGAGTGCTGTATTGGGTGTTTGGTGTGTAAGCTCAATAACACAATTTGTGGTCTATTGATTACCAATTATCAAAAATGCCCAATAGCTGCTCAACAATGAACTTTGAATTAAAAGAAGATATAGCTACCTTGAATACACTGCTAGAGTCTGTTCTTGACCAACACACAGATTTAATCTGTAGAATTTTACCTAATGGCTTTGTATTATTTGCCAATGAAGCCTTTTGTAAACATCTCAAGAAAACAAAATCAACAGTAATCGGCAGAAAGCTAGGCGATTTTATGGATATTTCTCAAAGAAGAAGGCTCAATGAACGCATAGAATATATCCAACACAATAAAAAACCTTTTGAGGTAGAGCAGCAAGTGAACTTCTCAAAAGGCAAAGGACACTGGCAGCGTTGGTGTTTTACCCCAATCATAGATGCCAACCACGAGCTGCAAAGTATTCAAATAGTGGCCACTCCTATTGATACAGAAAAAAAGCTAAAGGAGCAGCTCCTGCATACACAGCAACGCTTCGAGGCTCTTTTTCAGAATATAGCCTACCCTATCCTGTTAATGGACTCCAACGCCAAGATACAAGGCTTCAACAAGTCCTCTGAGCAGACCTTTCACAAAGTATTTGGCAAAAAACCCAGTTTGGAAGCGAGCTTTCACGCTTTTCTTTATCCCGAGGAGGTATCACGTTTTTTCCACGATTTTGAACGTGCGCTACAAGGCGAATCTATGAGTCGTGAAATCTGTCTTTACACACCTCAAAACCAAGGGACTTGGGTAGAAATGACCTACTCGCCCATCACCAATGAGTTTGGTAATATCTTGTTTGTAGCATTAGGATTTGTAGACATTAACAAGCAAAAATACCTTGAGAAAAGAAATCTCCATCAAAGAATTATCAGCACAGCTTTTTTTAACCAAGTAAATGTACCTTTTTGGCTCAAAGACAATACAGGTAGGTTTGAATTTGTGAGTGCGAGTTTTGTACAAATTCTTGAGCTTGATGAAAAAACGCTCATCGGTAAAAGAGAAAATGAACTAGCAAAAATAGATTTTAAAACCTTTGCCAAGATTCCAGCATACCCATCGCTGCCCAATGAACCCTTTGTGCATATCCAAGAGATAAACCTAGGAACGCATCAAAAAACCATCAAAACCCAAGAAATACCGCTTTATAGTGATAGCTCTGAACTGATTGGCTTCTTGGGCAAAGTGCAAGAAACTACGCAAAGAACAACCCAACCCAACAAGTTGGTGAGTGATGTTCAGAGAAGATACCTTGATTTTGCAAAATACTTGCCCAATGGTGGATTATTCATTTTTGATACAGACCTTCGCTGCCAATATGCCGTAGGGGCATCATTATTCTCGCTCGGTATCACACCCTCAGAAGCATTCAATCAGCCTTTCCAAACATTGTTTCCTTGGCATGCTGAAAGTTCTCTTGAGGCATCTCTCCATCAGGCACTATTGGGCGAGAAGAAAACGCTGGAATTTGAATACGAACAAAAGTATTACTTGGCGCAGATTGTTCCTATTACCAATCAGGAGGCTTTCGTCAATAGTCTGATGATGGTAGTACTTGATATTAGCTCTACCAAAGTAACCGAAAAAATACTCCAAGAAAGTGAATACAAACTGCAAAGTTATATCCAAAATGCGCCCGAGGGTATCTGGATTTTAAGCCTAGGGGGAAAAATAGAATACATCAACACAGCAGCACAAACCCAACTGGGTGTAACTGAAAACCATAACTTGCAAGGCAGACAGTTTACAGATTTCTTTAGAAATGGGCGCAATAGCTTTACTTGGAAAGCACTGCAGTCTATTGCCAGTAAGAATGAAAATGTAGAACTTTCACTTTTAAAAACCAATCAAAAAAGAATACCAGTATTGATAGACCTTGCGCAGGTATCTCCCAATACAATGCTCTGCTTTACAAGGGATATTTCTGAACTGAAAAAGACTGAAAAAGCACTCCGTAAAGCAAAACGCAATGCCGAGCAAAATGCTGAAAACCAAGCCAACTTCCTCTCTGCAATGAGCCACGAAATCAGAACGCCAATGAACTCGGTAATTGCAATGACGCATTTTCTTTTGCAAGAAAAACCAAAACCCGAGCAAATCAAAAATCTGAATATTCTTAAGTTTTCGGCTGAAAACCTTTTGGTGCTCATTAATGATATTTTAGACTACAACAAAATAGAATCAGGGCAGACTACTTTTGAGCAAATAGACTTTGACCTTAAAGAGCTTATCAACTCTATCACGCAGACCCTTAGCTACAAAGCAGCCAACAAGAACATAGACATTAAAATAGAATATAAAAATCAAGTACCCGACATCATCATTGGAGACCCTGTGCGTATGTCGCAAATTCTTACCAACTTGATAGACAATGCCATAAAGTTTACACAAAAAGGCTACATCAAAATAGAGATACAAGCAGAGCGATTGGACAAAGACCATTTTGAGTTTACTTTTGCGGTAAAGGATACGGGCATAGGCATAGATGCCAACAAAGTCCAGCATATTTTTCAGCGTTTTACGCAAGCCAGCCAAGATACTACACGCAAATTTGGCGGCACGGGGCTAGGGCTTGCCATCACCAAACGCCTGATAGAACTACAAGGCGGCGAAATCTATGTAGAAAGTGAACCTGGGGTGGGTTCACAGTTTTATTTTAACCTGAAATTTAAAAAAGGAGAAAGACGTAACCTTGAAAATACGAACGAATCCTTTGGGCAAGACCTTCCAATCAATGATTTTAATTTGCAAGCCTGTAGAATCTTAATTGTAGAAGACAATGAAATGAACCAGATGGTGGTCAATCAGTTCTTGCAAAAATGGAATGCTGAAGTGGATTTTGCCCAAAATGGAGAAATAGCCATTGAGCTACTAGAAAAAAATGAATATGACCTCATCTTGATGGACTTGGAAATGCCTGTAATGAATGGCTACCAAACTACAGAGCGCATCAGAAGTCTCAAAGGAAAGTTTCAGCATATCCCTATCATTGCGCTTACTGCTTCTGCCAAGCACGAGGTGAAGCAAAAGGTAAATCAAGCAGGCATGAATGACTACATGACCAAGCCCTTTAAACCCAATGAACTTTACGAGGTGATTGTCAGGAACTTACCTTCGCAAGGTAAGAATACCATACCACAAAGCAGCTCGAGAGCAAAGCCTTCTGCTATGAACGAAAAACAAGGAGCTATCAATTATCAAAAAGTAATAGAAATCTCAGGAGGCAACAAGGCTTTTATCCGCAAATACAATCAATTGGCTATCAAGGTATTCACAGATTTTCCAGATGAATATGCCTATGCTATTCTGAACCAAGACTTTGAAAAGCTAAGAAAGATTCATCATAACATCAGGGCTACCATCGGATTGCTAGATTTGAAAGACCTTGAGCAGGAAATACAGGTAGGAAGAAAACTTCTGCAAGCTAGAGAAATAGATGAAACAGCGGTTGCTAAGACCATCAAAACTGTAAAGGCACTCTGCAAAGCCTATGCTGAATACCTGAACAGTTATTTCTAAAAATTACGGTCGTAAAAGCTACGGCGGCGCGAGATTTTGAGGTCTTGCAAAATGGCTGACTTCACCCTCAGGTCAAAAGAATACGATTTGAATGTGCCAAAGGGGTTCCAGTTGATACGCATTTCCCAGCAATGCATATCCTTAGAGATGTCTATGTTGGTAAAACTGACCTGCTTGAGGTCAAAATCATAGCCCGTTTGGAAGCCAATCTTCCAAGTTTCTGTAAGGCTAACATCTCCCGATACATTGACTTGCTGCGTTACTCTACTTTCTAAAAAGCCTATTTTGTTATAGTTGATATTGTAATTGATATTAAGCGACCAAGGAATATCAAAGTCCACATATTCTTCGGGATTGTTGGCAATGGCTTGCAGCTCTAATGCTTCGGCATCATTGATTTCTCTGCCTATAGTTTGAGCAGGATTTTCTTTGGCTTGCTGTGCTTTCTTTTTGACAGAATTCTTGAAAGTTTCTGGAGTAAGGTTAAAGCCCAACGATACATTGAAGCGACTCAACTGCCCTAAGCCTTTTCCATCTTGCCAAGTATATCTGTTGATGCGGGTTTGGGTGATTTGCCCTGCTTCATTAGAAGAGGTAATCTGATAAACATAAGGGTCTAGCGCACCCGTAAAGTTAAAATCAATCAAGTTGAGTAGCCTAGTACGGGCAGCAATAGAGATTTCAGAAAGTTTGAGCGAATCGCGCACGAGGTTGTAATTTCCACCCAAAGAGAGATTATCTAAGAGCATAATTTTTTTCTCTTCAACGGTATCTTTTTTGGGTTTTACTTTTGCCTCAAAGATGTTTTGTAAATTAAAATTAATCACCCCAGCCTCACCCACACTAGCTGGAGGCTGTGGCTCAAAGCCTTGATAGCGTGAAACCAGCCTACGGTCGCCTTCTGCATTGATTTGCACATTCTGGAAAACACCTTGTGCCTCACCAGCCAGCTCTGGCTGATAGCTAAAAGTGATGGTAGGCACCATCGTATGCCTGATGGCTTGTAGGTACTTCCCTTTTTTATTCACATCAAAATTAAAAAAGCCGTAAATCCTTGTGGTAAGGCTTGCCCCTGTAGAGTAAGAATAAACACGATTAAATCCTGAGAGCGTATCTATGCGCACGGTAGTATCGGCAGCTAGGTAGGTATAGTTGAGCTGCTTAGGATACCAGGCCTCTTTGTAGGTAAAGTTGGGGTTGAGGCTAAATACTTTTAAAAATTTAAGACTGGTAGAAATCGGGATAGTATGCACGCCCCCAATGCGTGCATTTTTGGCAATTTCAGCAAAATTAGCAAAATTAAAATCAAGCTGTAAAGAATCGCTTGGCACTGGCTCCCCTGTGGTGGGGTTGATGGGCTGATTGGCTACCTCAAAAGGAAAGCCACTCAAACTAGTTGGTTGATTGGTATATTTTGCAAGCGCATTGAAGCTATAATTAAGGTTGATTTTTTGGATAAAGTTCTTGGCACTTTGGCCAGGCTTTTTGAAAGGATAAATCCGATTGACTGTCAGGTTGAGCGCAGGCAAGGTTACATTCACCACATTGGTATTATTGTTTTGGTCTTGACGTGCCGAAAGCCCAAGCGTAACAGGTGCATTGCCTACATTGAAAGTGGTGTTGTAAGAGATACTAGAACTAAAAGTATTGGAAAGCTGGTCTCTTGGGTTGAAAGAGTTTCTTCTATTGAATTGCTGCGTACCAAAGTTTACAGAAGCAGCAAAGGTACTTTTTCCTCTTGGAATGGGTGAGTGATTCCATCTTATCCAGAAATCTGTAAATTCTTCGCGCTCGTTGTCTTCTCCCTGAAAGCGTTTGTTATACCTGATGGAAGCACCTCCGCTGTAGCGGTATCTTTTGCGGTAAGGGAGTGCCATCTCCACCCCCCAAGAGCCATTGGTATAAATCTCCCCCCTAATGTCTAAGGTTACATACTCACTGATGTACCAGTAGTAGCCTCCATTTCTGAGAAAAAAGCCTCTGTCGGCCGATTCTCCGTAGGTAGGAAAAATAATTCCTGTTTTCTTTTTATCTACAAAAGGAAAAATACCAAAGGCAAAGCCCAAAGGGGTAGGCACATCGGAGAGGACAAGGTTAAAAGGGCCACTCACTACTTGCTTATCGGGTATAAGCTTTATTTTGTTGGTATTGATGTACCAATGAGGGTGCCTAAGATTACAAGTCGTGTATTTGTTGCCAAAGGCATACATTGTTCCATCTTGCAATCGTTTTGCTTTTTCACTTTGTATAAAACCCTCTCCTTGCTCTGTTACAATGCCAATGACCACCCCTTTTCTAGTTTCAAAGTTATAGCGCATAGAGTCTGCCTCATAGCTATCAGCTCCTTGCTTAAAGACAGGGTTACCTCTGTATTTTCCTGTAGAATCTGTAGTACCTCTTGCCACCACAATTTTGGTGTTTTGGTTAATTTCAATCTGCTCGGCAGTGAGGTTGATGTCTCCATACGTAACCTTTGCCTTACCATAAAGATAGACGGTATTGTTGATAAGATTAGACACAATAGAGTCTTCGGCATAGTATTCAATGGTGGTTTCTATGCCATTGGTTACTATTTTGAGGCTATCCGAGGGTCTGGTTTGGGCTGATGACTCTTGGGCTTGGGCTGCTATTGTACAAGCATTAAACCATAAGAGCATTGTCCAGAAATAAACGAACCTTAGCGTGATGAATCTGTTTATGATAATCTGAATCGTATTCAATAATTTAGAAAACTGAAAAACCTTTACCAAATCTGGGCATTTTGCTAAAAAAGTCAGACTTTTGTGTAAAAGTAGTAAATAATCTACCAACCAAAAATATTGTGCATTTGAAGAAGTACTTTTTTAACTTTTTTTCACATTTTAAGTATGCTTTACTGCCAGCAACTGTGCTTTTTTGCAGTTTTGTAGTATTCATGCCACCTGAGCCTTTCACTCAAAAAGAATTTATCATTGTGATAGACCCTGGGCACGGAGGCAAAGACCCAGGCGCACTTGGGAGCAGCACCAAAGAAAAAGACATCACCCTACGGGTAGCCTTACAATTGGGCAGAATCTTGAAAGCAAATATTCCTGATGTGAAAATTGTTTATACACGCCTGAACGATAAGTTTGTAGAGCTTTACAGAAGGGCTGAAATTGCCAATGAGTACCGTGCGGATTTGTTTATCTCATTGCATTGTAACTCTCTCCCCTATAAAACTCCCAATCGACAAAGTGTGAAGGGAACAGAAGTATATGTGATGGGCTTGCATAAAACCAAAGAAAACTTAGAAGTAGCCAAACGTGAAAATGCTGCTATTCTAAAAGAAACCAATTACCAAGCAAGGTATGATGGCTTTGACCCCAACTCACCACAGTCTTATATCTTACTTTCTTTGCGACAACAGACCCACCTTGCCAATAGCCTTAATTTAGCCAACAAAATAGACCTCGAGCTGCGTACACGTGCCAATAGAACCTCAAGAGGGGTAAAACAAGCAGGCTTTGTGGTCTTAGCAAAAACTACCATGCCCAGTATATTGATAGAACTAGGCTTCCTCTCTAATCCAGAAGAAGAAAAGTACCTCCAAAATACCAATAATCAAGTATATTTGGCCTCGGCAATCTACAGAGCTGTAAAAGCGTATAAGGAAGAAATCAATTAAATCAATAAATTGCAAAAAGCGTATCTCTTCAAGATTTACCCAAAGAAAAATAACCATGTCAAAAGAATTTAAAATCGGTTTGCTTGCCATTGTATCTACCGTAATGCTCTATGCAGGCTTCAATTTTTTGAAAGGCTCAGACTTTCTATCAAGTAATAATATTTACTTTGTCATCTATGACCGCGTGGACGGGCTGACCATCTCAAACCCTGTGCAGATTAATGGGCTAAATGTAGGCAGAGTAGCCAACATAGAAATCTTGCAAGGTCAAAATAACCGCCTTTTACTTACACTAGAAATTAGAAATGACCTGAAGCTCGGTGAGAAAAGCCTTGCCGTACTGACCGACAATGGCTTACTTGGCGGTAAAATGATAGATTTAAAAATGAATAAAAGCCAGCGAGTACTCCAAAACCGCGATACCCTCCAAGCACAAAGAGATGAAGGAATGATTGCACAACTCACCGAAAAAGCTGACCCACTCGTAGCAAAAGCAGACTCTATCATGGGTAATATCAATCAACTGACCAAAGCCCTAGCCGACTCAAAGGAAGAAATGCAAGAAATGCTTAGTAATCTCAATAGCATTTCAGACATTTTGAACAATACCTTGGCAAAAAACGATATAGACCAAATCGTGCGCAACCTTAGGCAACTCTCAAGCAACTTACTGGTCTTAGAGCAGCAGTTTCACCCCGTAGCGGCCAATATGGACTCACTCACTCAAAAGTTTAATAATTTAGCCATTGAAAAAACCGTTAAAAAATTGGATAGTTCTATGGAAAACCTCAACCAAATCTTGGCAAAGGTCAATAAGGGAGAGGGTACTTTGGGCGCACTTGCCAACAATGACTCGCTCTACACCAATTTGAACAAGGTAACGCAAGAAGTAGATAAACTTTTTATAGACTTACGCGAAAACCCAAAACGATACTTAAACATTTCTGTCTTTGGGAAAAAAGAAAAAAAGCCCTAGGCACAATTTGATTAAATTGCTAATAAATGTGTAACACAAATGAACAGTCAATATCCATAAAGCACAGATGACACTGACAAAATACATGTTTTGAGCAGCAATATCTGTAAAATCTATGTTCCCAAATGAGTAGGTGCTAACTTAGGTAAAACAAAAAATAAATTAATTTCAGGCATTAAAAACTAAAAAAAGCAAGCATGAACCAACTATTGCTTTTAGCATCAAAAGCGAATACTTTTGAGGTATTGCTAAAATACCTAGAGAACCTGGAGGAGGTAAACACCGTTTTGCACCAAAATACACAGCAGACCTCTCCTCAGTCTTTTGCTTCTTATGCCGCAGAGGTCAGTTTGCTTATCATAGACGGTCAAATTTCTAACTATTTTGAATACCTTACCGCTTGGCAGCAAAACCCCAAAGCGCATCAAGTACCTATCTTGTTTTATGTAGAAAAAGACCCAGCACAGGTGCAGGTAGAAGAAGTACTTAACCTAGGCATTACCGATTTTATATTTGAACCCCTCAGCCAACTGCTCGTAGTAGCACGTGTAAAAACCTGCCTCAGGCTTTACGCCGCACAACAAGCCATCTTGGAACAAAAACAAACCCTCAAAGAACTCTCCGAAACACAAAACTATCTCATGAGTATCGTAGCACACGACCTCAAAGCACCCCTCAATCGTGTGCAAGGGCTCATGCAGTTGCTGCCCTTGGTAGGCCCGCTCAATAATGAGCAGCAGGAACATGTGCAGATGATTGATAAAGTAGTAGAAAGTGGCAGAAGATTGATTGAGGACATTCTCACCATCAATGCCTATGAGTCTGACTATGACACACCTACTCCTGAAGACATCAACTTGAATGAATTTGTACAAGAGGTCATAAATATGCACCAGCAAAGTATGGCTGCAAAGAAAAACATCACCATTGAGTTGCAAACTACCCAGTCTTTTAGATTGCGTAGCGACAAAGACAGCCTTACACGTATTTTAGACAACCTTATCTCTAATGCAGTAAAGTTTTCTCCCCCACAAAAAAAGGTATGGATAGCTATTGAACAAAAAAACAAAGCTATTCAAATCAACATCAAAGACCAAGGCCCTGGTATCAGCAAGCAAGACCAAGCCAAAATGTTTAAAAAATTTCAAAAACTTTCTGCCAAACCCACAGGCGGCGAAACCTCCACAGGACTAGGGCTTTCTATCATCAAAGTACTTACCAAAAAGCTCAAAGGAGAAATCACCTACGAAACAGCACTGAGCAAAGGCACTACTTTTTTCTTGACTTTACCTAATTTGTAATGGGTTAAGTTTTAACAAAAAATAATAAAATTGTAAGCAATTGATGCCCAATAGCTTCGCCTAACTTGCTTACCTATTTACATATCTTAAATCAATACTTATGGCAAAAATCCTCTATATTTCTTATGATGGCATGACAGACCCCTTAGGGCAATCACAGGTATTGCCTTACCTGATAGGACTTAGCCATTATGGACATCAGATTACACTCCTAAGTACCGAAAAGAAAGAAAACTTTGCCCTGCGCTATGCACTCATCAAAGCCCTCACAGACCAGCATAAGATTGATTGGCAATACGAGTTTTATAACAAGCGGCCTCCAGTGCTTTCTACATTGCTTGACCTCCGCAGACTGTATAAAAAGGCCCAAAAGCTATACTTTCAAAAAAAATATGAAGTAGTACACTGCCGCAGTTACTTGGCTGCGCTGCTCGGAAAAAGGCTTAAAAAGCAATACAATCTAAAATTTATCTTTGATATGCGTGGCTTTTGGGCTGACGAACGCATAGATGGAGAACTATGGGATTTGAAAAACCCCATTTTTAGGCAAATCTATCAATTTTTTAAAAAGCAAGAACGCTTGTTTCTGCAAGAAGCCGACCAAACCATTAGCCTCACCCACTTGGCAAAGCAAGAAATAGAGTCGTGGCAACTGCCTCACTTAGCACCCATTCAGGTCATTCCTTGCTGTGTAGATATGGATTTGTTCACACCCCAAAATGATACACAAAAAACGCATACGCTCTCCTATCTTGGCTCAGTAGGGACTTGGTATATGCTCCCCGAAATGCTCAGATTTTTCAAACACTTGCTTCGGAACAAGCCTGATGCAAGCTTTCTGTTCATCACTGCCGACACTCCTAGCTTTATTCTTGATGAGGCAACACGCCAAGGTATTGACCCTTCAAAGCTTACCATTCGGCGTGCAGAACGCAAAGAAGTACCTCGCCTCATTGCACAGAGTGAAGTTGCTATCTTCTTCATCAAACCTTTGTTTTCTAAAAAAGCCTCCTCAGCTACCAAAATGGGCGAGATATTGGCAATGGGTGTGCCGCTCATCACCAATGCAGGCGTGGGCGACCATAGCTACTTGTTTGAAAGATACAATCTAGGGCTACTCTTACCAGATTTTGAGGAAGATACTTTTGAAAAAACTGCTGCTAGTTTTGATAAACTGCAAGCAATAAATCCTCAAATACTCCGAAAAGCAGCCGAAGAGTATTTTAGCCTTGAGAAAGGTATAGAAGGCTACGCAAATGTATATCAAGCCTTGGCTCTTTGAGCAACTAATCTGTGTAGTATCAATCTTCAGATGCAAGTACAAACTACTCTCTTGAATCAAGGGCATCTTGTAGATTAAGTATATAAGCTTGTGCTGACCATAGATGCCAAGGCCAAGCACGCATTTTTGCTTTTTTGAGGTCTTTTCGCACCAAAATCAGCGTAGGAAACTGCATAAAACTAATGCCCGCAAGCCCCATAAGCCCAAGCGCAATCATAAAACTAATCACATTAAAAAACAAAGCCACAAGCAATACAGCCAACGTAAGAAAAACTGCACCACTGATGATTTCGTGGTGGGTAGAAAGCTCGGCAGAGATAAGGTATTTTAGCGGAATTTCTGTGGGTTCTCCCTCTTCAAACAAATCTTTTCCTCTGTAAAAAGTTACTTTTTGATTGGAAATCCGTCCAAACCGATTTTCTAATATCAGCTCCTCAGGCATTTGGGGCAGGTCATCTATTTCGCTGTCTTTGGGTAGTGGGTCGTGTTGATTGTTGAGGGGTTGTATAATCCACTCCACAGTAGGGCTTGGCTCAAAGGCGGGGGTTTGAGCTGTACCCGCTGGCACAAGGGCTGTCTTGAAAGAAGCCACATTCTGAAATCGTGCATCAGGTTTCTTGGCGGTTGCCTTAGCAATGACCTGCTCTATGTGTGGACTCACTTTGGGATAATAACTCCGCACTGAGGGCAGCGATTCATTGACAATTTTGCGGCTGATGTCATATTCAGAGGCCTCCTTGAGGTAAGGATTTGTGGCCGTAAGCATTTCAAACAGGCAAATCCCTAGGCTGTAGATGTCGCTGCGGTGGTCAAGTGGCTGCGCCTGGACTTGCTCAGGCGACATATAATAAATTGTACCCATTCGCACCCCTATTTGGGTGAGTGGAGTTTGATCTTTTTCATAGATGTTCTTAGCTATGCCAAAATCCAATACTTTGATATTTCCTATGGGGCTAATCATAATGTTGGCAGGCTTCAAATCACGGTGTATGATGCCTCGGGTATGTGCATACGCTACAGCATCTAGTATTTTGCTGAATACCTCTAAAGCTCTTTTCTCAGGAATAGGGCCAGAGACATGATGAATGTAATAATCAAGCGTAATGCCCTCAATGTATTCCATCATCAAGTAAACCCCCTCTTTGCTTTCTATGTAATCATAAAGCCCTACAATGTTAGGATGTTTGAGATTGCTCATCAGGGCAGCTTCATTGGCAAAGCGTGAGCGAATGAGTGGGTCTTGGGCAAATTGAGGCTTTAACTCTTTGATGGCTACTTTATAGCCTTGTTGTTTGTGTCGGGCGAGATAGACTGTACCCATACCACCTTTGCCTAAGATGCGTAACACTTGATACTGCTCGAGAGATGTTTGGGTTGTCATGGTTTGTATTACAACTCGGCTTAGGTTGGCTTTTTAGTTTATGAATAGGCAAAAATACATTTTTTATTAAAATTCAGAAAAGAAATCAGGTAGATTTGCCAAAAAGAGGCCTGAATAAGGCAATCCATTAAACTGCCCAGACTTCTGGTCAGTGCTAGCATATTAGGTAATGGCAAAGATACTCTTTGAGTAGTTATGTCATTTGGCTGTCAATTAGGAAAATTAATCTGGTTTAAACAGTAAAAATACTATAAATTGCAAAAAGGTAGTTTATCTTGTTGTTCTAATACTTCTAATCTTATCAAATTATGCAAACCATTAAAATTAATTTCCAAAATTCAAATCATGTCCAACTTTCCGCACGCTTAGAGTTTCCAATAGACCGCAAGCCGCACAGTTTTGCCATCTTTGCGCATTGCTTCACTTGCAACAAAAATCTCAAAGCCATTTATCATATCAGCCACGCGCTATGTCAGCGAGGAATTGCTGTTTTGAGATTTGATTTTACAGGCTTGGGAGAGAGCGAAGGAGATTTTGCCGACACTAATTTTTCTTCTAATATCCAAGACTTGATAGCAGCAGCAGATTTTCTACATAAAAATTACCAAGCCCCTAGCTTGCTCATTGGTCATTCCTTGGGAGGTGCGGCGGTCTTGGCAGTAAAACAGCACTTGCCAAGTGTACTTGCTGTGGCTACGGTAGGCGCACCTTACCAGCCTGAGCATGTAGCGCATTTGATAGCAGATGCCAAAGATACCATTGAGCAAGAGGGGGTGGCCAATGTCAAAATTGCAGGGAGAACTTTTCGGATTAAGAAGCAATTTCTTGAGGACATCTCAAGCACGCATACTTTTCAGCATATTCAATCGCTTGGTGCTGCCCTATTGGTACTTCACTCACCCGAAGATGAAATCGTAGGAATAGAAAATGCAACACAAATCTTCAAAGCTGCCCAGCAACCACGCAGTTTTATTTCTCTCGACAATGCAGACCACCTCCTCACCAATCCTAACGATTCAAGCTATGTGGGCGAAAGCATAGCCGCTTGGGCAAGCCGGTACCTTGAAATACCTTCAACCCCCAGCCTATCCACAGACCTGCAAGTGGTGGGAGTCATTGGAACTGAAAAATATACCATGGATTTTAAGGCAGGTAAGCACCTAGTAAAGGCAGACGAGCCGCACTCGGTAGGAGGGCAAGATTTAGGGCCTGACCCTTACCAATACCTTTTGGTGGCATTGGGAGCTTGTACTGGTATGACCTTGCGCATGTATGCCGACCGAAAGCAGTGGGATTTGAAAGAAGTTAGGGTACACCTACAGCACGGCAAGATACACGCTCAGGACTGTGCTGCCTGCGAAACAAAAGGGGGAAAAATAGACCAAATCCAACGAGAAATCGCCTTGGAGGGCAATTTAGATGAGGAACAACGCAAAAAATTGATAGAAATTGCTGACAAATGCCCCGTACACCGCACCCTACACAGCGAGGTAAACATCATTACAGCACTCAGAAAATAAAATTCAACGGCTGTGTAAGTTGATGGGCACAAATACCCCAACTGTGTGGAGGAAGGAGTAAAAATAGCTTTACCATTTTTTGCTCTCTAAGTGGTAGTAACTGGCTGAGAAGACTCTTTCACTCCATAGCTCCTGGGTTGTAACCTAGGGGCTATGGAGTGAAAGGGGGAAGGTTAGGTGGGGTGTAACAGGCAAGTTTTTTCAGCAACACACTTTAATCAGGGGCTACCTTTATCAGTAATTAGCTTTTCCTGAATAGTGATGAATTAGGCTTCAAACCACCATTAAGAGACTTTCTCAGACAAAAATTGAAGGATTATCAAAGCTAACAAGATAATTTTTATGGAGCACAGTACCGAAAATGTAATACTCAGGTTAAATTTTGTGCTACACGACTCAAAACAAGTACTTTATCTACTTGTTTTGGCTTTATAGGAAATTAATTATCAATCAATGACCCTCAAAAATCAAGATGAAGCAGTGCTTCAGCAATTTTATCAAGATGCTTGGGTAGAACTCAAACGTGCTACCGCAGATAAAAAGCATCCTTTTCGTTACTTCGTGCTTGCCTCTGTTTATGAAAAGCAAGTTTACCAAAGAACCCTAGCACTTCGTAGCATTGATACAAAGCAATATATTTGGGCCTACACTGATTTCAGAACACCAAAAATTAAGCAATTACAAGAAAATCCTCAGGTGAGCCTGCTTTTTTTTCACCCTAAAAAATGGCTTCAAATACGCATCGAGGCTTTTACAAAGATTCACTATCAAGACGAAGCTACAGCTACACTTTGGAAGAATATCTCGACACACGCCCAAAAAGACTACACCACTTTGCTGCCTCCAGGCACTGCCATCAACAACTTAGAGGAAGTAACACACTCTGAGGAGTCTAAAAGCTACTTTTGTAGATTGGCTTTTATACCACAGAATATAGAAATACTCCAAATCAGACGCGAGGGGCATCTACGCGCTAAGTTTGAGCTCCAAAATACTGAATGGAAAGGTACCTGGCTTGTGCCTTAGTATTTTATGTTACTTTCTGTATTGGAAAAGGTAAATAATAATTTCGGTTATTTTAACTTCTAAGTTGCGAGTAATGATAGCTCTAAAGAATCACATTTCACAACTCATCATTTACACTTTCCTTAAGCCCTGATGGCTTCCACGGGATCCATGCGGGCAGCAATGTAAGCAGGAATTACCCCTGAGAGCAAGCCTATGGTTGAAGAAATGACAATACCTGTTATAATATTTTTGAAAGAAAGTACTATATCAAAAGAATCAACAGATATCAGAGAAATCATATAAACAAACAGCAATCCTACTCCTCCACCTATAAGGCTTAGAAAAACTGCCTCAAATAAGAACTGTGTAAGTATGAAATAATTCTTAGCACCCAACGATTTTTGTATGCCTATCAGCGAGGTACGCTCTTTTACAGATACAAACATAATGTTGGCTATTCCAAAACCTCCTACCAAAATAGAAAAAGAGCCAATAAAACTACCTGCTAGATTGAGCACTGCAAAGAGAGAAGAAATCACATCTACAAAGGCTTCTGTGCGGTTGAGTGCAAAATTGTCTTCTTCACGCGGTTTTAAACTTCTTTTGGCACGCAATAGCCCTCTTACTTCGCCTTCTAGCTCTTTGAGCCCTTTGTCATCTTGGAAACCTTTAAGCGCAATTGTAGGCTCTACGGCTCTGTAGCCAATTCTGTAAAGTGTGCCAAAAGCACCATAAGGTACTATCACCTGAGTATCTCTTGGGCTGAAACCAAATAAGTTAGCGCCTTCTTTCTTCATCAAGCCCACTACTACAAAGGGCTTACCCTTGATTTTGATAGTTTTGTTGAGGGGGTTGCCTGTTCCAAACAGTGCCTCTGCTACTTCCGCTCCTATCACTGCTACATTTTGTTTTTTTTCAGACTCTTGGCGCGAAAAAAAACGACCCGAGGCTATCTCCAGTTCTTGTATAAATTGGTATTGAAAGGAAGCTCCCGTAAGAAAAACGCCCTCAATGCGGCGATTTTGGCATTTTACGATATTGCCGCCACGCTGTGCTAGAAAAGCCACTGCTTTAGCTGTTTGTAAATTTTGTGCCAAAAACTTAAACTCTGTTTCTGTATTGGCTGGTCTGGCAGTGTATTTCCAAAAGGGATAATCTGCCCCACCTCTGCCACCAAAACTCCAAGGAAATTTCTGAACATACATTACATTATCTCCAATAAAAGCCAAATCGCTCCTTATCTTTTGTTCTAGTGAATCTACAATCGCAAACACACCCACAATGGCAAAAATACCGATACTTACTCCTAACAAAGACAAGGTGGTTCTCAATAAATTAGACCTCAGGGCTTGCAAGGCAAAGCGCATGCTCTCATAGACAAGCCTCAAAAAGCGAAAAAAACGCATAATTATTGTTGATTTATTACTGTTAGAAAATATACTGCATTATTTCATTCATCAAATATAGAGATATTTCAAACAATTCTCTAAGTTTGCTAATTCTATTGTTGGCTTTTTTTATTTTTGTCGATTTTTTATATGAAACTTTCCGAATTTAGATTTGATTTACCAGACAGCTTAGTAGCTTTACACCCCGCCCCCAACCGAGATGAATCACGACTGATGGTGGTGCATAAAGATACAGGTAAAATTGAACACCGTATCTTCAAAGACATTGTGGAGTATTTTGGCGAAGGAGATGTATTTGTGGTCAATGATACCAAAGTATTTCCAGCTCGCCTCTACGGAAGCAAAGAAAAAACGGGTGCAAAAATAGAGGTGTTCTTGCTCAGAGAGTTGAGCCAAGACCAATTCCTCTGGGATGTGCTGGTAGATCCTGCACGCAAAATACGGGTAGGCAACAAGCTATTCTTTGGAAACGGAGAACTTGTGGCAGAAGTCATCGACAACACTACTTCAAGAGGGCGTACTATCAGGTTTTTGTTTGATAAATACGAAAAACCTGACTTTTATCGCCTTATTGATGAACTCGGTGAAACCCCTCTCCCCAAAAATATTCATGCAATGCGTAAGACAGAACCCGAAGACCGCGAACGCTTCCAGTCTATTTTTGCAAAGCATGTTGGGGCAGTAGCAGCCCCCACTGCTAGTTTACACTTCACTAAGCAACTTGTCAAAAGATTAGAAATCAATGGTGTAAATATCGCCCCTGTTACACTTCATATCGGCTTGGGTACGTTCAGAAGTGTTGATGTAGAAGACCTTACCAAGCACAAAGCAGATTCTGAAAACTTTGAAGTGCTAGAAAGTACTACTCAAATTGTGAATGAAGCCTTAGATAACCATAAGAGAGTGGTATCTGTGGGAGTTACTACCATCAAAGCATTGGAGTCTTCTGTCTCAGCATTGAGCAGACTAAAACCCAATGCGGGTTGGACGGATAGGTTCATATTTGCGCCTTACGATTTTAAAATTCCTAATACCCTCATCACTAATTTTCACCTTCCTGAATCTACTTTGCTGATGACTACCTGCACTTTTGGTGGATATGATCTCGTAATGCATGCCTACGAAGTAGCTATCAAAGAGAAATATAGATTCTTTAGCTATGGTGATGCCATGCTGATTATATAATGATTAGATTTTAAGAAAGCAAACAAAAAATAATATAACCCAATCAATCAAATCCAAAGTCTCTGCCAAAATGGACAAGTTAGCTTTGAGCCTAAACAATTGATGTTTAATAAAGTAAAAAAATGCATAGTATCATAGAATACATAGAGAAGGTGATAGTGTTAAATATTAGTTGATATTTATTATTTTTGAGAAAAAAATAAAACTT
>CAYZQI010000094.1:0-18984 GCA_964480455.1 uncultured Cytophagaceae bacterium
TCTGAGCGAGACGCTCAAAGCAGTTGCGGTTGTGGGTAAAGACGCTGCGACCAGAAGAGAGATAAGACTGTGATAGACGTTCCACTTTTTTAAAAAGTGGAACGTCTTTATTTCAGATGCTCTTTGTAAATACTTTGCAAAAATTGGTATAGATAATTATAAATAGGGGAGAGGGGTTCAGAAGCCCAAACCCACCCTAAGCCCTGTATTGATTTTTTCACCGCTCTGAAAAGCAGTAATAAAATCAACCCTTAAAATCTTAAAAATATGCTCTATTCCTACGCCTAGCTCAAAATAGTGCCTTGCATCTTGTGTGTAGAGATAATTGGCACTTGCCACAGTCTGCCACTTGAGCCGCCGTAACAAAGGAATGGCATTGAGCAAAAAGCCTTCAAAATGATGTTCAAAGTTAGCCAGTAAATACGCTTGATTTGTGCTAAACTTATAATAATCTAATAACTGAAACCCTCCAAAAGCCTCTCTATAAAAAATAGTCTGATTACCCAAGAAATGCCTAAAATCAATGAAAGTCATCTGATTGCTGCTCAAAAAAGCACCTATCTCAAAATTGTACTCGGTATTGCCCACTAGCCCAAGGCTCAAATCTTGAAAAACCCCCAAGGTCAAAAAGTCATAATTGACATCGCTGCCTAAAATAGGTATGCCACGCCTGTAGTTGAGCCTGAATGTGGGATATTTTGATTCAATTACAAACAAGCGGTCGGGGTAGCGGGCATATTTCTGCTTAAAATCTACTAACATCACTAGCCCAAAAGTAAGTGCTTGGTTTTGCTCAAACTCAGCACTTATATTTTCACGTGTGAGCGGCACATTGCTTGTAAACGCTCGCCCTTCCACATCTCTAAAAGCATAATCACTATTATTTTGCATAGGGTTGCGGTTGGCATATTCTAGCTCTGTGAACATACGCAAGCCTTTCAGCAAGCGGTGCTGATAGCGTACCTTGCCATAGCTTTTTTCATATATCTTCAAGAAATTCTCTTCTCTAAATAGCGTATAGACTGAATTGACAAAAGGTGAAATAGACTGCACCCTACTGACTTGCTCTACATAACGCCCTCCTTCTAGCGAAATTTGGGCATTTGCCAGGGGATTGAAGCGATAAGCAGTTGCTATTTTTGCTTGAAAGCGTTGGTTGGCAAAGCCATAACGAAGAGTAGGCTGTACAGAAAAAAAACGCCTGTCTTCATAATTTTTTTGATAATCTAAGGTAAAATCTGTTACCAGCCCCTCCACGGTATTGTACTGAAAAGTACTAAAAATGGGCTGAAATGAAAAAGACTTTTTTCGTGCAGTATTCCTATAAGTATAGCCTGCCCAAAGCACTTCCCCCACAGAGAGTTTGTTGCGTTCTCTGTCCAGTGAATCTTTGTAAACAGGCGATTCTTTCATAATCCTGATGCTGTCTTTGCGCTGATAGTCTAGATTTTCTTCAAGCGTGAGCGGAACAGGGCGAATCTGCTCCCAAAAAATAGAGTCTTTTTTATTGGATTCTTTTTCTACGGTGATGACTTCTTTATTAAAATGCTTCTTATCAAAAGCAGGCTCTACTATATAGTCAGAATACACAAAAGCAAAATAGCCATTGCCTTTGAAACCAAAGCCATCAGCACTGAAATAAAACTTTTGCGAAAGTGGTAGCCAAATATCATCTTGTACTGGAGCATAGACCTGCTTTACAGTGATGGAATCTACAAATTCCACCACCCCTTTTTGTAGGTAGAGGTCAGTGCTATGAATCCGCCAAGTACCTTCGGTGATATAGATAAACCCCGAATAGGCAGGGGCAAGACGGCGGCGTGGAATGACCCGTATTTTATTGACTAGCTCGCCTTGTTGGTAGAAAGCTCCCTCGAGACGATAGCGATAGTAAGCCATGGCATTGGCAGCAATGGGCGACACCAAGCCTCTTTCGGTGAGTTCTTGAGCACTGATATTTTCATAGAGATTGAGCCAAGCATTGGTGGCTTGGTTGAAGCTAAAGCCTCGTGGGTCGCCACTAACCTTAGAGGCAATCATGCGCTCTTTGTATTGGTTGGGCTGTTGGTAGCTCAGTTCAGAAAGCGACTCGGAGAGATATACGATGCCTGTATCCAAATCAATGCGTACCCCCATAAAACTTTTAGGTTTGCTGCTGAGTCGGTTCAATCCTTTAATATAGACCTTGCATTGATAAGATTTAATCTCTTCATTCAAATAGTATTTTCGTTTGGCTTGGGCTTGCCTGATGATGGCGTAGGCAGGGTCTTGGTCGCTGCGCTCTACTATGATTTCTTTGAGCAGCATGGCCTCTGTGCTGAGTACTACATCAAGTAAAATATTTTCACCTTCTATGGTGATGGTCTGGCTTTGAGTCTTGAAACCTACATACTGAAAAACTAAGGTATAAGTGCCATTGCTAAGTTTGGTGGCGTAATCGCCTTCTTCATTGGTGGTGGTGCCTATGTTAGTACCTTCTACATAAATGGCAGCATACGAGAGGGCATCACCTTGTGCATCTGTTACACGCCCTTTTACAGTGGCTTGCTGGGCAGAAAGCTGAGTAGCTAAACAAACGAAGCAGCAGCAAGCAAGGCAACTAACTAATCTCATGGTATTAATGGTTTTTTGTAACTAAACAAGTAGGAGGCTTTTTTGATTAGTGTTTTTGTTTTTTGATGGTAAGGAAAATGTAAAAAATAACTTAGTTTGCACACAAAGACATTGCCTTCAAGTTTGCAGCTTGGATTTCGGTAGAGTTTGAATTATCATCATCAAAGAGTTTCAACGCCTCAAAGAGGAAGAGCAAAAACAAATAGGCTGGAGTGCCAAGCGAGAACTTGCCAAGCTCAACTACCATATCCATACCGATGCTATCAAAAGAAACTTAGTTCCTCAGGAACTAACATCCACACAAATTTCTATCATTTATGCTAATGAAGCTGATGTACTCAATGTTGCTCTTTTTGGCATTACTGCCAAGCAATGGCGAGCGGCAAATCCTATCCTAAAAGGCAATATGCGTGACCACGCCACCATTAATGAGCTAATACGTTTGAGCAATTTAGAGAATATCAATGCTTTGTTTATCAATGAAGGACTGCCACAAAATGAGCGGCTTGTAAAGCTCAATGCCATTGCCATTCAACAAATGAAAATACTCGCTGAGGTGAAAAACCGTAAATTTTCTTAGTGTAGAAATTTCCGTGCTGGATAAAAGATAAAAATTTGACCCAAATATTATCCTGAAAATTAAGTTTTAATACAGAATTACTGTGTTTGTATTCTGTTAAATCAAAGAAAACTAAATATTAAAAAGAGTAATTTTAAATTCTAAGTAAATTTCTCAAATAACACGAAGATTCCTACACTACCAAATATTCTAAAAAACTAGAGCACTCATCAATAAATAATTCCCATCTCATTTTTTTGTAAATCTAAGATTATTCCTCAATTTTATATTCTGATTGAAATGAAAGGAATTATGCTGAACCAAGTAAAAAACAATTTATGTTGATGAAGATTTTACATTTTGTAGTCATTGTATTTTTAGCAGTTGCCTTTGCTAGTTGTGGAGGCAATCAAAACAATACACAGGCTCTAGAAAAAGATAATTTAAGCACCCAAAACCCACCCACAATGCCCGATATACATACTTTTGCAAAGCCCGAAGCGGTTGTAATGACACACTTGGCACTAGACATTGCTGTAAACTTTGACACCAAAAAAATCAAAGGAAAAGCAAGCCTTACCATTGAAAATAAGACTGGCACTGATGAGCTACTCTTAGACAGCAAAGCACTCAAAATATATAAAGTAGCACTAGGAAAAGAGGAAGCCCCTACCAATTTCAAAATTGCACCTACTTTTGAGCCACTTGGCGAGCAGGTTAGCATTGAGATAAAGCCCGATACCAAACTCGTAACGGTATATTATGAAACCTCACCAGCCGCAGAGGCTTTGCAGTGGCTCAACCCTCAGCAAACGGCGGGCAAAGAACAACCCTATTTGTTCACGCAGTCGCAAGCAATTTTAGCCCGTAGCTGGGTGCCTTGCCAAGATAGCCCCGGAATTCGCTTCACTTACGAAGCAAAAGTACAAGTTCCCGAAGGGCTTTTGGCAGTGATGAGTGCAGAAAATCCTACTGAAAAAAACCCTGAGGGTATCTATACTTTTAAAATGCCACAGCCTATCCCTGCTTATCTACTTGCTTTGGCAGTGGGCGATATTGCCTTTGAATCCATTGATGAGCGGGTAGGGGTATATGCCGAACCCTCAGAACTGGCAGCCGCCAAAGATGAATTTATGGAAGTACCCAAAATGCTAGAAGCTGCTGAAGCCCTCTACGGTGCTTATGCTTGGGGAAAATATGACTTGATAGTGCTTCCGCCTAGCTTTCCTTTTGGCGGTATGGAAAACCCACGCATCACCTTTGCTACGCCTACCATCATTGCAGGCGACCGCTCGCTCACCTCATTGGTAGCCCACGAACTGGCACACTCTTGGTCGGGCAATCTTGTTACCAATGCTACTTGGAATGACTTTTGGCTCAATGAGGGCTTTACAGTCTATTTTGAGCGAAGAATTATGGAGGCAATCCAAGGTAAAGACTATGCCGATATGCTTGCCTATTTGGGCTTCCAAGATTTGCTTGAAGACATAGAACTGCTCAAAGAAAACATCAAAGATACACATCTAAAACTCAACCTCAAAGGGCGAAATCCTGATGAAGGCGTAACCGATATTGCTTATGAAAAAGGTTATTTCTTTCTCAGAATGATAGAAGCAGAGATAGGCAGGGCAAAAATGGATACTTTTGTAAGAAATTACTTTGATACCTATGCCTTCAAAAGTATGGATACAGAGCGATTCTTGGCTTATCTCTCTGAACAACTTCCCGAAACCCAATCGCTCAATATTGATGCTTGGGTGTTTGGCCCCGGTTTGCCTAGTAACTGCCCTAAAGTAGAGCCTACCCGATTTGCCGCCGTTGATGGAGAGTTGCTTGCTTGGCGCGAGGGCAAGAAAGCCTCTGCACTTCAAACCAAGGCATGGTCTTGCCACGAATGGCTGTATTTTATTCGTAAATTGCCTCAGCCACTTTCGCAAGCACAACTCAAAGAACTTGATGAAGCATTTGGATTTACACAGTCGGGCAATGCTGAAATCTTGGCTGCTTGGTTTATTCCTGCCCTCCAAAACGAATATACTGCCGTAGAACCAGCCATAGAACGTTTTTTGGTCAAAGTAGGCAGGAGAAAGTTTTTAGTGCCAATCTATAAAGCATTGATTGCAAGTAAAAATGGTATGGAAAAGGCTCAAGCCATTTACCAAAAGGCACGTCCCAATTATCATTTTGTGGCAGTCAATACGCTTGATGCTTTGATGAAAGAGAAGAAAAATGCTGAGAATACCCAATAGATTTTATCAATTGTGCAGTGTTTTCTCAGAAAAATAGCTTCTTTACTCATCAAATATCAGCAGTGGCATTTGGCAGTGCTTGTTTGTATTTGGCTTTTGTTTCAACTCTTAAGTTCTTTGTATTTTGGAGCAATTACTTCATTTGATTCTGCACTTTATATAGAAAATGCGCGAAATTTATTGCTTGGAAAACTCCCCGAAGAAAGGGAGTTTTTTTATGTTTCCTACAGTCTTGTGCTTGCAGGGTTGCTTGTGTGCCAAGTTGATACACTTTGGATAGTGCTTGTGCAGGTGCTGATGGCTTTGTTAGCCCTTGTTGCACTTTATAGACTTACAAAACGCTTTGCTGAAAATTCATTGACTCCTTTTTTTGCGACATTCTTGTATGTGCTTTGGTTCAAATTTTACCAATGGAATCTGATAGTCTATACCGATGGCTTGTTTACGAGCATGGTAATAGTGAGTGTGTATGCTTGGGTGGGTGCAGATACAAAGCCAAAATATGCAATGGCATTGGCTTGTATATTTTTTACGGTTTTTATCAGACCTGTGGGGCTGGTATTTTTAATTGCATTTTTTGCTTACGTTTTGATAGGACTGAAGATACCGCCACGTTTTAAAAAGATTTCTTATCTTACCTTTTTTTGCGGGGCTGTTGTATTGCTCAACAATACTTTGCTACATTTTATCCCTTCTATTTTGGCAAGTTATGCCAAAGCCGAAGTGATTTATCCTGACATAGCTATTTGGATAAAACCTCCTCATCAGGTACATTTTCCCGAAAAGGAGTACTTTGCATTGTTGAGGTGGCTATTATTCATAGCCTATCAGCCTTGGTATGTACTCCAGCTTACCGCCCTCAAACTGCTGCTTTTTCTGGGGCATATCAAGCCATACTACTCTTAGGGGCATAACCTTGTGATTGCTTGTTTTTTGTATCCTATTTATTTTTTCGCATTGAAAGGAGTTCTTTTGCATCACAAAAGTAGATTTGTTATTTTTATGATTATTTTTGTAGGGTTGCAAGCAGTAATGGTGGCACTGACTTCTGAAAACTGGGACGGGCGTTTTTTACTTCCTGCTTTGCCGTGGGTATTCATACTTGCTGCTTTCGGTTTTTTTGAGGCAAAAAACCTTCACTGTTGAAGACTAATTTTTTAATCACCCCAAAATATTAAACAAACTCATGGAAGAACTAACCAAACACATCGCTGCACATGCCGATTTGCCCGAAGACAAAGCAAAACTTGCTGCCGAAGCAGCCATTGATTTTATCAAGAAAAGAGTAGCAGCAACACTCGACGACAAAATCGTAACGGCTACTAAAAACCTAAACTGGCTCATCAAAGCCGAAGTACACGAAGCCCTCACAGGCGAGCCAGCTACTACATTTGGTGAAAAAATGGAAGATTTTGCCGAAGGTGCAAAAGAAAAACTTGGAGACCTTGCCGAAGGCGCAAAAGAAAAATTTGGAGAGTTCTCTAAAAGTGCAAAAAATTTCTTTGGTAGCTTTGGTAAAAAAGCCCAAGATGATAAAAATGACGAGCAGATAGAAGGAGAAAAAACCACCCCCTAAGCTGCCAACCTAAATGAACCAATGAAAACAAAGTTAGCGTACCTCATCATAGGGCAAGGCATTGCGGGAAGTGTCTTGTCTTTTGTATTATACCAGCAAAATAAACCGCACCTTGTCATAGACAATGGCTCACCCTACAATGCTTCACAAGCTGCCTCGGGTATGTGCAACCCCATCACGGGCAGGCGACTGGTCAAGACTTGGAAGGCTGAAGAAATTTTCTCCCATCTGCATCAGTTCTATCAAAAACTTGAAGAGACCATTGGTGGAGGTTTTTGTCAAAAAATGGAAGTATTCAGAACCTTTGACAACATCAAACAACAAAATGACTGGTTCAATGAAAGTGAAAAAAAAGGCTTTGGTGCATTTGTCAATTGGCAAACTGCCATTGAACCCTACAAAAAATTTACTTATGTTCCTTTTGGTGGCTGGGAAACCCAACAAGCACTTCATATTGATACAGCAAATTTACTGAAGCAATACCGCAACTTCCTCATTAATCAAAAAAGCTACTTACAAGCCAATTTTGACTACAAAGACTTACAAATTACGCCAAATGGAGTTGTCTGGAAAGATTTTGAAGCAAGCAAAATCATCTTTTGCGAAGGGGCAAGAGTACTTAGAAATCCCTACTTCAACTATCTACCCTTTAAGCCAGACAAAGGCGAATGGCTTAAAATAAAAATACATAGTACGGAGATACTGCCCCACGCACTCAAAAAAAGTGTATTTATTATTCCATTGGGCAATCAAGAATACCTTGTGTCGGGTACGTACAATGCGCGCCAACTGCACTACCTCACCACAGAAGATGCACGCCAGCAACTCACCCAAAAATTAGATAAAATCTTAAAACTGCCTTACCAAATTCTTGCACAAAAAGCAGGCATCAGAGGTTCTACCGCAAATCGCCGCCCACTCATAGGTTTACATCCAGACCATGCTGCTTTGGCCCTTTTCAATGGTTTTGGCACTAAAGGACTTAGTCTTAGCCCTTATTTTGCCACACAGTTGCTTACTTACCTCGAGACAGGCGAAGGGCTTGCCGAAGAGGTAGATATTAGAAAGATAGATTAAAAAACACTTCAAACTCACCCAAAAAATTTTAAAATTGCATTTTTTTCAGCTTGATTTGCATAAAACATCTTTTAAAGCTTTGTGATATAGTGCATAACAGCACAAGGCTTTGATTGTAAAACCAAATGAAAATAAAATGAAAATAATGCTGGCAGAAATGATGGGCACTATGTTTTTGATTTTGATGGGCAATGGCGTAGTGGCAAATGTAGTACTCACAGGTACCAAGGGCAACAATGGAGGCTGGATAGTCATTAGTACGGGTTGGGCTTTTGGGGTTTTTATAGGTGTAGTGGTTGCCAATCAATTAGGGAGTGCGGCACATCTCAACCCTACTGTAACCCTTGCCATGTTGCTCAAAGGAGCTATTGAACTCACTGCTGTTTTGCCTTACTTGAGCGGGCAGTTTATTGGGGCTATGCTAGGGGCTTTGGGGGTGTGGGTAGTCTATAAAAATCATTTTGAAGCCACAAAAGATACTGATTTACAGCTTGCTTGCTTCTGCACAAGCCCTGCCATCAAAAACATACCTATAAACTTTCTTTCAGAGCTGATTGCTACTTTTACACTGATTTTTGTTTTGCTGAGTTTTACAGCTTCGCAAGCGGCAGTGATTGGCAATTTGGGTGTGTTGCCTGTTACCATTTTGGTTTGGTCTATTGGGCTTTCTTTGGGAGGCACTACGGGCTATGCCATCAATCCTGTCCGCGACCTTAGCCCCAGATTGGTGCATAGCTTGCTACGGTTTAAAGGGAGTAGTGAGTGGAGCTATGCTTGGGTTCCTTTGGCAGCTCCCTTGGTAGGTGCAGCACTTGCCAGTTATTTGTTTTTGTTGATGCAATGAGCCAACAGACGTTCCACTCCTTTAAAAAGTGGAACGTCTTATTGCCATAAAATTTTTAAGTTGCCGGCTTGGGTAAGGATACTTGAACCAACATTACATTTTAATACAAAATCTATAGTTCTACTCTCCAAGTTTTACAAAGAACACAAAAAGAACTTGTGTTTCTTGTGTTCTTGTGGTATATTCTATATCTTCTTACAGTAATCTTCGTTATTG
The DNA here is from genome assembly GCA_964480455.1 of uncultured Cytophagaceae bacterium. Classification (GTDB taxonomy): domain Bacteria; phylum Bacteroidota; class Bacteroidia; order Cytophagales; family Microscillaceae; genus JAABSX01. The sequence goes on from CAYZQI010000094.1 coordinate 9,135, forward strand.
CATCTAAATCAAACTAGAATAAAAATGAAAAAAACAATTTATTTAGTTACCTTGCTTTGTTTACTTATCGCTACTCCCACTTTTGCACAGGAGATTGACCTGATGCAACGTAAAGCAGATTTAATAGGCTATTGGGAAATTGAAGAAGGACGCTACCTTGTCATCAAAGAAAACAATGAAATTGCACTTGAGAATGAGGGCGAAATCACCAAGACAGGAGCTTGGAAACTAAGTGATGATGGCGAAACTTTTTATATCTTAGAAAATGATGACATAGTAGAAGAAATGCCCATTGTAGAAGTTAGCACCACAGAATTTAGGTTCAAAACAGGCAACAGCGAAATGGCACTCCAGCGCAGAGAAGCAGGCATAGCACAAGCACCACTCACCGAAGAAGAAATTGCTGAAAGGAAAAAACTCATCGTAGGTGAATGGAACGTCATTGAGTTAGATGAAAACGTTGAGATGTCTTCTGAGAACATCAAAGCACCTGGTATAAAAGTGATATTTGAAGCAAGTGGAAAAGTAATCATATTTGACGGTGATAGACAAAAAGAAGCTACTGCTTGGAAACTAAGCGAAGATGGTTTGTATCTAATAATTATACAATCAAATGAAGACGAACAAAAAGAAGAACAAGCAAAAATCATAAGTATAGACGAACAGTCTATCGTAGTGTTAGATAATAGAAATAAGATAAAATTCGTCCGCCAATAAACTTTGGGCTAAAAAGCATTGACTCGCCAGTGCAATCAATGCTTTTCTACTCTCCACCCATTATCAACATTGGTTTATGCCTTTACACGCTCGTATTTCACCGCATCTATCACCATTTTGGCAATGATCTCACGCATAATTTCTGATGAACCTCCTCCAATTGTACCAATCCTACTGTCTCTGAACATGCGTGCGATTTTGTAATCTTCAATAAAGCCATAGCCACCAAAAAATTGCAAGCATTTATACACTGCTTGGTCGGAGAGTTCGGTGCCTAGTAGCTTTGCCATAGAACATTCCTTGACCACAGCCTTGCCGTCTTGGTGCATCTGTGCCAAATAATAGTTAAAAAACTTGGCGCGCTCAATCTCAGAGGCCAAATCTGCAATGCGATGCCGCAAAGCCTGAAATTGATTAATTTTCTTGCCAAAAGCCTGCCGCGATGCCATGTATTGCAAGGCATACTCAAGTGCAAATTCTGCCGAAGCTACTCCACCAATTGCCATCATAAGCCGCTCTAACTGAAACCTGTCCATGATGTAGTAAAAGCCCCTGTTTTCTTTTCCCACCAGGTTCTCAACAGGAACTCGTACATCTTGGAAAGCAATCTCTCCTGTATCTGAAGCGTGCCAGCCTAGCTTGTTGAGCTTAGTAGCCGAAACTCCGGGTGTATCTCTATCAATCACTATCAGGCTGATACCTGCTGCCCCCACATCGGGGTCGGTTTTGACGGCTGCCACAATGTAGTCGCTCAATACACCATTGGTAATGAAAGTCTTAGAACCATTGATGCAATACTCATCACCTTCGCGCTTGGCAACTGTGCGGATATTTGCCACATCAGAACCTGCATTCGGCTCGCTGATTGCCAAAGCTCCTAGCAATTCTCCTGAGATACTTTTGGGTAAGTATTTGTCTTTAAGGTAATCGCTGCCTGCTGCCAAGATGTGTGCACCTGCCATATAAGGCGTAACTCCTACGGCTGCCCCAAAACCACCGCTATTGACCCTGATGGTCTCTTCTTGAAAAACCACGGTATAAAAGAAATCTGCATTGCTTCCTCCGTATTTTTCGGGGTGGTCCAGGCCCAAATAGCCCATTGAACCCATTTTTTTCCAAATAGATTTAGGGATTTCACCTGCTTTCTCCCATTCATCTATGTAGGGAATAACCTCTTGGGCATAAAACCGCCTCAAGCCCTGCCTAAATATTTCATGCTCTTCTGTAAAATAGTATCCACTCATTTTATTTCTTGATTTGTCTTTTTATTTAATTGAGATTGCTTTTTCCTCTAAAATGGGGAAAATATCTTGATTTTCAAATTTTCCTTCAAGATTCTTGTACTTATCTCAAAAAAAATACGAATATTTTGATTTGATTTTTGCATTTACTCAAAAATAGCTAATTTTAGCCCATATTTATTTTTAAACTTAGAATTGAATTAATTTATGGATTTAGCAAATGCTACTCAAAAAGTAAAAGACAAAGTTGCCGCAGGTATGAGCGACTTAGGGGCTACTGTAAAATTTGTATTTGATGAAGGAGTTATTTTTCTGAACAGTACAAGTACAGACGACCCTGTGAGCAATGACGACCAAGATGCAGACTGCACAGTGAATGTAGCTCTTGGAGATTTTCACCAAATGCTTGATGGCGACCTTAGCCCTATGTCAGCTTTTATGGGCGGACAAATGAAAATTGACGGAGATATGAGTGTAGCCATGAAATTATCTTCTATCTTTGGGTAATCAACCTTAGATGCAAAAATTATATTTACAAAACTATTTTATGGCTATGAAAATATAAATTCTAGTCGTCTTTCCTCCACTCCAATAGCCCATAGATAATCCACTTATGGAGTATTGGAGTGTACCAAACACCCTCTAAGCAAACACAATGTACACAAATCTATTCAACTTTTTACACAACTCCACTGATTGACTTATGATTAAACTATCATTATCAGCAATTTAAAAGTAGCAATAACCGAAGTTATTATTTACACTTTCCTAAACACTCATCAAAACCACCAATATTACATTGCTTTTCTTACGCTGCATGTGTTCTAAATCTATCTTTTGCTCACTCATCAATAAACCGCTTTGTAATGGGCTGATAACTATCTATGCGTCTATCTCTCAGGAAAGGCCATACCCTTCTGTATTTTTCTGATTCACTGAGGTCAAGAGTGTGTACGTGGCTTATCTCCTCCTCAAAAGGGGCTTGATAGACGACTGAACCCATGGCATTGGCAATAAAAGAACCTCCCCAAAAAAGGGTATCTGCCTCTCTGCCTACACGATTGACTGCCACTACGGGAATACCATTGGCTATGGCGTGGCTGCGCTGCATAGTTTGCCAAGCAAGGTACTGTTCTTGATTAGTGGCCTCGGTTTCTTCTAGCTCCCAGCCTATGGCAGTAGGGTAAAAAAGTATTTCTGCCCCCATAAGGGCTGTGATGCGTGCAGCTTCGGGATACCACTGGTCCCAGCAGATAAGCACTCCTATTTTGGCATATTTTGTTTTAAAGATACGATAGCCTGTGTCGCCTGGAGTGAAATAAAATTTCTCATAAAAACCCGGGTCATCAGGAATGTGCATTTTGCGATACTTGCCTAAGTAGCTACCGTCAGCATCTACTACCGCGGTGGTGTTGTGGTAAATGCCTGCTGTTCTTCGCTCAAAGAGAGAAGCAATCAAGACGGTTTGTGTGTCTTTGGCTACAGCTTGGAGGGCTTGGGTAGTTTCCCCTGGGATAGCCTCTGCAAGGTCAAAAAAAGATAAATTCTCTTCAAAGCAAAAATAAGGCATTAAGAAAAGCTCTTGCAGACAGATAATCTGTGCTCCTTGTGCTGCTAGGGTTTTGATTTGGGCTATGGCTTTTGCTAGGTTATCTGCTTTACTGTCGCTGCACGACATCTGCACCATGCCGATATGGATAGGTTTTGTTTTCAAGGGCTATGTTTTTTTGATACAAAATTACAAGAAATCGCTCGATTTGACAAGCAAGCAAAATATAAAGTAGGTTTTGATCTGACCAATAAAAGTCATTCAACTGACATAGTAGTCTGTAAGCTCTGTGTATCTTTGCAGGGTTTATTTTAAATTGATAAAATTGTACGAATTTTGGAAAAAGAAAAGGCAAAAAAAGCCATTGATGTACTCATACCCGCTTACAACGAAGAAAAATCCATTGCAAAAGTTATCAGAGATATTCCTATGGATTGGATTAGGGAAGTAGTAGTTATCAACAACAACTCCACAGATGACACCGAGCAAGAGGCGCAGCAAGCAGGGGCTACGGTCATCAGAGATGCACGGCAGGGCTATGGCTCGGCTTGCTTGTTTGGCATTGATTATTTGAGTAAAAAACCGACCCCTCCAGGTATTGTGGTCTTTTTAGATGGCGATTATTCAGATTATCCTGAGCAGCTTATCCGTTTGGTAAAGCCTATCCTCGAGGAAGGCTATGACATGGTGATAGGCTCAAGGGCGAAAGGCAATAAAGAAATTGGTGCTTTGCTACCGCAGCAGGTTTATGGAAATTGGTTGGCTACTACACTTCTATATTGGTTTTATGGGGCAAGGTTTACAGATTTAGGACCTTTTCGTGCCATTCGCTTTGATAAACTGCAGGTACTAGAGATGCAAGATACCAACTACGGCTGGACAGTAGAAATGCAAATCAAAGCAGTCAAAAAAGGCTTAAAATATGCCGAAGTCCCTGTTGATTACCGCAGGCGCATAGGACAGTCTAAAATAGCGGGCACACTAAAAGGCACTATCTTGGCAGGGTACAAAATCATCAAGACATTATTTAAATATCGTTAAAAAATCAAAAGAGGCTTTGCCGCATTAAGACTCATGGAAATATTACTTTTGGCTGTGTATGGCTTCTTTGTGAGCTTCTTATTTTTATACAGCTTGGCACAGTTGCACCTATTGTTGCTCTTCTGGAAATCAAAAAAAAATGCTTTTCTCTTACCTCCCCTAGCAATAGATGACATAGAAAATGTACCTTCTGTAACCGTACAATTGCCTATTTACAATGAAAAATATGTCATAGCAAGGCTCATCAAAGCGGTTGTTGCATTGGATTATCCAAAGCAAAGGCTTGAAGTTCAGGTACTTGACGATTCTACTGATGAAACCTTTGAGATAGTAGCCAAACTAGTGGCACAATACAAAGCCGAGGGTTTTTTGATAGCGCATATCTGTCGTAGTGAGCGAACGGGCTTCAAGGCAGGCGCCTTAAAGTATGGGCTTTCTATTGCTAAGGGAGATTTTACGGCAATCTTTGATGCTGATTTTGTGCCTCCTGCTGATTTTTTGAGAAAGACCATGCCGCACTTCCAAAATCCTAAGATTGGTTTAGTACAAACCCGCTGGACACACCTCAACAAAGAATACTCCCTCTTGACACGCCTGCAAGCATTTGCCCTTGATGCACATTTCAACATAGAGCAAGGCGGCAGAAACTATGGTAAGCACTTTATCAATTTCAATGGCACGGCTGGCGTTTGGCGCAATGAATGTATCATAGAAGCAGGCAACTGGCAGGCAGATACCCTCACCGAAGACCTTGACCTTAGCTACCGTGCTCAGCTTAAGGGCTGGCAATTCCAGTACCTCAACCAAGTAGGCACACCCGCCGAACTACCCGTAGAGATGAACGCCATGAAAAGTCAGCAGTTTAGATGGACCAAAGGAGCAGCAGAGTGCACCCGTAAAAATTTAGGCAAGGTACTTTTAGCACCCAATCTCCCAATTTTCACAAAGCTACATGGGCTTTTTCATTTGATGAATAGCTTTGTATTTATTTCTATTCTGATGATTTCTTTGCTCAGTGTACCTATTCTGTGGGTGAAGCACAGCTTTGCAAGTTATGCGTTTTTGTTTCAGTTGGCTTCTGTATTTTTGTTGAGCTTTGGTATATTGGGCTTTTTTTATTGGAGTTCAGAAAATCAAATCAGGCAAAGGACTTGGCGTGATGTGCCGCAATTTTTGCTTGACTTTGTGCTTTTTCTGTCGCTTTCTATGGGTATGTCATTGCACAATGCCTTGGCAGTTTTTGAGGGCTACATTGGTAAGAAAAGCCCTTTTGTGCGTACGCCCAAGTTCAATGTGCAAGCAAAACAAGACCGATGGCAGGGCAATACCTATTTCAAAAGTATGCTCAGTGGGCTTACCCTTGTAGAGGCTATTTTGGCAGTTTATTATTTGGGCGGTGTTTTCTTGGCTTTTTATTTTGGAGACTTCGGATTGTTGCCTTTTCATAGTATGCTTGCTTTTGGCTTTGGCTATGTAGCTTGGCATACTTTGAGGCATAGTTTTGTGAGAATCAAGGTTTGAATTGTCTTATATTCAAAGTTGATTTGAAGTAGCAATTCAGTCAGCTATCAGCCACAGGCTCTACCCAAAGCCCTACAAGCTGTGTAAGCAGTGTGAGGTCGCCATGGTCGGCAAGGCGATAGATTTTTTCTACAAAAGCCTCTTTGATGAAGAACTGGTATCCAAGAATAGGGTGAGGCGTTAGAATATTTTTAGCAATCAATGATTTTATCACTTTGAGTTGATTGGTCTTCTCCAAAAACCGTCTCTCTGTTATCCAAATCCTTCTATTTCTCATAAATAGCTCCTCAAACTTACCTCGTTCGGGGTGTGGCTGCTTCAAGGCATACTCCAAAAACAAAGCAATTAATACCTTTCTTTCGTTATCTGATAAATCCATATTGGAAGTCTATTTTAATTATGAAACTTGATTCTATTTTAGAGAATTTAAGCTAAAAATACAATCATAGTTTCTTTTTTAGAATATAATTAGTAATTAAGGAAAATATAAATAATAACTTCGGTTGTTTTTGCTTATTAGTTGCTGATAATGAAGACTTTAAAAATCACATTTCACAACTCATAATTTACAATTTCCTAAGAGGTGTTCTGTATTTCAAAAAAATACAAAACCTTCGCCTTAGAGAACAAAAATAAGCCTTTGTGCTGCCAAAACAAAAATATGCCAAATAATGAAAAAGATGAACAATTACGCCAGTTTGATGTGCTTATTGCTGATTCAGAGCCAAAATATGCTTTTTGCACAGGAAAATCCCATAAGCAGCACACCACGTGTGCTTACTGCCTCTCAGGTAAATTCTTCACAACATCAACAAAATAAAACCATCAAAAAATCGCTTATTGCGATTAAGCAGACCACAAAAAGTAATACACATCTTTCCCATTCCTTACGTAGTAAGGAATTTCATTATGTCGGGGGGAAGCCTGTCTGGGTGCTGCCTTATGATAAGAACATTCACAAGCCGCTTTCTTCTATCTCTAGTGATTTCAAACAGCAAGCTATGTTTTATAAAAGTTTGTACCAGATAAAAGAAATTCCTTTTCAGGCAGACATCGAGGCAAAAATATTTTTTCAGAGTGGTGAGCATACACTTTCTGCACGCAATCAAGTACAATTTCAAAACCTACTCAAAGTAATTGAGCAAACCTTACTAGAACACCCTCAAAAAGACCTCCGCCACGCCATCAAGATAAACATAGAAGTAGCAGGGTTTACAGACAGCAAGCCTTTTTATGCAAAACAACCCCAAGAACAAAGAAGAAAGAGTAATTTGGCACTTTCACAAAAACGCGCTGAGCAGGTAGCTACCTATTTGCTCAATGCCCTTGATGAAAAGGTATCACAAATCTCTGTTAAATCAGAGGGCTACGGCGAAACTTTGCCCCCTTTTGGCACTCAGCAGCTTATCTCCGATGAACAGAGGAGACTTTGCCTTGTTAAAGTGTATTTTTCCTCTCTTGAAAATATACTGCCTAGCATCTCTCCAGCTTACGAAGATTTATCTACTATGCCCGGTAGATGATACTTGTTGGCTTATTGTGTGAAGACTGCTCGTTACTTATTCTAATGTATTGATTACCAATATTTTGCATCTTAATGCAATTGAGCGATACTTTACTTAGTTATACCTTATAAAATTGTGAAACCTTAAAATGCTTGACCTATACCTTATTAAAACTTAGTCATTCCAACAACTTCTTTTTAAATTTGGGGCAAATTAAAGTCCACCAAAAACTAAATTTTAAGAATAAGACTGCGCATGCCCACATTCAGAGAAAAAATTGCCTCCATAATAGATAACAGTTCTCCACAACCCCCCTACATAGCACGTGTTTTTGAGCTTTTCATCATTTCTTTGATATTGCTCAATGCCGTTGCCATTGTATTAGAATCTTTTGCACCTTTGTATGCGGCTTATAAAACTTACTTCTTCTATTTTGAACTGGTTTCGGTGATTATCTTCACAATAGAGTATCTTTTACGCATAGCTATCGCAGACCTCAGCTACCCCGCAAGCAGCTACTTCAGGTCTGTATGGCGTTTTATGAAATCTTGGAGTGGACTTATAGATTTGTTGGCAATTATTCCTTTTTATTTGCCTCTGCTAATAGACCTCCGCTTTGTGCGTACACTCCGCATGATGCGTTTGTTAAGACTGCTAAAACTTTCACGCTACTCAAGGGCATTTTCTCTTATCAGCAAAGTCATCAAAGAAACACGCCAAGAGCTGAACATAAGTATTTTTATTACCATGATTTTGCTTTTCTTTGCAGCTACCTTGATGTACTACATTGAAAATGCTGTACAGCCAGAGGCTTTCCCCAATATTCCCGCTACACTGTGGTGGGCTGTAGCTACCCTTACTACGGTAGGCTATGGAGATGTTTATCCTGTTACGCCCTTGGGGAAGATACTGAGTGGCATCATTGCGTTGTTGGGCATTGGGATTGTGGCCTTGCCTACGGGTATTATTAGTGCAGCTTTTCTGAATCAACTTGACGAACTGAAAAAGGCAAATGCACAACAATCCCTCGAAGAAGAAACTACCCAAGCAGTTCATTGCCCTCATTGTGGTAAAGAGATTTCTGCTGAAAAAAACCTAAACCAAACACCGCCTAAACAGCAAAAGTAAGTAGCCAATTTTTGAGTTTTAACCAAAAGCAATTATATTGCATGCAAAATTTTATCAATATTCAAAAAATGAAAACCCAATGAAACTCAAAAAAATACTTGTACCTTTTGATTTTTCTGACCTTGCACAGCAAGCCCTAGAGTATGCAGCTTGGCTCGCAAAGCAAACTGGGGCTACACTCATACTTACACACATCATTGAAGATACTCAACTCAAATCTATTCAGCAATTGGCTGCCAATAATGCACCCCAAGCACGTGCCTACGAAGAACAACTCGCAGAAGTACTACAAGAACATTTAGAAAAAGCCACCAAAGCATATCAAGTAAACCAAGTAGAGGTACTGCCACACCTAGAAACAGGAAAGGTAGTAAAAACACTTCTACAACAAATAGAAACACACACTATTGACCTTGTGGTAATGGCTACCCACGCCCAAAGTGGTTTTTTCAAGCATACGCATACCGAACAGCTTGTAGCTGAAACAGCAGTACCAGTCTTGACCATCAGAACTGAAAGCCCCTGTGAACCCATCAAAAAAATAGTGCTTGCCGTAGATTTATCTTATACAGATTTAGAGGTCTATCAAAAAATAAAAGATTTTCAGGTTTATTTTGATGCAGAACTTGTCTTGCTTTTTGTGATTCAGCCCAATAAATTTTACTCTACTCAAGAAGTACACAAGCACCTAGAAAAACTCATTGTAGATGTGCCTTTTACAAATTACCGCATAGATACAGTCAATGCCTACAATGAAGAAGATGGCATTACTTATTATGCACAGCAAAATCAAGCTGATTGGATAGTGCTTACCACACATCAGAGGAAGGGATTGTCTTACTTTTTCAAAGGTAGTGTTACAGCAGAGGTCATCAAACAAGCCTCACTGCCTACCTTGGTGCTAGGAATTACATATAATTCTTGATTATTTTTTTAAGTAATTGATTGTTTTTGGAAAGAATGTCTTAAATTTGATTGAAAAGTACAAAAACACCATTTTAAAATCGATTCATTGCTTAATGCTGTAATCAATGCCAAAAACTCAAAAAATTCCTTATTTTCCAAAGGTAAGAAAGCCAATGTTTATTTAATCTATTTCAATTATCATGAAAAAAATATTAATCCCAACCGATTTTAGCGAAGCTGCC
>CAYZQI010000095.1:0-18709 GCA_964480455.1 uncultured Cytophagaceae bacterium
CTTATTCCCTTAAATTGTTTTTTGTGGGTTTCGAAATCAGCGAAACGTAAGTAAAAGTATTCTTAGAAAAATCTAAAATTATACCCTCAAAATTAAAACTATTTCTAAAAAAGCATGAATACTCAAGATATACAAAGCTCAGAAGGGGGCATCTTTGCACAAATGAGCCAACTGGAGCACGAGCAGATAGTTTTTTGCCACGACCCTGCAAGTGGCTTAAAAGCAATCATAGCCATTCATAATACAGTGCTTGGCCCAGCGGCAGGTGGCACGCGTATGTGGGCATACCAGAGTGAGCAGCAAGCCCTACAAGATGTACTGAGGCTTTCAAGAGGAATGACTTACAAGAATGCTATTTCTGGCTTGAACTTAGGCGGAGGCAAGGCAGTCATCATAGGTGATGCTCGCAAACACAAAACAGAGGCACTCTTCAGGTCTTTTGGTAAGTTTATTGAAAACCTGAACGGAAAATACATTACAGCCGAAGATGTAGGCATCACCACCCAAGACATAGAATATGTAGCCATGAATACGCGCTTTGTGGCTGGAAAGCCCGAGTATATGGGTGGCAGTGGCGACCCCTCGCCCGTTACAGCATATGGCGTATATATGGGTATGAAGGCCGCTTCAAAAAGAGTATATGGCACTGACAGCTTGGCAGGAAGAACCATTGCGCTACAAGGCGTTGGGCACGTAGGCGAGTATCTTCTTCAGCACCTTATCAAAGAAGGCACTAAGATAGTGGTCTCTGATTTTTATGAAGACCGTGTGGCCGAAGTTTGTAAAAAATACAATGTGCAGGGCATAGACAAAGACCAAATCTATGATGTGGACGCTGATATTTATGCCCCTTGTGCGCTAGGAGCTACTCTCAACCACGACACACTCCAACGCCTGAAATGCAACATCATAGCAGGGGCAGCCAATAATCAACTAGAAAATGAACAAATACATGCTGAACTGTGCAAAGAAAAGGGAATTTTATATGCCCCTGATTTTTTAATCAACGGGGGTGGTATTATGAATGTGTATTATGAAGTGATTGGCAACTACAATAGAGAACGGGTTTATAAACATGCAGAGCGCATTTATGATTACCTGACTGATATTTTTGAGCAGGCAGAGCGCAGCAATGTCAATACTCACAGTGCTGCCCTCCAAGTAGCGCAAGCGCGCATAGATGCAATGGCAAAACTCAAGGCGCGTATTTAATTATTTTTGTAAAAATAATACAAAATCTCAGGCAAGCACCTACTTAGCTGATGTGGGTGCTTGCTTTGGCTGTAGCCATATTAAAAGCAAATGTTATGTTAAAGTTTTTATGCGTTTGTCATTTATGGGTGTTCATTTGCATTTTTATTTTTTAGCTTTTGTGGTTCTTTATCTTACTTTAGATTGATGGTTTGATAATTAGCTTTTAATTTTGAATTTATTGATTTGAAACATTCATCACATACATTTAATACTAACATATCCCTAATGAAAGGTTGGTCATCAGTTACTCAACTACAATCAACTAAAGATAAGTATTTTACCTAAAAAATGTATTGATTTCTTTCAGAGAATAGTGTAAAAATATCATTTAGCAAAAAAACCAAAATAAATTATTTAATAGCTGAGGCAGATGGCAGATGGCTGTCTGTAATATTTATCCATTTATAACTGTACCAATATGCTTAATCGCCGTATTCTACGCGCTAAGGTGCTTCAAACACTGTATAGCTTTGAAATAGCCAAAGAAGCAAGCTATGGCTTGGCACTTGATTCTATTCAAGAAGCCCTCGCTCCCGACTGGGTGGAGAAAACCTACACCACACCCGAGCAGGTAGCAAAAGAAATAGCCAACGCTCAAGAAAATTTTAAAATAGCCCTCCAAGACCCTACAGCTTTTGAGCAAGCCTCCCTAGAACCCAAAATTCGTAAAATTGCCCAAGATGCCCTGCTGTATTATAAAAATCTCTGCCAAGAAGAAGAAAAATTAGCACTCGAACGCCTCAAAGATGAAATCAATACTGTACAGCAACTCTACCTCAAAGCACTCCTAATTCCGCAAGAAATCATACAAATCATCACAGAAGACCAAGCACGCTACCAACAAAAAATTAACCGCGAGGGTAGCGCAGCACTGAGAGGCGACTTTAAACTCTCTCGCAATACGCTACCCCAAAAGATTATGGACAATGCAGAAATAGAAAGCCAACTAATACGCCATAACCTCAACTGGGAATCCGAACAGAGCCAACTGCGCAAAGCCTACAGAAACTTCTTTGAGCAAGATGCTCGCTACCAAGCCTACGACCAACTCGCCCAAAGCACCCCCGAAGAAGACCAAGAAATGATGCTTTACTTGGTGCGCCAAGTGGCATTTAGGCAAGTGGTACTCAATCAATATGAAGTCAGTGAAATCAAACTTCAAGTTGAGGCGTGGCAAGAAGTTTTTGCAGAGTATAGCTTTGATAACTTCTGGGAAATATTAAAAGAAAAATCGCTCACGGCACTCAATAGTTTCTATGATTTCTTACAAATAAAGGTGGGCAATGAACAACTCCGAAAAGTAAGACAAGACATCCAGAAACGTACACTTGTAGTAGCTAATAAACTGAGGGCTGAACTTCGCGACCAAACTGTGAGTGAAACACTCAGAAAGTACCGCAAAATCAAAACCGCTGAATACCCAAACTCTGGTAATGCATTCAATGAAAACCAGTTCCTGATAGAGCAATCCCTCTCGCAATGGATTAAAGAAACTGTCAATGTTCTCTCTCAAGTACTTCACGAAAACGGACTCAACTACAACGACAATCAAAAAAATATCTTGCTTGCCTTTGATGAGTCGCTCTTTGAGCTACTTGACCTCATAGGGCTTGCCGCTTTTTCTAGCAACCAAATCACAGTACAAATACTGGCTGAAAAAAGTGGCTCATTGCTTACTGAATATTTTGAAAAAGAAGACATCAACTGGGAAGAAAATCAAAAAACAATACAAAGCTTAGTACTCAAAACGCTCAAGCACGCTGCGGAGGGAGATGAAAAACTCCTTCAAGAACTTTCTGCCAATTGGCAAGATGACTATGATTTTTATATAGACTTGTTTAAGCAAAGTCTTAAAAATGAACCTCTTGCGCTTAAACAAATAGAGAAAAAATCGAAAAATTGGGACCTCAGCCGTCTTCCAATGATAGATAAAATTATTCTCAAAATGGCAGTAGCCGAAATGATATACTTTTACAGTATTCCTGTAAAAGTAACCATCAATGAATACATTGACCTTGCCAAGCAAATCAGTACACCCAAAAGTAAGCAGTTTATCAATGGAGTGTTAGAAAGCATCTCCAAAGAATTGCTTGAAAAACAAATCATTAAAAAAAGTGGGCGTGGTTTGATTGCCAATAGCTAAATGTCTCCATCCTCTCTGGGTAGCTCTAAATGATACCAAGAGAGGTCTTATTTGGCTTAGGCTTACAAGGGAACTACTTTTTTGGCTATATAAAAACCGTAGCTGTAATAGTTTTTATACTTTTTATAATTGCTGATTTCAGCTTTTTCGTCTGCCACGATATCTTTTGCAAGGTCAGTATATTGATGCTTTTCTAGGAAAGCGTTCATGCGTTGTACCATAGGGTCATAATAATTTTCTAGCCAGCTATGCTGAGGAAGAAAAAAATAACCAATTGGTGAAAATCCATTTTCTTCCAATATTTTCATTTTTTTGGAAGCAGTGGCAATCTGTGGATATTCGTTTACCCAGTAAACTTCTATCTCTTTGGGTCTTGATTGAGTGGTCCAAGTAATTTCGCTAAGTGCTATGTAGCCTCCTGGGTTCAGGTATTCTTTCCATTCTTTGATGCCTTGCTCAAAACCCACAACATAGATTGCCCCTTCCGACCAAATCACATCAAAAGTCTCTTGCTCAAAAGAGAGGTCTTCCATTGATTTTTCAAGCGTAATGATTTTTTCTTGTAGCCCAAGTGCTTTTGCTTGAGTGGCAAGTTGTGCTAAAAACTCAGGAAATAAATCTACCGCAATGATAGTACCCTCTATATTTTGCCCAAGCACCAAGGTTTGCGCGCCTGTGCCACAGCCAATGTCCAATACTTTGAGCGGTTTGCCTTGCTCAAGGTCTATAAAGCTCAATGCCTTGAGGGTATCGGCTGTACTTCCGGGTCCTTGCCTAGTAGCGTCTTTGTGAAAATCAACTAATAGCTCTGATGTTGTCATTTTTTTCTAGTTCTAAGCCTTTATAAAATCAAAAGCAAGCCTTGTAGGGACTTGCTTTTGGATAGGTAGAAATTATTGCTTGCTTAATTTACTATGATTACTTTGCCTGCTCACGCTTAATATCTACTTTTTCTAAGATGAGGTTATTCATTGGGTCAGCTTTTAGCCCTACTACCCAAGGCTGCGTAAGCTGAAGTACTTCGTCATAGTAAAGCACAATGATGGGGGCGTTGTTCATCACAATTTGGTCCATCTTCAGATAGTCTTCGTAGCGTGTGAACAGGTTATCGGATTCGTGTGCTTCTTCAAAAAGTCTATCAAACTCTGGGTCGCTAAATCGTGTTTTATTAGGGCCGTTAGGTGCAAAATTTTTGCTATGGAACATGGCCAAGTAATTTTCTGCATCTGGATAGTCACCTAGCCAAGAGCCTCTAAAAAGATTTACTTTACCGTTGTCCACCATTTCTTGGTGTGTAGCAAATTGGTTAGGCTCAATATCTACCTTTACACCAATGGCTTTCCAAGCACTTTGCAAGAATTCAGCAAGTTCTTTATCAGAGGTATAGGTATAAAGTTTTAGACGGGGCAGCCCTTCTCCACTAGGATAGCCTGCTTCTTTAAGTAATTCTTGGGCTTTGCGCAAGCTAAACGGATAGCCTTTCACTTTGGTACTATCAAAAGAAGGCAAAGCCGAAGGTACTACGCCATAATCACCAGGTGTACCTAAGCTATTTCTAATAAAAGAGATAAGTGCTTTGCGGTCAATGGCGTGGCTGAGTGCTTGGCGTAACTTTAGATTTGTAAATGGATTACCCTCTTTTGCTTGCACATTAAAGCCAACATATTCTGTATTGAGGTAGGGTACTTTTTCTACGGAATACTTGCTGTTAAACTGTTCTTTGATTTCTCCATTTTTTTCTAAGATTTGGTCGCGAGAGGCTTCCGAGAGGTTGGCAATAAAGTCTAGGTCTCCTTCTTCAAAGGTATTGAACTCTTGGTTTCGGTTTTCTATAAAAGTAACCAATATCGCATCTAGGTAAGGCATATCTTTTCCTTCTTTGTCTTTTTTCCAGTAGTCTTCATTCTTGACCATTCTGAGGTTATTTTTCTCGTCCCAGTTTTGTAGTTTGAATGCACCAGTACCTACGGGGTTTGCTCTGAAATCTTCTCCATACACATCTACAGCTTCTTTGGGTACTACGTAGCAGTAGGGCATTGCCAAGATTTGTAAGAATGCAGGGAAGCGTTTTTCTAAATGTATTCTAAAGCTATAATCATCTACGGTTACAAAACAAGTATCAGAGATATTACCATCGGGTCCTCTGAGGAGTTTATCATTGAAAATCCAGGCACCCGTGCCTGTGGTCAGCACTCTTCTGAAGGTATAGACAAAGTCACTTGCTTTTACCTCACGCCCGCGCCCGTTGGTAGCACTGAAGCACTTGTTATCGTGGAATCGGACTTGGTCGCGGATAGTAAAAGTGTACATTTTTCCATCTTCTGAGATAGTCCATTCCTTTGCAACCTCGGGGTGCACATCCAAATCATCACTAAAACTAAATAAGCCATTGTAGATTTGAGTAGTAGCCCAGATATTAGAGCGTTTGTTAGCAAAAGCAGGGTCAAGTGAAGTAAGCCCTCCTGTTTGGTTATAGCGAAAGATTTTAAGTTTATCAGTTTTTCCATCTGATTCACTACTGCTACCACCGCCACAGGAAGAAATCACAAGGGTAAGTCCTAGTAAAAATAATAGTGTTCTTATCATAGTTTTAAAAAATTAAAAGAAGTTAATGATTTACTTGACGAGTTTTATAGTTCAAATTTAGTTTAAATAGCGTAACAAATTTATTAAATCTCTTAAAAAAAGTTAAAATAAGGTATTTTCGCATGAGAAAACCTAATTTTACCTTAATATTTTGCAATTGCATTAATCTATAGGTTACACAAAAATATTGCCTTTGTGTTATTTTCCTCAAAGATTGCAAAATATTAATAAATAATAAAAAAAATGAACAAGAATCTAGTTTTATATTTTATATTTTGTGTATTTTTTTCTACAAAACTTACTGCCCAACAAGATAGCCTTGCTTCAGAAAATGTGCAAGATAGCTCCCAAATTATAAAAAAAAGTGGGAAGAAAAAAAGGTCTTTCTCAGAAGATACCCTTACACACTCTCCAAGCCGCGCCGCCTTATATTCGGCTATTTTGCCTGGATTGGGGCAAGCATACAACAAAAAATATTGGAAAATACCCATCATCTATGGCTTAGGAGGCACTCTGGGCTATTTTATTGGATTCAATAATAACCTCTATTTAGAGTTTAAATCTTCTGTGGAAGCCAAAACACTCAGAAATGGAGAAGACGACCCTTATCCTTTTATTTCTACACAGGGAGCTATTCGCAATCGTGATTATTACAAACGCAACAAAGAATTGTTGATTTTATTGACACTTTTACTGTATGGCTTAAATGTGGTAGATGCTACAGTAGATGCTCACTTGAAGTCATTTGATGTGAGTGATGAATTGGCAATCCGAATAGAACCTCAACTAGACCAGCTAGGTGGAGGAACTTTTGCAGGCATTGGGATTCGCCTTGTGCTAAAATAAGACTGATTTTCGGATAATTTTTGTGAAGATATATGGCAGCAGCATGCTTATAGCCTGCCGACACTGAGGGCTTTTAGTAATCTATTGATTATAATTTAGGAAATTGTGAATTGTGAAATATGGTTTTTTAATTTATCATTATTAGCAACTTATAAGTTGAAATAACCGAAGTTAGGGAGTAAGCATGAAATACTATACCCAAATCAGATTCAAACTTGTTGCTAATCAGGGACGGGGTCGCTCAGAGCGACCCCGTCCCTATACAGACCGGGTAGGTTATTTATTAAATACTCCCTTACTTCTTCCATTTCCCTTAATTACCCTTCCATTTTTCCTTTTTTAAATCTCCATTTTTGATAGATTGTATAAATCTAGCCCAAGCAAAAGGATTGAGCAACTGCAAAGTGGGATTGAAGAAGCGATTTTCTTGGGCATTGATGCTTTGGTTCATTTGGTAACGATAGTTCATGCGTGCGTCCATAGGCATATCTAGGGCAAGTCGTGCTAATATACGCTGGTTCAAGTTCTCTTGCAACCTATCCATTTGCTCTTGGTCGGGCAGTTCTAGTGCAAGGAGTGCTTCTTTAAAGAGTTCTTCGGTAGGATAGGGAAATACCTCTATCACTGCCAAGCTAGTAGTATCTTCTACTAGCTCAATGACGACAGAATAGTTATTGGATTTGTCTTTAGGAATGACGTAGTAATGCTTTTTATAGCCAATAGAACTAATGATGAGACTGTCTCCAGAATAACTAGGCAACACAAAAAACCCCTCAGAGTTGGTAGCTACCCCGCGTCCTGCCTTGGGGATATAGACGTGTACTCCAGGCACAGGTAAAGTATTTTCTGCATCTACAATAAAGCCCGAGAGCAAAAGCGGCTCTTTAGCACCTTGTGCAAAGGATTGTTGCACAGTACCTAAAAAAACAAAGAGGAAGATGTATTTTAATGTTTTCAATATTTTTTTGTTTTGGGTCTTACCATTGTTTAGACTCAACCAACAAGACTTGGTTTTGAAATTTTGGTTGCGCTTAAATTTCCTATAATAAAATGAGGTATTTATACTCCAAAAATATAAATTTTTGGTAATTTTATGTATTAAATTAATTAAATACTAATATTTTAGGCATTTGAATTAAGTGAATAAAATTAGTAAATCAAAGTAAAAGAAGATTTACTTTTATATGCTACAAAACTAAGTGCCAATCCTAAAAGTTTAGAAACTAAATCTGCGCCTAAATAACAAAAATTTATGGATAAAGACAAATATAAACACATATTTTTTGACCTTGACCACACACTCTGGGACTTCGACCGTAACGCAAGAGAGGTGCTTTCAGGGCTTTATACCAAATACCAACTCCAAGAGCATCACCCCGATTTTGAGGTCTTTATGCAGACTTACTACCAAACCACGCACCAGCTCTGGACTTGGTACAATCAGCAGCAAATCACCCAAGCACAAATCAGGGAACTGAGGTTTAAAATGATTTTTCAACAACTACAAATACCCATCGAGCTAATTGACCACCATTCGCTTTCAGAGGAATACCTTTATCTTACACCTAGGCAACCGCACTTACTACCACACACACTGGAGGTATTAGAGTACCTCAAGACAAAATACCAGCTTCATATTATCACCAATGGTTTTCCTGAGATTCAAGACCTTAAACTCAGTAGCTCAGGAATACAGCACTTCTTTCCTTATGTATTTACGTCTGCCAATGCAGGAGTTCAGAAGCCGCATAAGCAAATTTTTTTATATGCCCTCAGCACCACAGGGGCAAACCCCAAGGACGCACTCATGATAGGAGACAACTATGATACTGATGTGAAAGGTGCGCAAGGAGCAGGGCTTGATGCCATCTTCTTTAACCCCAAAAAAATTCCAATTGATGGTTATCAGGGAAAACAAATTGCTTGTTTGAGCGAGTTGTATGTCTTATTGTGAGGTTTTTTGGTAGCACAACATTCAGCATACAACAGTTTCTTGCTAATCTTACCAAGCTATACTTGTATCGCTTTACCTGTTTTTGTATTGTGTATTATAGTATTGCTGATAAGCACCGCTTGTAACTTGCTCTAACCAATCTTGATTAGACAAGTACCACTCAACGGTTTTTTCTAAGCCCTCCTCAAATTGTAGTGAGGGTTTCCAGCCAAGCTCATTCATGAGTTTGGAGGCATCTATGGCGTAGCGAAGGTCGTGCCCAGCACGGTCAGTTACATACGTGATTAGCTTTGCCGAAGTACCTGCCACTCTGCCTAGCTTTTTATCCATAATTTGGCAGAGCAGATGAATTAAATCTATGTTTTTCCATTCATTGAAGCCCCCTATGTTGTAGGTTTCGCCTTTCTTACCTTCATGAAAAATAGTATCTATGGCGCGGGCGTGGTCTATTACATACAGCCAATCTCTTATATTTTCACCTTTTCCATAGACAGGCAGGGGCTTATTCTGCTGAATATTATGAATAAACAGCGGAATAAGTTTTTCGGGAAACTGATTGGGACCGTAGTTGTTGGAACAGTTAGAAATCACCACAGGTAGCCCAAAGGTATTGCTGTATGCACGCACAAAGTGGTCTGAACTTGCCTTAGAAGCTGCATAAGGCGACTGAGGGTGATAGGCAGTAGATTCAGTAAAGTAGCCCCCTTGGTCTAGTGAGCCATAGACTTCATCAGTAGAAATATGGTAAAAGAGCTTTCCTCTTAAATGGTCTTTCCATGTATTTTTGGCAGCATTGAGTAGATTGACCGTACCCAGTACGTTGGTTTGCACAAACTCAATGGGACTGAGGATAGACCTATCTACGTGCGACTCTGCGGCGAGGTGCAAGACGGCCTCAAACTGATGTGTAGCAAATAGTTCATTAATAAAAATGGCATCTGTGATATCTCCTTTGGCAAACTGATAATTTGGGGCAGTCTCAAGGTCTTGAATACTCGTTAAATTGCCTGCATAGGTCAGTTTATCTAGATTAATAATTTCATAATGAGGGTATTTGTTCACAAACGACCTCACTACATGCGAGCCAATAAAGCCTGCACCTCCCGTGATAAGTATTTTCATTGTTTTTTTCTTAGTAATGATATAAAATAAAGTGATACCTTGCCTGAGGTAAACTGATGATGTTTTTTTGCTTAAAAATCAAGTAACTCACAAGCAATCGCTTACTTTTGAAGCCTCAAACCCCTACTTTATCTTTATTTTTTTGTGATTTAGCATCAATGTTATTCTCGATATATTCTACTATTTTTATGGCAATGTCTTGCTTAGTAGCACTTTCTATGCCTTCTAGCCCTGGCGAGGAGTTTACTTCAATTACCAAGGGCCCTCTTTCAGATTGGAGCATATCTACGCCCGACACAACAAGCCCTAGTGCCCTGGCGGCCTTCACTGCTGTTTCTTTTTCTATTTTGTTAAGCTTTATGGGTGTTCCTTGCCCTCCTCTGTGAAGATTAGAGCGAAATTCTCCTTCTAAGCCTTGTCTTTTCATAGCACCTACCACACGTCCTCCCACTACAAAGGCACGAATGTCTGCACCTTTTGCTTCTTTGATAAACTCTTGCACAAGGATGTTGGCATTCAAGCCGTAAAAAGCCTCCATTACAGATTTGGCAGCGGTTTTGGTTTCAGCAAGTACTACTCCTAAGCCCTGAGTGCCTTCCAATAGTTTAATGACGAGCGGCGCGCCTCCTACCTGCTTCATGAGGTGGTTGATGTCGCGTGGGTGTTTGGCAAAGGCAGTTTTAGGAATATCTACTCCAGCACGTGCCAAAATTTGTAACGCCCTGATTTTGTCCCGAGAGCGCACCAGTGCAAGCGAGCTGAGGGTAGTAAATACTTCACTGACTTCAAACCGACGAATGATGGCACTGCCATAAAAAGTAACAGAAGCACCAATTCGTGGAATGATGGCATCTATTTCAGTGATTTCTTGGTCGCCTAGATAAATGTTAGAAGCACTTTTTTCCATCACAAGATGGCACTTGGCGTGGTCTATCACCACAGCTTCATGCGCCTTTTGTTCAATGGCTTCTACCAACCGCTTTGTAGAATAGAGTTCTTCATTGCGAGATAATACAGCGATTTTCATATAAAAAATAGATTTGGTGAATTAAGTATGCTATAAATAGTAAGTAAGGTTCAATTGTTTGCCAAAACACACGCTTAACTAGTGGTAATCTGCAGAAGTACTTTATTTATTTTATTTTGAACACTTTGGTGTAATCTTATTTATTTTAGTATGCTGATAATCAGTAAGTTAGAGTTATTAAATAAATCCAATCATCAGCTTTACGTAGCTATTTTTTGCTGATAAGAAACATCTTTGAGTGCTACATCTACCACAAAATTATCTTTCAAGAGTCTGCAGCCAATCAATACAGGATAACTCATCTTCTCACGGTCGGCAAGCGTAAACTCCGTTCTATAAACTTTGTTAAAAAGTACAATATTGGTTTTAATAACATACCTATATTCAGCATGTCCCGACGAGCTGCGTACTCTTCTTTCTTGGAAATCTGCGCTTCGATATTCTTTATCTTCGTAGTATTTGTGCTTGGGGTCGAGCAGTTTGAATGCTATGATTTCTTTCCCTTCTGATTCTATTATTCTTACCCTATGGCAATGCAGCGCAGAGGTTTGCGCACCAGTATCTATTTTACAGGGAAGGTCAAATAAACCGAACTCAGGAAAATCCAAAACATCTAAAGACCCAATTAATATTTTGGGAGCTGACTTTCTTGATTTTTTAGTAGCAGCTTGGCTATTATTCATTTTATTGTTCTTTATGCAAAGAAAAGAAAATCTTATGGGAAAGACCAGAGAAAATGATGAAAATATGGCTAGTCTGACAATCTTTATAAGAAAAGAAAGCGGCAGGTTTGTAGCCTACCGCTCTTGCCACTTATACCTATCAATCTATCACTACTATTTTCTTATCAATAGATTGCCCATTAGTGCTTATGCGCAATACATAAACCCCTTTTGACTGCCCCTGCACTGATATAGCAATACTATCATTACCTTTTAGCCAATCTTCAAGACTTGCCGCTCGCTGCCATACTTTTCTACCTTGCATATCCCAGAGCGACAAGTGCCAGTTTTGTGTTAGATTAAAAGATTGCCCTACTTCAATGTAAATCATCTCACTACTTGGATTTGGAAATACCTGAACCGCATTGAGTAGCTCTTCTTGCAGTGCCGTAGGCCCTCCAATTTGATTGATATTCACATTGTCCACTGCCACGCCTGCCCCTGTAACCGAGAAATCAGAAATAAATAAGAACCTAAACATCACTTGGCACTGCCCGCCGTAAGCTGTCAATTGATGTTTAATGGTTTTCCAAGATGTTTCTTCACCACTCCAAGCTACATTTGCAAAGCCTAGGTTGCCAAAAGGTAAATTACTACTGCTGTTGTTGTACCAATTCGTGCCTGAATTGGTCGTACCCACGGGCTGCCAAGTCAGGCCCAAATCAGTACTTACTTGAAACTGCATACCGTCATAATCTCGCTCTGTATTCACAAAAATATCAGCGGTGATTTCGGGATTGCTCAAATTACTAAAATTGAACACAGGGCTTTGCAAAAAAGACTGCTGATTATTTGAATATTGCCCACTCAGGTTCGTAACCCACGCTCTTGTGCCACTTGCAGCACGGTTAATCACTGATTGGCTAGGTGTGCCCCAAGCCCACTGACTATTGATGCCATCACTTGTCCAGCCTCCATCATTTTGCTCAAAGCCTGTTCCATAAGGATATTCACTGATGCCCTCCGAGCGGCGAAACTCTTTGCTGCGGTTGTTGTTGTTGAGGTTTTCATCAGTACCAGTATTGAGGCCTACACTTGCCTCAAAATTATAATTCTGGTTTATACTACTCAAATCTATATTGAATGTGCGTATAGCACTCGCGCCAGAGGTAAGGCTGGCAATACTTGTATTGCCTGTACTGATTACTTGGTTGTTATTTCCTTTGAGTGTATAGCTAAGTGTAAGATTGCTTTGGGCATTGCTACCCAGATTGCGCACCGTTATATCAACAGGAGTGCTTGCCGAAAAATCACAATTATTAACAGAAGAAGCTATATGATCTAGCATTACATCATTTTGAGGCTGAATGTTCTCAATTCCTCCCAGGGCAAGTATCCCCGTACCGAGGGGGTCAAGCCACTGTGCAAGCGAAGTGGAGAGCGTACCTCCCTCAGCCCAAGAGATATGTACTCTGCCATAAAAATCGGGCGCGCTAAGATTGGCACAAGATGCTCCTCCACCGTGTAACTGTCCAATGATAAGTTTTTGAGGATTAAAAAGAGGTGCCCCCGAAGATGCAGGCTCTGTGGTAGTGTTTTGGTCCCATACTACCCTAAAGTGTGTAGTGCCAGCACCACTGCTACTTCCTGTAAAAGTTGCCAGTGTAGCTGGGCTATTGTCCACTGCTATTTTCTTGATGTCGCCACTAGGGTGATGAATAGATACAGAGCTACTCGGTAAGGTGGCAGACCTATCCCAGCCATTGAAATAGGCATTGTAAGCAAAAGGCACTTCATCATTGAGGCGCATGAGTGCAAAATCTGAGGCCGCGTTTCGGGCAAGCATTGTAGCCCCTACCAATGATTGTGCTGTACTTGGAGCTGATGCAGGGTTGCTGCAGCCTGGTGCTTCATAGTTGAAGATAAAGCCCCAAGTTTCTACCAAAGCTCCTTGCCCTACAATACAGTGATTGGCAGAGAGTATCAGAGGGTCTCGGTCTTCAGCAGTATTGTTGATGAGCGAACCCGAACACCAGTCTGAGCCACTGGCATTGGTAAGAATAGTTTTGACTACCCCTCTTTTTTCATCTTGCCAATCTGTACCCAAGCTGCAGTTGATGTTTACATTGCAACTACCCGATGCCCCAAAGCCATTTTGACCAAGACCTCTCTTCTCCCCCTCTTCAAAAGTATAAAATGCTTTGTAGCCATAGTCTATACGCATCAGTTTGATGATACCTTGTTTTGCAGCTTGGCGAGGTTCGTAGTACTCGAGCATCATTTCATCACTTTCTAGTGGCACATTGGCAAAACGAAGACTAGGGTGATTGTTTTGATTGGTAAAAGCCCCCTGCACATATTGTCGGTTGGGTGTATAGATATAAAACCTTGCCCCTTCGGGAAGCCAAAACTGCTCGAAAATTACTCTGAGCGAAAGAGCCTCCTCGACCTTGAGGTGTAGCCTCCAGAGTCGGTCACCATTGGCAAGTGTAGTCCATTGTCCTACATTCTCTAGGCTGTAATTTACAGGAATAGCCACGGCAAATCGGTTATTATTGATGATTTTGCTATCTTCGGTCAAGATTTTTTCTAGGTTTGGTTTTTCTAAACTTAGCAAAGGGGGCAGTGTAGTCCCCAGTTTTTGAAAGTCAGAACCAAAGCTGTAGGGTGTGCCTCCTCTGCTGATTTGGGCATTTATGGAGGGCAAAAACAGCAAATGGCTCGACAAGATTGTCAAACAAACACATACAATAATTTTATGTTGATGTTTCATGGTGAGTAATGTGGAAATAAAAGTGCTGTAGATTTAAAAAAACGTTTGATGAATCATTTTCAAATATATATTTTTTATTTATAAAACCCAAACGAAGATTTCAAAAAGCGGGTTGGTTTTATTGCTTGTTTTTATTTGCAATGCTAGAAATATTTTGGCATATTTGTAAAGAAAGGTAAAGGTAGTGTTTGAGGAAGGGGAAAAGTTAGAAAGATAACTTAAATTTTATGAGTAAAAAGCTAATTCATTTTGACTGGGCAATGAAAAATTTGCTTCGCCACAAAGCAAATTTTGGTATTTTGGAGGGTTTCTTATCAGAATTACTACGCTTTGATGTAAGTATTGAGAGTATTTTGGAAAGTGAAGGTAATAAGCAAGATGAATATGATAAATACAACCGAGTAGATATTTTGGTGAAATCCAAAAATAATGAACTGATGTTGGTAGAGGTTCAAAATGATGCTGAGGTAGATTATTTTCAGCGTATGCTCTATGGAGTATCTAAATTAGTAACTGAATACATTAAAGAAGGGGAACCTTATGGCATCATCAAAAAAGTTTATTCTATTAATATTGTTTATTTTGGTTTGGGGCAGGGGAAAGATTACGTCTATGAATACAAAGGGGAGTTTGTAGGCTTGAACGAGCGAGATGTACTACTTCCAAGTGGGCTACAAATACAAAACTACAAAGCAGAAAAAGTATCAGATATTTTCCCAAAATACTACCTTCTGAGAATAAATAATTTTAATGATGTTGCCAAAAACACACTTGATGAATGGATTTATTTCTTAAAAAATAGCGAAGTCAAAGATACATTCAAAGCAAAAGGTTTGGATAAAGCAAGGGAAAAACTACGCTATGAAAATTTGTCTGATGAAGAAAAAAAAATGTATGACCGCTCTGTGGAGAATCGAAGAATTGAAATGAGTGTAGAATATACCCGAGAGCTGGAAGCGCAATACAAAGCAAAAATTGAAATAGCCAAGAACGCAATTGAAAAAGGTGCTGACAATCAGTTTATTGCAGACATCACGGGGCTAGATATTGGACAAATAGAGCAATTACGCAATACAATAAAGAAAAACTAATTGAAACACCGCATCTGTGTTAGCTTTGGATAATTAAAAAATACGTTATAATCTTAAAACCATGAAAATCAATACCAAAGACATTATTAAAGCATATCATGAAGGCATTGGCTTTTCCGAACCTACCCAAAAAGTAATCATTATTGGTGCTGGAGCAGCAGGCTTGGCAGCAGCCCATTTTTTAACAAAAAGTGGTGTAGAATGTGTGCTACTTGAAGCAAGTGAGCGAGTAGGGGGGCGCGTCTATTCAAGAGAAGACCTTGGCACAACACCCCTAGAGCTAGGCGCAGAAGAAATACACGGTGAAGAGTCGGCTTGGTTTTGGCTCTTGCAAACACATAATTTTGAGATACTAGAATACACTCACGAAAATGAAGACCTTTATTTTGTAGATGAGAAGTTACTACCCGAAGCCCTACTCGAGCAGAGAATAGATTATCAAAATGCTTATAACTACTGGGATTATCTGCAAGAATACCAAAGCAAACAACCTCTAGCTTTTCATATCTGGTTAAAAAAACAACAATCGCTCTTTGGGGCAATGTCGCCTTTCGTGAAAGCATGGGTAGAGAATGCTTATGGCACGCAAGCTGCCTTGCTCAATGTGCCTGATATGGTTAAGGTAGGCAATACTTGGAACTCAGGCGAAACCAACTTTGTGCTTGAAAAATCTTCTTATCAAAGTGCACTTCAAAAGATTTTTTCTGCTGTACTGCCTTTGGTGCAATTGGGCAAAATAATCCATCAGATTGATTATCAAAACCAAGAAATCACCCTTACTAGCACGCAAGGCGAAACTTGGAAAGCAGACAAAGTGCTAATCACCATACCACTTACGCAACTACAAAAGCAAGCCATTAATTTCCAGCCTACGTTGCCGCCAGCCAAGCAACGTGCCATAGAGAGCCTACAGCTAGGCAATGTAATGAAGTTAATCTTGAGATTTAAAGAGTCTTTTTGGAAAGAAAATACAGGTGCAATCTACCCTAATGCCCTCATTTCAGAATTTTATACTTCTGCCAAAGATAATACACCACAGCTTACGGCATACATCAGCGGGCAGGCTTACCAAACCTTGAGTAAACTCACTGAGGCAGAAGTGCTGGCGCAGGCATTAGACATCTTGTCTAAGATTTATCAACAACCTATTGCTCCACTTTACGATACGCATCTGCTGATAGATTGGAAAAAAGAGCCTTTCATAGAAGGGGCTTATTCTTTTCCGCATATTCACGCAGAGCGTTACCGTAGCTTGTTGGCAAACCCTATTGATGAAAAAGTGTTTTTTGCTGGAGAAGCCACCAACTACCACGGGCATGCAGGCACCGTACATGGTGCTGTAGAAAGTGCATACCGTGCAGTGCAAGAAATGTCTTGAACAAAAACTTGTTCAGCATCAATCCTTACCAAAACAATTCTATTCTTTTGTGAAGACAAGAAAAAACAGTAATCTTGTAGCATGAAAATCAACACCCAGGGCTTTTGTAGCTATTTATTTATTTTTGTTTGCTTGGCTGTTTTTAGTGTAAAAGCACAAGCTCAACTACTCAAAAAGGTAATACCTGAAGGGGCAGACTTGCTTCATACACGCCTTGCCCTTGAATTTGACTGGGAAAAAAGACAAGTAATAGGGCTTGCCAATCTTAGCTTTGTACCTTACAATACACCTCAAAATACCCTTACTTTAGATGCCAAAGGATTTCAAATAGATTATATCAGCCTGCGCCAAAACCAACAAGAAAGCCCACTTACCTACCAATACAATGGTACTCAAATTAGTATCACCCTAGATAAAACTTATACTCCCAAAGATACTTTTGAAGTAGTCATTGCATATTTAGCCAAACCTGATGAATACATCGACCACAAGCAAGCAAAAGCCATTGAAGATGAAAAAGGACTTTATTTTATCAATCCTGATGGAAATATACCCCATACGCCGCGCCAAATCTGGACACAAGGCGAAACAGCGTCTAACTCAGTCTGGTTTCCAACCATAGAAAAAACCTACGAAAGATGCACACAAGAAATGTACCTCACCGTAGATACTAACTTTGTAACCCTTTCTAACGGAGAGTTTGTGTATAGCCGCAGCAATGGCGACGGCACACGCACCGACTATTGGAAGCTGGACTTACCACACGCACCTTATTTATTTATGCTGGCAGTAGGAGAGTTTGCCATTGTAAAAGATACTTGGCACGGCAAGGAGGTAAATTACTATGTAGAGCCAGCATTTGCCCCATCGGCCAAGGCTATCTTTGGTAAAACACCCAAAATGATGTCTTTTTTTTCTGATAAACTACAATATCCCTACCCTTGGCAGAAATACAGCCAAATCATAGTGCGTAATTTTGTATCAGGGGCAATGGAAAACACCACAGCTTCGATTTTTTATGATTATATACAGACTGATGAACGCGCCCTACTAGACGAACACCACGAAGGCATCATAGCCCACGAGCTTTTTCACCAATGGTTTGGCAACTTGGTTACCTGCCAATCTTGGTCTGAGTTGGTACTCAATGAGGGTTTTGCCGAGTATGCCGAATATCTCTGGGCTGAGTATGAGCGTGGCAGAGAGGAAGCAGATTATATTGCGTGGCTTTCTCGTGCAGGTTACTTGAGTGAGTCCCAAGAAAAATTTGCGCCTATTATCCGCCCCAACTATGAAGACCCAGACGACCTTTTTGATGCTCTCTCTTACAACAAAGGGGCTTTGGTGTTGCATACATTGCGTACCATGCTCGGTGATGAAGTCTTTTGGAAGGCATTGCATCTTTATCTTCGCAAAAATGCCTTTCAGGCCGTAACTACGCAAGATGTACAAGTAGCTTTTGAAGAGGCAAGTGGGCAACAACTTCAATGGTTTTTTGAACAGTGGTACCTTCAACCTGGACACCCTATACTAAAAGCAAGCCATACTTATAAAGTACAAGACAGAATGACCTACCTCAGCATCACACAGCAGCAGCCTGACACATTCAACTTTAAACTCCAACTACCTGTGGCTTACTGGCAGGAGGGTGTGAGAAAAGATACTTTGCTGTGGCTTGGTGAACGCTCGCAGACCTATGCAATCCCTGCCGAAAAACCATTTCAGACCCTTATCATTGATGAAGGCAATGATGTACTGGCAGAGATTGACCATGAAAAAACCACCGAAGAATGGCTTTTTCAATTGGTATTGAGCCAGCGATTTCCTGCCCAACTTGTAGCACTCTTTCATTTTGAAAACCTCAAAGATGAAA
>CAYZQI010000096.1:0-18665 GCA_964480455.1 uncultured Cytophagaceae bacterium
AGTTTTATTTTTTTCTCAAAAATAATAAATATCAACTAATATTTAACACTATCGTAATTTTGTTTTTTATTACATAATTCAAAGAGGTAAAACACATTATCTAAATTATTAATTATGAGTGGTTTACAATTTATTAGCATAGATGTGTAAGACATGAATATGTTGTAAAATCAAAAAAAACAGACCATTCAATACAATTAATAAGTTTTATTTTTTAAGTTTGTTTTTAATTGTATTTTTAAATCTAAAACCCCTTTTAAACAAATGAATCACATTTCAGTCATTCTAATTATGAAATACATTAGTATCTTAGTTATCTTTGGATTTTTGGCTGCCTGTGGCGGTTCAGAACCTAGCGAAGAAGAAAAAGACACTACAAGCACAAACGAGGTAACTCAGAACCTTCAAAAGGTACTTACAGATGTGCCAGAGCCGTCAGATATTCCCTATCAGCTCAAAGCCACAGGCGCGGAGTTCAATGCTGATTTGCCTAACCCACACGCCAACGTAGAGAAATACCTCACCACCAACAACAAAGCTGCCCTCAATGTAGGTGTTTATGCTACCAATGTGGGCTATGTATCGGTCTATGAGCAAGTACAGAATGCCTTGGATTATATCAAAGCTGTGGAGCGTCTGGGTGATAAACTAGACATCATCAATGCTTTTGACCCCAAAATGCAGGAGCGTTTCAAAGGCAATCTCTCTAATGTAGATTCTCTAACTACCATTATAGATGAAGCCTTGAAGCAATCTGACAAGTACCTTAAAGAAAATGAGCGAAATAGTGTAGCTGCTATGGTGTTTACGGGTAGTTTTATCGAAGGTCTTTATGTTTCTACACAAATTGTGGCTACTTATCCCGAAGACATTTTACCAAAAGATGCCAAAGACGAAGTACTGCTAGGGTTGGTGCGTATCATTACAGATCAAGATAAGCCACTTGGCGACCTTATCAATGCACTTAAAAGCCTAGAAGAAGATGCTGAAATCAAAGAGTACATAAGTGACCTCGAGGCATTGGCAGCCATCTATAAATCGTTGAATATTCAAGAAAAAATTGAAAAAAATCAAGGAGCTTTGATTCTCAATGACGAAACCATTAAAGGAATTACAGAAAAAGTAAAAGAAATTCGTGCTAAAATTGTAGGCTAATCTTAATTTTTATTGTTTCCTTGTGTTGAATGGTTGGCTTGTTGAGCTACGCGATAAAAACGACTAACAAGGAAACAATCCAACAAATAAGTAACATAGACAAAAAATCAAATTAAAGACCAAAAATGAGTGAGCCAGTTCTTAAGTCCATTATCCAATTACTTGCTATTTCAGCAACCGTAGATGGGATATTGAGTGACTCGGAGCGAAAAGTAGTACACGATTTTATATTTGAAAATGTAAATGATGACTCGGCGCGCGCATACATAGGTTTGTTTAACGATTATTCTGAGATTGCCTTGGCTGGAAACATAGAGGCTATCAATATTTGTAACCGTATTAATATAGAACTCAATCAAAAGCAAAAAATCATAGTTCTTTTCCACCTTCTAGAGCTAGTAAGTGCCGATGGCAATGTAGGCGAAGATGAAGGACAATTTGTAGATACCGTAGCAGAGGCTTTCAATATTGATATTCACGAATACAATATCATGAAAGCCTTTGTAGTAGATGATGAGGCACTGCACTTGGGCTTAAGTAATATTCTAGTAATAAGCAACGAAAAATTTGATGGGAAAGTAAAACACATCTATAAACCCAATTTTTCTGCCAAAATAGGTATTTTGCGTATCCCGAGCGTGGAGATGTACATGCTCAAATATTTTAAAGGGGATACCAATACCTTTTTGAATGGCTTGCTGCTCAAAGACCGACACATCTATACACTTTCCAATGGTTCTTCTATCCGTAATGAAATGATGACCCCCGTCTATTACAGTGATGTAGTAAGTAGATTTTTGCAAAATGATGCTCAAACTAAAATTAGTTTTCAAGCAAAACACGTCTATTTTACCTTTCCTGGCGGCGTGATTGGGCTGAGAGATATAAACATTGCCGAAGAATCGGGTGCTTTAGTGGGTATTATGGGGGCGAGTGGCTCAGGTAAATCTACCCTACTCAATGTGCTTAATGGCAACGCTATTCCCATTGGCGGGCAAGTTAACATTAATGGTATAGACATTCACGACGAAATAGAAAAAGAAAAAATCAAAGGGGTAATTGGCTATGTGCCTCAAGATGACCTGCTGATAGAAGAACTCACTGTTTACCAAAATATGTATTATGCCGCCAAACTTTGCTTTGGTGAATACAACGAAGAAGAAATCCAAAAACTTGTCAATAAAACTTTACAAAGCCTAGGGTTATTAGACACAGCCAACCTCAAAGTGGGTAATGCCCTTGCCAAAACCATTAGTGGTGGACAACGCAAACGGCTCAATATTGGTTTAGAACTTCTCCGCGAACCCGCAGTGATGTTTGTAGATGAACCTACCTCAGGGCTTTCTTCTAATGATTCTGAGAATATTCTGGACTTACTCAAAGAGCTTTCGCTCAAAGGCAAACTCATCTTTGTAGTCATTCACCAGCCTTCTTCAGATATTTTCAAAATGTTTGACAGATTGGTCATCTTAGATGTGGGAGGTTACCAGATTTATTACGGCAACCCCATAGAAGCTGTGATTTACTTTAAAACCATTGCCAATCTCATCAACAGCCACGAAGGGATTTGCCATAACTGCGGCAATGTAAGCCCAGAGCAAATCTTTAACATCATAGAAACCAAAGTAGTAGATGAATACGGTCGCTACACCAGCCAACGTAAAACCTCGCCCGTAGCTTGGCGAAAGTATTATGAAGAGGAAGTACAAACCCAAAAGGTAAAAAACCGCACGGAAATCCCTAGTAGCACGCTCAGTATTCCGCCCAAGCGTAAGCAATGGTTTATCTTCGCCCAGCGCGACATCATGGCAAAGTTGAGCAACACGCAATACATGGTCATCAGCCTACTTGAAGCACCCGCACTGGCTTTTATTTTGGCTTATATTGTGCGCTATTATCATTTTGACCAATCGCAGCGCAGCAATCAGTATGTGTTTGCAGATAATATGAACATTCCAGCCTATATTTTTATGAGTATTATCGTAGCATTGTTCATCGGGCTTACCGTCAGTGCCGAAGAAATCATCAAAGATGCTAAGATTCTCAAACGGGAGGCTTTTTTACACCTTAGCCGAAGCAGCTATTTACTTTCAAAAATTGCCATTTTGTTTAGTTTTTCTGCTTTTCAGACCCTGACCTTTGTGCTGATAGGCAATTGGGTTTTAGAAATTCAAGGTTTGGGTTTTCAGTATTGGGCAGTACTTTTCACTACTGCCTGTTTTGCCAATATGCTCGGTCTGAATATCTCTTCCACCTTCAATTCAGTCATTACAGTTTATATTTTGATTCCTTTACTGCTCATTCCGCAGTTGATTTTGGGGGGGATAGTCGTAAAATTTGACGACATCAATCCGCACCTTGCCTCTGAAAACAAAGTGCCAATCATCAGTGAATTTATGACCACACGCTGGGCTTTTGAGGCAATCATGGTGAGCCAATTTAGAGATAACCCTCATCAAAAACCCATTTACCAGTTTGATAAAAAAATGGCAATGGCAGAATACAAAAAAACTTTTTATATTCCCAAGTTAGAATCAAAGGTGGCTTTTTGTATCACACACCACAACGCCCGCACCGATAGCATCAAAAAGCAACTTGAAAGCAACCTACGCTTACTTAAAAGAGAGCTAAAACATGAAAACAGTATCACGCCTTTTATTCAGTTCAAAGCTCTTGAAAAAATAAATTACCAAGATTTTAGCCTCGAGATGGCAGAACAAGTGAGAACGCACCTAAATCGGCTCAGAACCCACTACGTCAGGCAATACAATCGCACCAGCAAAGCAAAAGATGCTTATGTGCAATCTATCACAAAAACACCCCAGCAGCGACAAGCATACATAGCAGCCATGAAACGTTATCACAACCAAAGTGTGGCTTCTTTTGTAGAAAATAAAAATGAAGTGAATAGAATTGTAGAAATCAATGAAAAACTAATACAGAAAATTTATCCCATTTATACCGACCCCATCAGGCAAGATAATGCCTTTTTAGATTTTCGCACGCACTTTTTTGCTCCACGTAAGCTCATGTTTGGGTATTATTTTGATACACTTTGGTTTAATGTCTCTTTGATTTGGGTAGTTACGCTCTTGCTTTACATTACGCTTTATTATAGGGTATTTAGAGAATCCTTCAAAGTAATTCTTGCTGCCTTTTCTACCATTAGGAAGCGTGGGTAGTAATAAACCAACTGTACGCCCACTCAAACACTCTCAAAGCGATGCTTCAGCAAACCAAGTACGTGCAGTAGCATAGTTCTCAAAAAAGTTTTGTTGGTAGGGTAAACTGGCTTGCTGCTCGGCATCATCAGTAAGCTGTTTGATGCCTAGCTCGGCAAAAAACTCTTTGGGCATAATGACAGCCAACTTTTCTACCCCGATTTTTACCCAAATAGGAGCTATCTCTTCTATCAACCATTGCTGGGTATCGGGGGTATTGATAAAGAAAAATGAAGTAAAATCACAAATAACATATTTCACTTTGTACTTCTGCATAGCTTGAGTAGCACGTGTTACTTCTCTTCGGTGCGTTCTATCATCAAGTTCTTCGGTTTTAGACTTCATGACGTAGAGCACTTCCTGCTGTTCAGCATCAAAGCTCAGTTGTTTGTATTTACTTTTATAGATAATCATGCTACCTATGCTCAGATTTATATTGATTATGTGTTTTATGTTCGTCTGTACAACAACATTAAAAACGTAAATCGTTTTACTTGGTTTTTTTGATTGTCTGACAATTTTTGCGAAAACCTGTAGAGCGAACTTCCAGTTCGCTGACATTTATGTACTGAATAACATCAAAGTTTGTGATTGTCTGACAATCGTTGTGATTCATCTATTAAGCCTGCTTTGAGGCTACAATCTTGGGCTGTTTTTCAGCTCTAGGGACTGGGTCGCTCAAAGCGACCCAGCCCCTATCACAGAAATTGTCAGAGAACCGTTTTTTTAAAAAGAGCCGCTTTAATTTTTTTGATTATTTCAAACCATCATCTATACTAGAGCTTCAAACAAAGAGGTGCAGATTTTCATAGAAATTGT
This sequence comes from uncultured Cytophagaceae bacterium, assembly GCA_964480455.1. Taxonomy (GTDB): domain Bacteria; phylum Bacteroidota; class Bacteroidia; order Cytophagales; family Microscillaceae; genus JAABSX01. Next base: position 5,196 of record CAYZQI010000096.1, read on the forward strand.
CTTTTTTTTCTATAATTGATTCAAGTTTTTTATATTCTATGTACTTTTGTGATTGGTAAAAAATTATAGTGATTTGCAAACTGACCTTTTAACGCACTATACCACTTTTTTAATCTTACATTTATGTCTATTGTAGTAGAGCAACTCGTCAAAATATACGGCAAGCAAAAAGCTGTAAACAACATTAGTTTTGAGGCAAAATCAGGTGAGATTGTAGGCTTTTTAGGACCTAATGGAGCGGGTAAATCTACTACTATGAAAATTGCTACGGGGTATTTGCCACCCACCGAAGGCAGCGTACAAGTATGTGGCTATGAGGTAAGTAAAAACTCTATGCAAGTGCGCCGCAATATTGGCTATTTGCCTGAGCATAATCCACTTTATTTGGATATGTATGTCAAAGAATACCTCCAATTTATCGGGAACTTGCACGGCATCAAAGGTAAAAAACTCAAACAAAGACTTGAAGAAATCATCTTACTCTGTGGCTTGGAGAGAGAGCAATCTAAAAAAATTGGGCAACTCTCAAAAGGCTACCGACAGCGTGTAGGGCTTGCACAAGCACTCATTCATAATCCACCTGTATTGATTCTTGACGAGCCTACCACAGGGCTAGACCCCAATCAGATTGTGGAAATCAGAAACCTTATCAAGACCATCGGCAAAGAAAAAACAGTGGTGTTCTCTACGCACATCATGCAAGAGGTGCAAGCCATTTGTGATAGAGCCATCATCATCAATTTAGGTGAGATTGTGGCAGATAGCTCCGTGGCAGCACTACAAAATATTCAAAAATCTGAAAAAACATTCTTGCTTGAATTTGAGCAAAGTGTTGATATAGAAGCACTCAAGACACTAGAAGGAGTCCTGAAAATAGAAACCCTAAGCGAAAAAAAATACCGTATCTTTGCCAGTGCCGACAAAGAACTTAGGGGAGAAATCTTTAAATTCGCTGCTGAAAAAAATTGGGTATTACTAGGGCTTCAGCAAGAAGAAAGTTCGCTAGAAAGTATTTTTCAACAATTGACCAAAGAGGGAGAGTAGGGGATTAGGAGAAGAAACTAATAACTCAATTATAAAAAAGTCATTAGGAATTAGGAGAGGTAAGTTTTGATGACCAATAACCCAATAACTATTGACCAATAAATAATTAACAAATAAGAAATGCTAACCATATTCCAAAAAGAGATACGTAGCTTTTTGAGCTCTTTAATCGCCTATATCGTGCTGATTGCATTTTTGGCGGGCGTAGGAGCTTTTATGTGGATTTTTCCTGATACCAATGTACTTGATTATGGCTATGCAGATATGGATACAGTATTCAGACTGAGTCCTTACTTGTTCCTGTTTTTTATCCCTGCCATCACCATGCGTAGCTTTGCTGAGGAGAAAAAGACAGGGACGATTGAGTTGCTTTTTACACGCCCTTTGCGTGATTGGGAGATTATTTTAGGCAAATATTTGGCAGTATTGGTACTTGTATTATTGGCTATTCTGCCTACCTTGCTTTATTATTTTTCGGTTTATCAGCTAGGTGAACCCGTGGGCAATATCGACACAGCAGGTACTCTAGGGTCTTACCTCGGCTTATTTTTGCTTGGGGCGGTATTTACTTCTATTGGTATTTTTGCCTCTTCACTTACCGAAAACCAAATTACGGCTTTTATTTTAGCATTTTTCTTATGCTTTGTGATTTACCAAGGTTTTGGCTTATTGGCAAGTCTAGATGATTCAACAGGCTTTTCTTATTTGATTGTACAGTTTGGCATTGAGCATCATTACAATACCATTCGCAAAGGATTGATAGACTCACGCGACTTGGTTTATTTTCTTAGCCTTATTACTTTGATGCTTTTGCTCACCAAAACGGTGCTAGGAAGCCGTAAGTGGTAAGTAAAAAAGGGCAAAAAAAGTACCTTTCAAAATGTTATTTTTTAGCAAACCTCAGCTAGGCTTCTCTACTTTTCAATTTTTGGGTTATTTTTGTGAGAAATAAGAAAGAAAACAACATTCTGAAGGAAAACTTATGAAACATTTAAAATTACTGACTTGTGCAGCAATTGGCTTGGCTATGTTGCTGTTTACAAATCTCACTCTGGCACAAAGCAAAAAGCCCCTAGACCATACCGTCTATGATGGCTGGAAAACAGTTCGCCAACAAAGTATCTCTCATGACGGCAACTGGGTCATTTATTCACTTACACCTCAAGAGGGCGATGCTACTTTCTTTATCAAAGACATTCGCCAAAGAGAAGACAAAACCAAAACCTTTGAACGGGGTGAAAGAGGACAATTTACAGCCGACTCAAAGTTTGCTGTCTTCAAAATTAGCCCTCAACTAGATAGTGTAAAATACCTGCGCCGTATCAAAACCAAAAAAGATAAACTCCCTAAAGATACACTCGGTATTTATGCACTCCTCGGCGATAGCTTGGTAAAGATTCCTAATATTCTTTCTTTTCAAGTACCCGAAAAAGCGGGCGCAAAAGTAGCTTATCACCTTGCTCCCGAAAAAAGGAAAAGAAATGCCAAGAAACCTGAAACCGACTCTACAACTACTGACACCCTAAGCATCAAAAGAGAAAAACCAAAAGATACTTCACAACCTGATAAAACAGCAAAAGAAGACAAAAAGAAAGAAAAAGAAAAAAAAAATAAAGAAGAAGAAGCCCCCGAAGAGAATACAAAAGAACCTGAGCTTTCTGAACTCGAAAAAGCACAAAAAGCCATCGCCGAACTCGAGGCAAAACTCAAAGCCATAGAAGAAGAAAAAGAAAAGCAAAAACAGAAAGCCAAAGAAAAACCCAAAGCCCCAAAGGTAGAAAATGAAAAAAATGGCTCTAAGCTCATCTTGCGCGACCTGACCACTGCTCGGCAAGATACTTTCTTGTTTGTAACTGCCTTTGCCATAGACGAAAAAGGTACAAAACTTGCTTTCGCCTCTACTGGCAACGACAGTACTTTCTTGGCTGGCGTATATGTCTATGATATTCAAGCCAAGTCGCTTACCCACGTACTCAACCAGCCCGGCAAGCACAAAAGCCTTACTTGGGACGAGGCAGGAAACCAACTGGCTTTCCTTTCTGATACTGATACACTCAAAGCCAACGAAAAAGCACTTATCCGCTACCACGACCTCTACTACTGGGCTGATAAGCAGAAATCTGCTACCAAACTCGCCGAAAAAGGTACTGCTGGGCTGCCCAAAGACTGGCAAGTGAGCGAATATGGCAGGCTTAACTTCGCCAAAGATGGCTCTAAACTTTATTTTGGTACAATGCCCAAACCCATTGTAAAAGATACTACACTACTGCCCGAAGAAATCGTAAGTGTTGATGTATGGCATTGGCAAGACCAACGCCTTCAAAGCCAACAGAATGTAGAACTCTCGCGTGACAAAAGAGCGGCTTTCACGGCAGTAGCTTATCCTAAAACACGCAAAATCATACAACTTGCCACCCCCGAAATACCACGCATCTTGACAGTGCAAGAAGGTAATGCAGACTTTGCCATTGGTATCTCTGATGTAAATTATCAGCGCGAACGCTCTTGGGAGGGCTACCCCAGCTACCAAGATGTCTATTATATCAATTTTAAAGATGGACGCAGACAGCAACTTAAAGAAAAAATACGTGCAAATATCCAAATCTCGCCCGCAGGGCAGTACCTCTATTGGTATGCCGTACAAGATACTGCTTGGTATGCACACTCGCTCCGCACTGCCCAAACCATTAACCTTACTGCAAAAGTAAATAATAGATTCTATGACGAGTTTCACGACTCGCCCAACTACCCTAATAGCTATGGTGCAGCAGGTTGGTTAGAAAATGATACGTATTTCTTGATTTATGACCGCTACGACATCTGGAAATTCCAGCCCGAAATGAAAGAAAAACCTGTGCGTATTACACAAAACGGTCGTGAAAACAAAATCCGCTACCGCTATATCAGTCTTGACCCCGAAGTGGAATACATCAGTAGCAAAGAACCTTCCATACTTTATACTTTTGATGAAGAAACCCGCGCAACTGGTTATTTTAGTACAAACCTAGCAAAAGCTGCCGTGCCACGCAAACTGCTCTTTGATGATTATAGGTTCTCTTATCCGCTCAAAGCCAAAGATGCTAACCGCTTTATTTTTACACGTGAGAATTTTCAAGAGTGTCCTGACCTTTATTATGCCGACATTGCTTTTACCAAAATCAACAGATTGAGTGATGCCAACCCACAACAAGCAAACTACTTCTGGGGAACCGTAGAACTGGTAAAATGGACAGCCATGAATGGTGATGAATTAGAAGGACTGCTCTACAAACCCGAAAATTTTGACCCAGGTAAGAAGTATCCTATGATTACTTATTTCTATGAACGCTCTAGCGACCGCCTGCACGGCTATGTAGCTCCTACGCCCAGCCCCTCTACCATCAGAGCAAGTGAGTGTGTAAGCAATGGCTACTTGGTCTTCATTCCAGATATTCCTTATAAAATAGGCTACCCTGGGCAGAGTGCTTATGATGCCATCGTTTCGGGCGTTACAAATTTACTCAAAGAGCCTTATGTGGACAGAGACAAACTTGGGCTACAAGGGCAAAGCTGGGGAGGCTATCAGACTGCTTTCCTCATTACACGTACCAATCTATTTGCCGCAGCAATGGCAGGTGCGCCTGTTTCCAATATGACAAGTGCCTACGGAGGCATTAGATGGGGTACAGGCATCAGCCGTATGTTTCAATATGAGCATACACAAAGCCGAATCGGAAAAACACTCTGGGAAGACCCATTGCTTTATATGGAAAACTCACCCTTATTTAGTGCCGATAAAATAGAAACTCCGCTGCTAATGATGCACAATGATGCCGATGGGGCAGTGCCTTGGTACCAAGGAATTGAAATGTTTGTGGCTATGCGCCGCCTCAATAAGCCTGTATGGATGCTCACTTACAATGGAGAAGACCATAACCTGCGCTTCCGCCAAAACCGCAAGGACTTATCGCGCCGTATGATGCAGTTTTTTGATTATTATTTAAAGTTTGCACCTGCCCCACGCTGGCTCAAAGAGGGCGTTCCTGCCGTAGAAAAGGGGATTAATATGCGCTATGAGTTGTTAGATAAATAGGCATCAATCAGTAACACTATACTTAGTACCCAAAGTGTATCTCTGTGCAGCTTTTGCTGTATATAGCTGCGCTTTGGGTTTTCTATTAACTAGTTCATCTATTTTTGAGTTACATGCAAGAACAGAGCCTACAAAAATAAAACAAATGAACTTTTTTAACCAAATCTACCAAAAAATATTTCCCAATACCGAAAATGGCAATAACCCTCCCATAGAAGTACGCGAAACCATCAAGAGAAATACCTCTTATCTGCAAGACTATCAAGATTGGATAGCAAACAAAAGTATCCAAAAACTGATTGAACCTATCCAAAAAGCCTATCACTTCAAGAAAATAAATATCAACTCAGCCACTCAGGTACACCTGCTTCGCTCGGGAGGTGCCAATGGCTTTGCCATTACCTACGACCCCGTATTTGGTAAAGAGGCTTTTCAATTTTTGTTAGATTATTGGAAAGATAAAATCAAAACCCTTAACTATCAATTGCAAATTGCAGAAAGAAGGATTACAGAAAAAAAAGATTACGTAGAAACCAAAGAGAAGTATTATCTGAAGCCTTCTATCCGCTTAGAAGCCATGCAAAATAAGCTGTGTAACCAACTCTATGGCAATATCCTTCTGGAATATGTACAAATAGACGAAAGACCTAGCTACCTCAAAGTATTGGTTACTTATTATGTAGATGCACTCTTCAGCGAGGTATTAGACTATGATGACCTAGTGAAAATACTCTTTGAGCAAGATGAAGAAAGTGCGTAGTAATGCTTGTTCAAGAAGCCTAATAAGCCCCCCAACCCCCAAAGAGAGAGTTTTTAGGAAAGTGTAAATTATGAGTTGTGAAATGTGATTTTTTTTAAAGTTTTCATTATCAGCAACTTATGAGTTGAAATAATCGAGGTTATTATTTACATTTTCTTTAATAGGCTTTGCTTACAAGCGATAAACATCCATTTTAATCATTCATAAAAAAACCTTCCCCAATCTGAGGAAGGTTTTTTGAATAGTATTGTCAATGATAATGCACTGATTAGTGCTTGATAAGCACACGCTTCAATACATTATTTCCAGCATTGATTTGTAGGTAGTATGCTGCAATACTAAGTTCTTCAATATCTAATTGTATGATTTCTTGAGGGCGAGCCTCCAAGTGAACAGTTTTCAAGAGATTTCCTTTGCCATCAAAGAGTTGCACACTTACCTTGCCTTCTACTTTGCCTAAGTCAATGTTTACAAAGCGAGCAGTAGGGTTCGGATATACATTCCATTGGATTTGTGCTGTCTCAATTGCCACTATTTGCGAATAAGTAAATGTACCATCAAAGTCTATTTGCTTCAAACGGTAGTAATTCAGACCAGCCAAAGGCGAAGAATCTATTAAGCTATAGTCAAGGCGCGTAAGGCTATTTCCTGCCCCCTCTTTGCTGCCTATCTGCGTCCAAGTTTGTGCATCAGCCGAGCGATAAACCTCAAACAAAGCATTGTCTTGCTCACTGACAGTAGCCCAATCCAATTGTACTTTGCCTTCTTCAAGAAGAGAAGCCGTAAAGCTCAGTAAAGAAATGGGCAGCGGACTTGCCGCATCAAAGTTGGTGAGAGATACCATTGCCTGAGAACAGCCATTGGCATTGCAAACCTCATAGACAAAGAAATCAGGCCCTTCATAACCTGCATCAGGTGTGTAAGTAAAAGCTCCATTGATGTCTGGACCTACCAAAGTACCATTGCTTGGCGGTGTGATGACGGTGAGCGAGAGAATTGTCCCTAGGTTTGAGTCATTGTTGATTACATTGCTCACTACGGCATTTCCATTAGAAGTGGCAAGGGCATCATTCTGTGTAAATGGTAGATTGGGTGAGCCTGTAGGGTAAACCGTAATCGTTGAAGTGGCAGTGCGACATTCTTGAGGTGTGCCATCATCACAAACTGTATAGTCAAAAGTAAATGTATCTGCTGTGCTAGGGTTAATGAGCGTGAAAGTACCATCAGAGTTGACCACCAATGTGCCATCTGCAAAAGCAATTGAGCCAGAATTGCCACCGCTAGGAATGGCAGTAGGTACACCTCCAATGCTAATCTCTGTGATGATGAGTGCATCTCCATCATAATCAAAATCATTGCTTAAAAGATTTCCATTCACAGTATTTCCTTGGATAGTTTCAGCATAATCATCTTGGACTGTGGGGGGAGTATTGCCACTTGCTGCGGGTTCTATCACATTGATTTTTACAGTAGCTACATTACACAAGCCCGCACTGTTGCAAATCTGATATGTAAACTCATCTTCACCAGAAAAACCATTGTTGGGCGTATAAGTATAAGTGCCATCAGCATTGAATACTACTGAGCCGTGGCTTGGGTTTACGGTCAATGCAGGAGTAGCCACTATGGTACGCAAGCCAAATAAATCCAAATCATTGAAACCTGTTGTACCTGATACTTCTGTGTTCAAAAGTGTATTTGCCAAGTCATTTCTAGCCAAAGGAGGCAGCGGACTTGCGGCTTGTACAGTGATATAAACCGTAGCTACATCACATCTTGTGTTGCTAGGTGAGTCATTGCAGACCTGATAAGTAAAATTGGCTGGCCCCGTATAGCCTACTGCGGGCGTAAAGACGTAGTTGCCAGTAGCATTAATTGTATAAGTACCAATCACCGTAACTCCATCAGCAGCCAAAACATCAGCAGGGCTTGCTACGGCTACTACTGTGAGCGTTCCTCCATCAGGGTCAAAATCATTGGCAAGGGCATTGCCGCTTGCTGGGGCGGCAGGTCCTGTCATGCTTTGATAAACAAAAGCCGCATCATCTTGCGCAAAAGGCAAATTATTGAGTGCATTGCTATTGGGATAAACTGTGATAAATACAGTGGCAGTAGCGCATAAAGGCGTAGTGGCATCATCATCACATACTTCATATTCAAAGCTATCAGTACCTACAAAACCCGCATTAGGAATGTAAGTATAAGTGCCATTGGCATTTAAGGTCAATGAACCATTGCTTACATTGGTAACTGGCGTTGTATTGACGGTAAGCGATTGCCCAAAATCTCTATCAAAGTCATTTGCTAATACATTGCCATTCAAATTTACGTCAGCCAAAGTCTGCCCCACGTCATTGTTGGCTACGGGGCGATTATTTTGTGCTACAGGTAACTGCGGCAATTGCTGCTGTACGGTAATCGTGAGCGTAGTCCTTTCACAAAGTCCTGCCGCATTGCAGACTTCGTAAGTTACTTCGTCTGTTCCCTCAAATCCAAAGTTAGGCGTGTAGATATAAGTGCCATCTGTATTGATTTGGATAGTGCCATTGCTCGGGCCATTGATAGGCGTGGTATTCATATTGCCAACCAAAGTGCCGCCATTCGGGTCGCTGTCATTGGTGAGCAAGTTGCCCGCTACGGGGGTATTCATCAAGGTATTGTTGATGTCTGCACTCAAAGCAGGGGCTACTGGGTGTACGGTAAGATAAACTGTAGCTGTATCACAAAGTGGCGTAATATTGCACACTTGGTAGGTGAAACTGGTAGTACCCGTGAAATTTGCGCTTGGCGTGAAAATGTACTCCCCAGTAGTCGCATCAATAATCGTAATCGTACCATTCGTAATCGCTACTGGCGTACCTACTGTAAAGGCCGCCCCATCTACCTGAGTTACTGTCAAGGCTTGTGTGGGGTCATTCGGGTCAAAGTCATTGGTTAATACATTGCCTGCTAGTACCGTATTGATTCCCCCTGTCTGTGCATCATCTTGTGCAAAAGGTGGGTCATTGGCAAGTGCCGAAGCGGGATATACTGTGATATTGACCGTAGCCGTTTCACAAGCAGGTGTTGGCGTGGCATTGTCGCAAGCGGTGTATTCAAAACTTGTAGTGCCTTCAAAACCAGTAGCTGGCACAAAATCATAAGTACCATCTTCATTTAGGGTAACTGTGCCACCTGTGATGCCGAGTGTAAGTGTACCACTGACCAGAGGTGTTCCATTGATTGCCGTAACCGTCAAAGTCTGACCAAAATCTAGCTCATTGTCATTGCTTAGCACATTGCCTGTGGCAGTGATATTTTGATATGTTTCCAAAATGTCATCATGCACCAAAGGCGGATTGTTGCCATTCTGTGGGGCAAAGACATTGATGCTTACCTCTGCGGTAGCACACACACCAAATTGGTTACAAACCGTGTAAGGGAAAGTAGCTGTACCCGTAAAGCCTGCCTCAGGCACAAAAGTATATTCACCTGTGGTGGCATTGATTGTAAATGAACCTACTCCTGCAATCGTGTTAGTACCTGTGTAAGTAAGTGTTCCGTTGGTGTCGTCATTCGTTGCTACACTACCTATGGCAGTGGTATTTTGCAAGATGTTGTTGATGTCGTTGCTGGCGACTATTGTACCACTAGGAATAGAACTAAGATATACAGTAGCCACATCACAAAAAGCATTGGTAGGTGAATCATTGCAAACTCTGTAAGTAAAGCTTACCGTACCCACAAAATCAGTGGCAGGCACAAAATCAAAAGTACCGTCTGCGTTCAGTGTTACTGAGCCTATGGTTGCTCCCAAATCAACCGAGTTACCAATTCCAGCAGCACTTCCATTGATTTCTGTAACCGTCAATGTACCTCCCACAGGGCTGGTGTCATTTCCTAGTACATTGCCTGCGATATTGACATTGATTAAACCAATCTGAGCATCATCTTGAGCAAAAGGAGGATAACTTGTAGGGGCTGCCAAAGGATTGGGTGCAGGATAGACAATCACCGTAATCTCGGCAGTACTACAAGCACGTATAGGTGTGGCATTGTCACAAACCTCGTAAGGATACACAAATGTACCCGTAATGCCCGCAGCAGGTGTAAAGGTAAATACACCATTTGTACCTAGCACAAAAGTACCATTGGTATTGCTGATGCTTTGCGCTTTTACGGTAAGTGGGTTGCCATCTGGGTCTGAGTCATTGCCTAGCACATTGCTCGTTACGGGTGTGCTGCCTATGGTTTGGGCAATGTCGTTGTGGGCTATGGGTGCTTGGTTAAAAGGTTCATTCTTTACTACTTTGATATACACTGTAGCTTGGCTACATACTGCTGGAGTAGGCGGTGTAGGCGTACAGATTTCATAGGTAAAGCTATCTTCACCTGCCAAAGTTGCGGCTGCACTAGGCGTATAGGTATAATTACCATTGGCATCTATTTCTACGGTGCCACCATTGGTAGTTGTGAAACTTACCGTACCCGAAGTAGGAACAGCCGTAGTAGTAGCCCCTACAATGACCGAACTCACAGGTAAAACCACGCCGTTTTGGTCGTTGGTCAGTACATTGCCCGCTACAGTTTGCCCAGCCAAGACGGTATTAATATCATCAATGGCAAAAGGCGCAGCAGGCTGCACTACCAGATACACTGTAGCTACATCACACAGACCTCCTGGGCTGTTGCAGACTTGGTAGGTAAAAGAGGTTGTACCTACAAAGGCAGGGTTGGCAGGTATAAACTGATACACCCCCGCAGCATTAATAGTATAAGTTCCTACTACCGTAATGCCATCAGAAGCAAATACATTGGTAGGTGTAGCTACTGCAGTTACAGCCAAAGTCTGTGCAGGCGTATTGGGGTCAAAATCATTCAGGAGTGCATTACCGCTAATGATAGTGCCTTGTATGCCGTTGTTGGCATCATCTTGAGCATAGGGCGGGTCTGGGTCGGCTGCTGTAGTCGGATAGACATTAATTACTGCTGTTGCTTGTCTGCAAGCAGCTGGATCGGCATTGTCGCATACTTGATAGACAAAGCTCAAAATCCCTACAAAATTGCTAGGAGGGGTATAGGTATAAGTGCCATCAGGATTGACGACCAAGCCTACAGGTACATCACCCACAATGCTTACATTTCCTAGTGGGTCTTCATCAGGGTCAAAGTCATTTAATATCAGACTGCCCGTAGCGGTTTGATTGGCAAATACATCAATCACATCATTGTTGGCTACGGGTGGGTTATTGCCGGGGTTTGCCTGATAGACGGTGATGGTTACTGTGGTAGAACTAGAAAAATCTGCACTGTTGAGGGCTGTATATTCAAAAGTATCTACCCCTACAAAACCTGCATTGGGTGTGTAAATATAAGTCCCATCATCATTTAAAGTTACTGAACCATTGGCAGTAGCAAATGTGGTATTTGTTGTGAAGGCAATTCCATTGGCTGCCGTAACACTAAGCCCACTTCCACTATCATTGGTTAGTACATTTCCGCTGGTGGGTGTATTAATCAAAGTAATATTAAAATCAGGCAAAGCTACTTGGCAGTTACTCACTTGTATTCGTCTGCTGACAAGGTTGTTGGCATAGTCGCACTCTCTGAAATCTGAGTTTTGTGTAGGTAAATCCGTCAAGAGAAAAGGAGTACCAATGTCTGTGTTGAGGGTAGGTGCAAACGAACCATCATCATTGACCACCATGTAGAGGTCTATGTCATTGAGGTTAGAATACGCTCCCATTGGGAAGGAGAAAGTAAAGCTTGCACAGCCCCCTATTGGTACGGCAGCACCGAAGTTACCCGTATGTACTCTTCTGGCGGTAGCATCAGTGGTAGGGTTTCCTACATAAAAAGAAACAGGCATACCTTGTGGGCTGTTGCCAGCCCCTGGGTTACATACCTGCAGGGTTACTTCTATATCCGCACAGTCCACGGAGCTGAAGTTTACTTCGTCTGGGTCTATGGCGAGGTCGGGGCGTGAGCCGTAGAAATCAGCCGTCATCAAGATTTGGTGGAATGTTTTAACACCATCTAAAACAGTATTACTAACTGTCAATTTAGTTTTATCAGCAGAAAGAGTGAAGAAAATATTATAATCTGAACCAAATTGCTTACCCACTGTATTAACATGGGTTTTCGGATTTGACCCATCAATAGGCAATCCCCTAAACACAAAATTATCATCTCTTCTACCAGTTGAAGAAGGAAGACTACCTGGGCTACTAAACCCAACTTGCTGCCAATAGTAGCCATTAGCTCTCTCAGTTTGTAAGTCAATGACTGCATAAGCAGCTTGGGCATTTTCGTTGTGTGGTCCTCCGGGTGTAGGATTACTATTGGGCGAATTAGCTGCTTGCCTGAAGTAAATGAAATTAGTTCCTGCTGGGATATCAAATGTTCTATCACTTGCAGTTGTGTTGATATTTACGCCTTTAGCTACAAATAATGTCCTAGTATCTAAGAATTCTGCACTCATCGGCTCGGGTATCCTTCGGAAAAATTCTATCACATAGGTATCTTCATAATCTCTGGCATAATCATTATCTCTTTCTATGATAAGATTTCCCCCTGAGATATACATTTTGGGATTATATAGACCAATCCCTCCTGCAGTAGTACTTTTACTGGCAAAGTCCCCTGTGGCAACTGTAATCAGGTTAGCATCTTCTGCTACGGGTCTATCACTGACTATATAAGTAGAGCGGAATGTTAAATCTCCTCCATTTACTACGGTCAGGTAGCCATTTTTTTGGTTTGCATCTGTATCAAATAACATTCTCCCTATGGAAAAACCTTCTTCTGTGCCGCCAGATGAATTATTATTAGTTACGCCGTTTGTGCCTTTCATAGATACTGCCACGATGCTAGTATTGGCTGGGATAGGGATGCTTAGGTTTTTATTGGCGGCTGCCGTTCCCCTTGCCAGAAATCTGCCCTCAAAGCCATTGCTTGCGAGAGAACTTGTAAGTGCAGAAGTAAACTCTACATGGTAAGAAGAACGAATGTCTGTGTTGCTTTCGGTAATGGTCAGGGTATTGCCGCTCCTTGAAAAATTTATATTATCCAAGAGGGGTGTTACGTCCTGCCCTGACAATGCACCCGTGGAAACCAAACTTCCGAATGCTACATCTTGCCAGCCAAATAAAGTCATGCCCGGGCTACCAGCAGCAGGATCTGTATCACTTGCATAGTTGATCTGCCCTGCAGAAGTGTTGTTTTGGAAATCAAGAACAGCATTGACTGTAATAAAATCCTCATCTGCAAGGGTTCTTATATCAGTAGCTCCAAAAATAGTAGTACCATTGTGCGATGAAATATACACAATCGCCCTTGTTGCATTGCCAGGAATTGTAAAGGTAACGGCAGAACCACCAGCATTTCTGAACCTTGTCTGTGTGCTGATGATGTCCGCCCTCGTTCCCCCAGTAGGGCTACAAAGGCTAGGAATATTAAAGCCGGGGCAATCTACTACCAAGTTTTGGCAAGCGGGGTCGGCTGCGTCTATGAGTCCGTTGCCGTTGTTGTCTATGCCGTCAAAGCAAGAGGCACAATTGCCAGGCACTTCTTGTGCTTGGGCTAGTGGGCTGCTCAGTATCAAAAAGAGCATGGT
>CAYZQI010000097.1:0-18551 GCA_964480455.1 uncultured Cytophagaceae bacterium
CGGGTCTCCCTCCGACCAAAGGTTTTTGCATCATAGAACCGTGGTTTGGGATATTTATTTGCGTTTATCTCAGAATTTTATTTTGTATTTTAATTTAAGTGATTCATAAAGTTTGCTCTGAGCGAGATGCTCAAAGCAGTTGCGGTTGTGGGTCAAGACGCTAATACCAGAGGGGGGACGATAGCGTCCTTGTGCTAGAAATTTACAACAGCATCCGCTTCTCGCCGAAGGTGTGGGAGTCAGGGGGGCTTCATCCAATCTTGTGGTTCAAATCACACAAACCCCCTACTATTCAAATTTTGAAGATATGAACTAAAGGTTGGGCGGTAGGGATTAGCAATTTACCCAAAACAAAGCACTTAAATTGGAGGTTTTTGAATCAGATGTGATTTGATAGAACATTTCAAGGCATATCAAGTTAAAAGCATGCAACATAATCATCAAAAGCCAAGTACTTTTTTTAAAAAATATGAAATCTCAAAAGAATATTCCTACCAGTAAAATCCAACGTGCCACCCGTTTTGTAACCACAGGCGTAAAAGTAGGTGGCAATTACATCAAGCACTACACCAAAAAAGCCTTTAACAAAGATGTAAGCCGAGACGAACTCCACGAAGACAATGCCCGCGACATCTATGATGCCCTCAGCAACCTCAAAGGCAGTGCACTCAAAGTAGCACAAATGATGAGCATGGATAAAAATATGCTCCCAAAAGCGTATGTTAATCGCTTTACGATGTCGCAGTACAGTGCGCCCCCCCTTTCAGGACCTTTGGTAGCCAAGACGTTCAAGAAGTATTTTGGAAAGTCGCCCAGCGAATTGTATGACAATTTTAGCAAAGAAGCCGTCAATGCAGCCTCAATAGGTCAAGTGCATAGTGCTGAGAAAAACGGTAAAAAACTGGCTGTCAAAATCCAATATCCAGGTGTAGCCGATAGCATCGGCTCAGATTTGAAGATGGTAAAGCCTTTTGCTAGTATTATTTTGGGCTTGCCCGACAAAGACATAGATAAGTACCTTGCAGAAGTAGAATCAAAGCTGGTAGAAGAAACAGATTATGAATTAGAGTTGAGGCGTTCGCAAGAAATCTCTCAGGCTTGCGCCCATATTCCCAACTTGGTTTTCTCTACTTACTATCCTGAGCTTTCTTCTAAAAAAATCCTGACCATGGACTGGCTAGAAGGTATGCACTTGAAAGAGTTTACGCTCACCAACCCTTCGCAAGAAGTCAGAAATCAAATAGGGCAGGCAATGTGGGATTTTTATGACTACCAAATGCATACGCTCAAAGCTGTACACGCCGACCCTCACCCTGGTAATTTCTTGATGCGCGAAGATGGTACATTGGGCATCATTGATTTTGGCTGTATCAAAGAAATTCCTGAAGATTTTTACAAAGATTTCTTTATGGTGATTAATCCAGGCCTGCTCGAGAACAAAGAACTTATGCTTGAGAATTTTCATAAGATGGAATACCTCAATGAGAATGACAGCCCCAAAGAAGTTGAGTTTTTTGTAGGATTGTTCAAAAAAATGATTGGCTTGCTCTCACGTCCTTTCAGAAGTGATGTGTTTGATTTTAGTGATGATGAGTACTTCAAAGAAATCTACGATTTTGGCGAAAAATTAGCCAATATGCCCGAAATACGCAACTCTAAAGAGGCACGCGGCTCACGTCATTCGCTCTACATCAACCGTACTTATTTTGGCTTGTATTCTATTTTGAATGAGCTAAAAGCAAACCATATCAAAATCACACGCCCTGCTTGGCTTGACGCACCTCTGGAGTTAGTGATGAAATCATAGTTTTAAGTATTTGACAAGCAGTATTTTAAGAAAGGTCTGCCAAAACAGACCTCTCTTGCAATAAAATGTTGTCAAGCAAAAATCTAAAAGCCCGAAGAGGTATCCAAGCCACGGGGGTCTGCACCTCCTTCCAACTTGCCATCAGGCAATCGCAAAATACCATCTACATACCCTATTCCCCCTCGTTTTTGGATAGAATAGCCTTTTTGTTCTAGTGCTTTGAGTGTTTCGGCTGAAAAGCCTTCTTCCTCTACAAAAATCACATCAGGTAGCCATTGGTGGTGGAAGCGAGGCGTACCCACTGCTTCCTGCATACCCATTTCAAAATCAATTACATTTAAAATATTTTGCAATACTGAGGTAATAATGGTAGAACCTCCGGGCGTGCCAAGTACCATTTTAAGTTTGCCGTCTTTTGCCACAATGGTAGGGGTCATAGAACTAAGCATACGTTTGCCTGGCTGTATGGCATTTGCCTCTCCGCCTATTAGCCCATACGAATTAGGCACACCAGGCTTGATGCTGAAATCGTCCATTTCGTTGTTGAGTAAAAAACCTGCGCCTTTTACAACTACCTTTGAGCCAAAAGCTCCATTGAGTGTAGTGGTAGCAGCCACGGCATTGCCCTCAGTATCTACAATGGAATAGTGTGTTGTTTCTTCGCTTTGTGTACCTGCCCAAGCACCTGCCGAAATCTGTTCGGATTTACTGGCTTTCTGAAAAGAGAAATCTTCCATGCGTTTTTTGAGGTAGTTTTTATCCAGTAGATTCTCTATTGGCACAGGATAAAAGTCTGCATCTCCCAAATATTTAGCCCTGTCGGCATAGGCACGCCTTTCTACCTCGGTGATAAGTTGTATCATTTCAGGGCTATGCAAACCTAGTTTTTTGAGGTTATAAGTTTCTAGCATTTCTAGCATCTGCAGCAGCAATATCCCGCCACTCGAGGGAGGCGACATACTGATAATCTGGTGGTTACGGTACTGTGCTACTACGGGTCTGCGCCATTTTGCTTGGTATTGGTCTAAGTCGGCTTGGGTGAAGAGGCCCTTGCCTCTGTTCATTTCTTTGAGAATAAGTTCGGCGGTTTTCCCTGCATAAAAGCCTGCCCTGCCTTCCTCTCTGATGCGGGTGAGGGTCTGTGCTAACTCGGGTTGCTGGAGTACATCACCTGCTTTCCAAGGTGTATCTCTTACAAATGCTATGGCGTGAGGGTTGGTTTTTTTGAAGATTTCTTGAGAGTAATTGAGCATATTGGCATCTTGCTCGTGCAGTACAAATCCTTTTTCAGCCAAATCTATAGCAGGCTGAATGACGGTCTTGAAAGGTAAGCTGCCAAATTGTTTGTGCAGCCGTACCATTCCTTCTACCGTGCCGGGTATGCCTGCCGCAAGGTGTCCTAAAGTACTGAGTGATGCTTGTGGATTGCCTGCTTGGTCGAGATACATATCTCTGTGGGCCTTGAGCGGAGCTTTTTCGCGGTAATCCAGCGCACCTATTTCTCCATCATTTTTTCTATAGACCAGTAAGCCTCCTCCCCCTATGTTGCCAGCTATGGGGAAGCACACCGCCAAGACAAACTCTACGGCTACGGTGGCATCAAAGGCATTGCCCCCTTGCGCTAAAATTTCTTTGCCTATTCTGCTGGCTTCGGGGTGTGCGCTCACTACCATGGCTTTAGGGGCTATCAGCCCTTTTACCACAGGTGTAGGCTCATTTTGCGCTTTTGTGGTATGCACAAAGCATACAAATCCAAGCAAAAACAGATAAAAGTGTAGGTATCTTCGTTTCATTGGCTTTTTTCTGCCAAATTGCCAAATTATTTTAAGATTGCAAGGGTTTCAAAGCTATGTTTTTGCATTTACGCACAAATTCTATTTTTTGATAAATATAAAATCTCCTCCTTCGTGTTTGGTATTTCTAATAACTCCAAACTGTGGGGCATTGCTGGTGTTGCTCAACACAGGTTCTATGATGAAGTTAAAAAGCTCTCCTGCGGTGAGGTATTTTTTTTCATTTTCTTCCAATCCTTTGATGAGGTACTGTAAAAATATACTTTTGTCAGGTACTTCTTCTTTCATACCACTGGTCATTGCCTTGCGGCTACTGCGAGCGTAGAGGTTTTGGATATGCTGGGGGGCATTGTCAAAAGCATTGCGAGTATTCTCAAAGATACTACCACTGAAGCAAGCATCAGTAATCAGTAGCGTATGCTTGCTTTTAATACCTCTGATGTAGTTTCCTAGTTCACTATTGGCAAGCCAATTCGCCCTGTAGTCCGATTGTGCATCAGCAGGTAGCCAATAGCCTTGCTGTAGGTCTTCGTCCCAGTAGCCATGCCCCGCGTAAAAAATGAGTAGATTATCACTTTCAGTAACTTTTCGGCTGAGTTTATCCAATTCAGTGATGATTTGGGCGCGTGTAGGGTTGGCGAGGTGCGTGCTGTGTTCGGCATCAAAGCTGTAATAAGCCTCTAGGGTATTTTTGAAGCGTTTGGCATCTTTTTCAGGTTCTTCCAATTTTTTGATTTTCTTGTCTTCATAGTCATTGATGCTAATGATGAGTGCATAGTATTTTGTGTCAGGTGTAGAGAGGTCAATATCATCTAAATCTATGCTTTCGGTGCTTGTGATTTGGGGTTTTGTGTCTTTGGCTTTGTTGGTATTGGGTGTGGTTTGGCTTATGTTTCGGGTAGCCAATAGCTTTTCTGCGTCCCAGAGTATTACTTCACGGTTATCACCTCCTGCTGTGATGAAGTATTTGCCATCATCACTGAACGCCATAGAGGTAATGCCTAGCTTATGTGCTTTAATTTGGGCGAGTGCTTGCCCTGTTTCTGCCTTGATAAGATGAATTGTACCCGTATTTTTTGTAAAATCTTTGTCTTGCCAGTGGTCGCCTCCTATGAGTAGGTACTTGCCATCGGGTGTATAAACTATTTCATAATTGGCAGAAATGCCTTCATACGTTTTGAGATGTTGCGCAGTTTGGCTATTCCAGCTATGGATAGGCTGTGCTTCGTTGATGTTAAAATTGCCACTGTACCAAGTGAGCAAAGTTTTTCCATCGGGAGAGAAGAGTGCAGCATTGTTTTTTTTGGGTTGTATTGCGTCTTTTTCAAACGCTAAATCATCAAAAACCTCTATTTTTTTGCCGTCTGGAAACTGGTAATAATTTAAGCCATAGCCCCACGCCCCTATGACGCGGTCGCTTTGTGGACTAATGGCAATTTTGTTTGCCCAATTGGCTCTTAGGGGGAGTTCTTTGTATAGTTTGCCCGTGTTGGCTTCATAGATTCTAAGTCTATTTTTTTGCTCTGCCACTACAAGGTATTTGCCATCTTTGCTAAATGTAAGGTCTTTGATGTTTTCATCTTGTGGGAGTGTGTAGTTTAATTTTTTGTTGCTCACTTGCCAGAGCCTTACCATTTTATCCTGCCCTCCTGTGGCAATTAGTTTTGCATCGGCTGAGATGGCAATGGCAGATACATTGGGTTTGTCATGGTAAAAAGTATGGAGTTTTTCTCCTTTTAGGTTCCAGATTTGGGCAGTGCTGTCTTTGCCTGCTGTAAGGATAAAATCGCCTTTGGGCGAAATAAGGGCTTTGTTGAGACCCTCGGAGCGTTGATGCGCGCGGAAGCGAACCAACTCTTGACTTTGAAGCTCTTGTATTTGGGTGCTAAAAACAAGTATTAATACCAAAGTAAAATTTTTCAAAAAAACAGGTAACTTTTTCATAAGATGAGTTAGATTAATTTGCAATGAAATTAAAAAAAATCTATCAATAAACCAAATCTCAAAAGAATTAGTAAGAGATTGATTATTGAGTTATTGGATTGGTAGTCTCTGATTTTGAAACCGCACACAAAATATATGTTTAAAGCTTTGGATAATTGATTTTGAAAGCAAATACTTTTTTCTATGCAATAGCTTAGTATAAATTTTCTTAAATTGGATAAAGAGTAGCTTTTTATTCTATTTCTCTTGCGATTTTAGTTAATACACTACTAAAAAGTTGCTTATCCTCTCCCATAATTAAACACAAACAAAATGCAATAGCTCCAGCAGTAAGCAAATTATGTAACACATCAGTGTTTTTGAGCTGAGTTTTATGCACGGACTTAGAGCAAGTCAAGCCTTTTGAGGTTTAAAAATAACAGCCATTACCCTCATTACCAAGAGTAGTTTTGGGTAAGTTTGTGTGCAGAAACAATGAAATGCTGAGCGTAGCACGAAATTTTTCAAAAAAGCTTGCGTGAGTCTATTTTCTAGAGTGTTTTAGGTAACTCACGCTGTACTTACATTTAATTTTGTTTTTTCTCTCTTCAATCTATCTGTTACCTATCAAATCCAAATAATATTTTATGAATACAAAACAGTTTGATTACTTAATGAATAAGTGTTTTATAGCTCAAAAAAAAATTTTTTATTTTAACATATTTGTTTTCTTTGATATTAAATATTTATTGTAATTTGTTGCCTCATTAACATAATATTAATTTAAACAAAGTACACCTATGAGAACAACTCAACTTCTTTTTACATTTATCTTTTGTCTTTCTTTGGCTAACACAGCCCTAAGCCAATCAAACTATTATTGGGCTGATGGTCAAAAAATCAACGTAACACCCGATTACAGTAGCCTCGTAATACAGATGCAGCCTGGAGTATCTCCCTCCCAATATTTTGCCGCAAAAGCGCATCCCGAGTGGCAAAAAGTTGAGATTCATGAAAATAAAGGTAGAGCTGTGCTACATTTTAAAACTGAGCAAAGTAAGTCTATGACATCAGTACAGACAAAGTTTGGCTTAGGTGCAGCA
Source organism: uncultured Cytophagaceae bacterium (assembly GCA_964480455.1). Classification (GTDB taxonomy): domain Bacteria; phylum Bacteroidota; class Bacteroidia; order Cytophagales; family Microscillaceae; genus JAABSX01. Next base: position 6,627 of record CAYZQI010000097.1, read on the forward strand.
CAAATCAAGGGAAGCCACTTTGGAATTGCACTTGAAGATGGATTCAAGATTTATCCCACCGAGCAAGTAGTACTAGAAATCAAAGAAGGACTAGGCCTCCGCGAAATTGAGCCTATCTTATTGAATTATGGAGCTACTTTTGTACGTATGGATTACAACACAATGGTACTCAAAGTAGAAGATATACATTTGGTACTACCCCTAGCCAATGCTTTGCAAGAAAGTAACCTTGTAAAATGGAGTCATCCTGATTTTTATGCTCCTATTAGTTATAACAACGACCCACTCTACCCACAACAATTTCAGATGAACAATACAGGGCAAACGCTTGATGGTTTTGCTGGTGCAAATGATGCAGACTGTAATGCACCAGAGGCTTGGGCAATTACCACAGGCTCCTCTTCTATCACCGTAGTAGTAATGGATGATGGAGTAGAAGCCCACGAAGACCTTGTGAATGGAAGTGGCGGAAGTCGTGTGCTAGGAGGCTATACTCCAGTCAACAACGCCACAGGATTGCCCCTATCAAATGGCGCACACGGGCAAGCTTGTGCGGGTATCATTGCTGCTTCACACAATACAGTAGGTGTGAGAGGATTAGCACCGCAAGTGAATTTACGTTCTGTAAATATTTTTGCAGGAGGCGAAACTACCCAAGACTTAGCCAACGCTTTTACTTGGTCTAAAAATATAGGGGCAGATGTAATTAGCAACTCGTGGGGCTACACTAGCTGTACTTTTAATGCTACAAATCTCACCAATGCCATTGCAGATGCACGTACCAATGGGCGAGGCGGCAAAGGCTGCGTGATTATTTTTGCCTCAGGCAATGGCTATAAAACTTGTGTGGATTACCCTGCCAACCTCTCTACAGTAGTAGCCGTAGGTGCTTTTGGAAATGATGGTATTGTGTCGGATTATAGCAATGAAGGTACTGCATTAGACATTACTGCGCCTTCTAATGATGTGAGTTCTCAAGGATTCTTGAGTGGTGCTGGTGTACGTACTATTGACCGTATGGGCAGTGTAGGCTATTCAAGCGGAAATTATACCAATACTTTTGGAGGTACTTCTGCTGCTTGCCCTGTGGTAAGTGGAGTAGCTGCATTGGTACTTTCTGTAAACCCTAACCTCACTGTGAGTGAGGTAGAGAACATTCTTTATACTACAGCAATTGACATGGGCACTGCTGGGCGCGACAATACTTACGGACACGGGCGCGTCAATGCTTTTGGGGCAGTACAAGCCGCTAGTGGTGGAAGCGGTGGCGGTGGAAGCAGTGGCGGTGGTGGAGGCACTACTTGCAATGATACAGAAGTAACCCTTACCCTAGTGTTAGATAACTACCCCTCAGAAACAAGCTGGAGTCTTCGCAATGCTGCAGGTACTACAGTTGCTTCGGGAGGAGGTTATTCAAGTGCAGGAACTACTATCACTGAAACCTTTTGCCTTGTAGATGGCTGTTATGATTTTGTAATCAACGATAGCTATGGAGACGGCATTTGCTGCGCTTACGGCAATGGCTCTTATGCGCTCACTTCAGGAGGAAATACCTTGGCTTCGGGAGGCAGTTTTGCTAGTACAGAAACCAAAAACTTCTGCATAGGAGGTAGCGGTAGCAGCGGGCCTACCACGCTCTTGGCTCATTTCTTTGAGACAGGCTTTGACGGTTGGGCTGATGGTGGTGGAGATTGTGCCCGCTACTCAGGTAGTTTCTCTTATGAAGGCAGCTACTCCATACGACTACGCGATAATTCAGGCACAGCTTCGGCAATGACCTCTCCAGTATATAATGTGAGTGCTTATGACCAAATCGATATAGAGTTCTTTTTCTATGCCAACAGTATGGAAAATGGAGAAGATTTCTTTGTGCGTTACTTCAATGGCTCCAACTGGCAGACCGTAGCAACCTATGCAAGCGAAACCAGTTTCAACAATGGTACTTTTTACAGGGCTACTGTTACCTTGAACCGAAGCAACTATAACTTCCCAACAAATGCACAGTTTCGCTTTCAATGTGATGCCAGTGCTAATGCCGACCAAATCTACATTGATGCAGTTACTATCACAGCTACCGACCTCAGCCCAAGTGGCATTAGTGGGCAGAGTATCACAGCCCTCAGTTCTCCTGTGAGTACTTTTGCGGGTGCTGCCGAAGAGCCTGTGTTAGAGGGTATCTCTGTGTACCCCAACCCTGTTATAGATTGGCTGCACATAAGGGCAGGAGATCCTGTACAAAGTGTCAGAGTATTTTCTGCTCGTGGTGAAGTAGTGCTATCATCAGCAGCAAAAAATGAGAAGATAGAGATGAATCTCCAAAATCTTCCACGTGGGCTTTATATCTTAGAAGTAAAAACTACCGAAGATACCTACAGGCATAAATTTATCAAGGAATAGTTTATCCTTTTAGTCGGGACTCACAATCCCGACTAATCTAAACACTTCATAACCAGTAATTTAGCAACCAATATTCAAGTCAAGAAACTTTCTACTTTGATTTTGCAGAGAAGTAAAAAACACAACTTCGTTTGCTTTACTACCAATGATGAATGAATACACTAACAATATGACTACCGTGCATATTAAAGATAATAAATTTACTTGACAAAATTATATTTTTATTTTAGATTATTATTAAGTATATTATTCTTTTTTTGAGTTTTCTCTTTCAATAGTTTCTGAAAGTTAAGAACAGATAGTAATGTTTATTGTCATAAAATGCAATAAATTTAGATTATTAGAATATCATTTGTATTTTAAACTTTTCAAAGTGATAAAAAAAATAAAATTTAGCGGTCATATTGATTATTTGAGGCATTAAATTTGGATAATTGTTATATCAAGAAAACAAGCATACTTATCCTTTTTTTATTACTTCAGGATTTTACACCTAAAGTGGGTATCTCAAATGGGATAGATGTTATACCAAAAACGGCTGAAAATACTTCTATTAAAAAAGACAACAAGGACTCAAAACATAGGAGTTTACAGCTTTTTTATTGCATGGAGAGAATTAGGGTCTGTAGTGGATTTTGTCCTTGTGCTTATAGGCTTGATGCAGTAACTAAGTCATTGTGAATTTGAATTATTAGTTGTCAGTTGCTAGTCAAGTCAAGTAACTGACTGCCAATATTTTACAAAGCGAAGTGTCGCAGGTTATTTTTTACATTTTCCTTAACCTTGATATTACACCAAAATCTAGTGAGAGAGCTATTTTAAAAACCTGCAGATTTTGGTGAAACACCCTCCACATCAGCCCCTCAATTCCTCAAGCTCCTGACCCCTCAAATTTCTAAAACAAAATGAACAGCATTTTAATTATTTGTAGTAACTTGCAAATCAATTTGAAATTAATCTAAATAAGAATAAGCTAATTCAATGTCTTATGAAAAGTCTTGCAGATTTGAAAAAAGGAGAAAAAGGTGTGGTAGTTTCTTTTACAGATGCTCTCATGTCTTTAAAATTACTTGAGATGGGCTGCTTGCCTAATACAGAAGTGATGCTATGTGGAAAAGCCCCCCTAGGCGACCCCATCTGTATCGAAATAGAGGGCTATCACTTATCTTTGCGTCTCAAAGAGGCATCTACTGTATTATTGAGAGCATAAAAAAAACTTTGAGAGAAGAATTAATGAAGATTGCATTGGTAGGAAATCCTAATGCAGGTAAATCCACACTTTTTAACCGCCTGACTGGCTTACATCAGAAAGTAGGAAACTTCCCAGGTGTTACGGTAGATAAAAAAGTGGGTACTTGCAAGCTAGACAAACAGCATACCCTCACCCTTATAGACCTGCCCGGCACTTATAGCCTCTACCCAAAGTCTTTAGATGAGCGCATTGTATTGGCAACTTTGCTAGATAAAAGCAATGAAGATTATCCTGACCTTGTGCTGGTGGTGGCTGATGCCAGTAACCTCAAAAGAAATCTTTTGCTTTTTACACAAATCAAAGATTTAGGCTTGCCTACTTTGCTAGTACTCAATCAGATAGACCAAGCCCAAGAGAAAGGCTTACAAATAGACCTCGAAGCATTAGAAAAAGCATTGGATACGCCCATAGTAGCCATCAATGCACGCAAAGGCACTAACATAGAGGCACTGAAACGTAAAATTGTGGTACTCCAGACCGACCTCGTGCCTGTTCCTGACTCACCCAGCTATTTTGTGAATCCTCATTTTTTTGAACCTTCACTGCTTGAAACTACTAAAAACGAGTTGCAACTCGACAACTATTATCAAGCGTGGCAATTGCTGCATCATCATCATAAGCTACCACACCTCAACACAGCCCAAAAGCAGCTACTCAGCAGTAGTACATTTGACTCAGTGCAGTGGCAATCGCGTGAAACATTGGCACGCTACGAAATCATTGAGGATATTCTACAAAAAACTACTATACAATCGCCTAGCGAGGCAAAAAAAACACTGCAATTCAATGAAAAAGTAGATGCTTGGCTTACCCACAAGGTAGGCGGCTTTTTAATATTTTTTGGAGTGCTATTCCTTATCTTTCAGGCTATTTTTGTGATAGCTACTTATCCTATGGATTGGATTGACGCGGGTTTTAGTGCCTTGCAGACTTGGGTACAGACTACGCTGCCCAAAGGCGTACTGACTGACTTGCTTGCCAATGGCATCATAGCAGGGGTAGGGGGTGTGGTGATATTCATTCCGCAGATTGCTATTTTGTTTTTCTTTATTGCCATTTTAGAAGAATCGGGCTATATGGCAAGGGTAGTCTATATTATGGACAAACTCATGCGCCCCTTTGGGCTGAATGGCAAGAGTGTCGTGCCGCTTATTTCGGGGGTGGCTTGTGCCATTCCAGCCATTCTAGCTACCCGAAACATAGACAACTACAAAGAGCGGCTCATCACTATTTTTGTAACGCCACTCGTGAGCTGCTCGGCACGCTTGCCTGTTTATACCATCTTGATTGCGCTGGTGATTCCTGAAGAGAGCGTTTTAGGTATTTTTACCCTACAAGGCTTGGTGCTGATGGGTATGTATCTCTTGGGTTTTGTAGCGGCTTTGCTCTCTGCCTTGCTGATGAAGCTCATCTTAAAAACACCCGAGCGTAGCTTTTTGATTATGGAACTGCCTAGCTACAAATATCCTAAATGGAGCAATGTAGGCTTTCTAGTGCGTGAAAAGGTTAGTGTATTTGTAACCGAGGCAGGCAAGGTCATCATTGCAATTTCTATTATTCTGTGGGTATTGGCATCTTATGGCCCTTCGGAGGCAATGCAAGCCGCTACGCAAAAGGCAGTACAAGCTATCCAACAAGACAGCAGCAAAAACTATGAAGAAGTACTGGCTACTTACCAACTGGAAGCCTCTTATGCGGGGCATTTTGGCAAAGCACTCGAGCCACTCATTGCACCGCTGGGCTACGACTGGAAGATAGGCATTGCCCTGATTACCTCTTTTGCTGCCCGAGAGGTGTTTGTGGGTACTATTTCTACCATCTACAGCATAGGTGCTGAGGAAGCAGATACAGCCACCATCAAAGAAAAACTCAAAAGAGAGAAAGACCCCGTTACGGGCAAGCCACGGTTTAGCTTTGCAGTAGGCTTGTCATTGATGATTTACTATGCTTTTGCAATGCAATGTATGAGTACGCTTGCCGTAGTGTATAGAGAAACCAAAGGTTGGAAATGGGTATTCCTACAATTCTTGTACATGACTGGATTGGCTTATTTATCAAGTCTGTTGGTTTTTCAGTGGCTTCAGTAAACTTGACTAGGCACAAAAAAATTATGGAAAGCAGCACACACAAAGATACCCTTTCTTCCCTCCAAAAAACGCTGGGGCTGGGTTTTGGTTTGGCGGTGATGGTGGGGAGCGTGATAGGCGTAGGCATTTTGCGAACCCCCGGCACTGTAGCCGTTGCACTGCAATCGCCCGCACTCATTATGGCAGTCTGGGCTTTGGGAGGTGTATATGTACTCTTGGCAATTGGTTCTTTGGCAGAACTTGCCACAATGGTACCCAAAACGGGCGGTGCTTTTGTGTATGCACAGGCAGCTTTCGGAGGCTATGCAGGCTTTGCAGTGGGTTGGCTTTCTTTTTTATCTAACACCATCGCACCCGCTTTTTTTTCTATTGTCATAGGCGAATACCTCGTAATGCTTTTGCCCGCTCTTGTTCCCTACCAAACGGCTATTTCTATGCTTGTATTGGTGCTGTTTACGCTTTTTCACCTTACAGGCGTGCGCAATGGCAGCCTAGCGCAGCAAATCACCAGTTTTCTGAAAGTATTGGCATTGCTAATTTTAATTGTTTTTTGTTTTGCACACCCCGCCACACACCTCGCCGAGAGTAAGCCCCTACAGCCTCTAGAGGGAGGTTTCTGGATAAGTTTTTTTGTGGCTTTTCAGCTCGTAAGTGGTACTTATAATGGCTTTGCAGCCCCTGTTTTTTTTGCCGAAGAAGCCACACGCCCTAGTCAGCACATTCCTCGTGCGCTCTATGGTGGTGCAGTGCTGGTATTGGTGATGTACTTATTGATAAATTTTGCGGTGCTGTATGTCTTGCCTGTGGAAGATTTGCAAAATTCTAAACTTGCCCTTGCCCAAGTAGCTGCCGTAGTGCTGGGCGAGTGGGGGGCTACCCTGATTACGCTTATCGCCTTACTTTCTTTGCTCAGTATCTTGAATGCTTACTTGATGATTGCCCCACGCATTTTGTATGGCCTAAGCCGAGAAGGATTTTTTAGTACCAAGGGGCTGAAAGTCAATAGAAAAGGTACGCCTACGGTGGTCTTACTTTTTACGGCGGTGCTTGGCTTGTTGCTGATTTATGTAGGTTCTTTTGAGCAGTTGTTTGCTTTTTCATCATTGATAGAAATTCTGGTAACCATGTCGCTGTTTGCCTCTGTCATTCAGCTTAGAAATACCCAACCCAATGCCCCACGCCCACACAAAGCCTTTGGCTATCCATACATTTCTTGGCTCATGCTGTTGAGTTCTTTGGGCTTTTTGCTAGGATTTCTTTGTAGTAATCTTATCAACTCAGTACTATTCTTTGGGCTTTGCCTCTTTACTGTACCTGCTTTTTGGTGGGTGAGGAAAAGCTAGTGGGCTGAGGAACTGATAGACTGAGGAACTGATGGGCTGAGGAACTGATGGGCTGAGGAACTGATGGACTGAGGAACTGATGGGCTGAGGAACTGATAGACTGAGGAACTGATGGGCTGAGGAACTGATAGACTGAGGAACTGATAGACTGAGGAACTGATAGACTGAAGAACTGATAGACTGAGGAACTGATGGGCTGAGGAACTGATAGACTGAGGAACTGATAGACTGAGGAACTGATATTTTCAACCCTTCAACCCTTCAACCCTTCAATTCTTCAGTCCTTCAACTCTTCAGTCCTTCAATTTTTATCTTGGCAAAAAATGACTATTTTGGGGCAATCATTTAATAAATCAAATAGAAATATGGCTTTGATAAAATCGGTGAGGGGCTTTAGCCCTGAGTGGGGCGAGGGTTGTTTTATTGCTGAAAATGCTACCCTTGTGGGGCAGGTAAAAATGGGCAATCAGTGCAGTATTTGGTTCAATGCAGTGGTGCGGGGTGATGTGAGTGCGATTACTATGGGCGACAAGGTGAATGTGCAAGATGGGGCAGTGATTCATGCCACTTATCAGCGCAACGAAACACGCATAGGCAACCAAGTTTCTATAGCCCACAATGCCATAGTGCATGGCTGCACCATTGAAGACAATGTGTTGATAGGTATGGGTGCTATTGTGATGGACGGTGTCTTGGTAAAGCAAGGGGCTATCATAGGGGCGGGTGCTGTGGTGCTGCAAAACACCGTAATAGAGTCGGGGCAGATTTGGGCTGGCAATCCTGCGAAATTTCTCAAAAATACCAATGAGTTTACACAATCGGAGATAGAACGCATTGCCAATGCCTACCCTATGTATGCGGCGTGGTTTGGAGAGCAAAGCTAAGTGCGGTAGTATGATAAAGGACAGCATGGCTTTTTTGGTGGTTTTTCTAGGAGGAGGACTGGGAAGTATGTGCAGATTCGGACTGGGGCTTTTTGCCAAAACTTACCTCAAGTGGGGCAGTTTTCCTGTGGGTACTTTTCTGGCAAATCTCTTGGGCTGTTTTGTGATAGGCGTGGTGGTGGCTTGGCTCGGCAGACAGCAGCAACTCAATTCTTATTGGTATTTGTTGTTTGCCACAGGTTTTTGTGGAGGTTTTACCACCTTCTCGAGTTTCGCTTTTGAAAACCAAAGTTTATTGAAATCAGGCGACTACACTGTGTTTTTTTTATATTTTTTAGGAACTTGTCTGCTGGGTATTTTGGCAGTAGTATTGGGCATTTGGCTGGTGCGTTGGCTAAGTTGAGAACCCACAAAAAAAGCCCTTAGAGTCATTTTTGGGAAGGCGAGGTCGTCTAACTTATTTTGGACATTTTTTTGAGGGCAAATTTTTGAAGAAAAAATCGATTTTTACTGCTAAGTAACTGATTTTCAGCAGTTGTCGTAGGTGGGGGTAAATCGTATTACTGGAGATAGACGACTTTTGCTCATTTTTTTTTAATAAAAACCTTGCTTTATTCAATTTAATAGCACATATTTGTATAAATATTAACGACTTTTAATTGTACCATTTTGGAATTGAAAGATATTTTTGTGTTTCAATGCTGTACTGGAATGGCACTTTTAATTGTACCATTTTGGAATTGAAAGATGTATCAAAATAGTACTCCAGCAAGTGTTGAGGGGCTTTTAATTGTACCATTTTGGAATTGAAAGATTGTTCTTTAAGATGCTACGAGCCACTTTGGCGTACTCCTTTTAATTGTACCATTTTGGAATTGAAAGAAATAAACCCTTACGAACGTCAGCGTATCTTGAAATGCTTTTAATTGTACCATTTTGGAATTGAAAGCTGGTGATGTTGAATGGGGTATTTATTCACATTTTCTTTTAATTGTACCATTTTGGAATTGAAACCGCCTTAACAAGTTCTTCATTGCTCACATCAAAGCCACTTTTAATTGTACCATTTTGGAATTGAAACATTTGCAAACTGATTGCCATATCTACCAAATCATTAGCTTTTAATTGTACCATTTTGGAATTGAAACTAGCTTTGCATCAAAAACTAAGAATGATGTACCAACTTTTAATTGTACCATTTTGGAATTGAAACTCATTAGGATTAGGTGCAGTTGGAGGAGAACGTGTACTTTTAATTGTACCATTTTGGAATTGAAACGAGGTAGCTTCAAAAATAAAACGATTCAGCGATACACTTTTAATTGTACCATTTTGGAATTGAAACTAGTAACATTGTGAAGATGTAGAGTTAAAAATGTGACTTTTAATTGTACCATTTTGGAATTGAAACTCGATAACGGCTCGCAGTTTATGACCTCTGATGATGCTTTTAATTGTACCATTTTGGAATTGAAACACATCAGAAAAGCTAAGGGCTGAGGCATTAGAGCTTCTTTTAATTGTACCATTTCGGAATTGAAACTAGAGAAAAGATTGAATGATTTTTGGCTTAAAAAACCTTTTAATTGTACCATTTCGGAATTGAAACTTACTTTCAAGACAGGGGCATAGAACGCTCAACTGTCTTTTAATTGTACCATTTCGGAATTGAAACTTTATTTCTGCCTTGTATTCAATCGGTATTGAGCGCTTTTAATTGTACCATTTCGGAATTGAAACACCGTTACCACCCCAATAGGGTAATCAGTGGCAGCCTTTTAATTGTACCATTTCGGAATTGAAACGCCATAAAAACGGACATATCCTTTTTCATGACCGATCTTTTAATTGTACCATTTCGGAATTGAAACTGCAGGGATATAAAGGACTGGAAAGAATTGCCACCCACTTTTAATTGTACCATTTCGGAATTGAAACTTAAACTTGAGACTTGGGTCTATGGCTGCAAATCCACTTTTAATTGTACCATTTCGGAATTGAAACTTAAAACACATTAGCCCCGAGCGCACCAAAACCGCACTTTTAATTGTACCATTTCGGAATTGAAACACAGCATTGGCCACAAATACATCTTGTTTCTCAAGGCTTTTAATTGTACCATTTCGGAATTGAAACACTCAATGAAATAGTATCTTTCACCATTGAGATAAGCTTTTAATTGTACCATTTCGGAATTGAAACATCATTTGTTTTTGCTTATCTGTCATTATTTTACTCCTTTTAATTGTACCATTTCGGAATTGAAACAAGCTAAGAAAGGTTTGTGCTGCTTGTAGTGATGCACTTTTAATTGTACCATTTCGGAATTGAAACTACGGTAATCAATCATTGTTTGATAGCCTTGGTTATCCTTTTAATTGTACCATTTCGGAATTGAAACATCCAAGTAGATTTGTCTAAGGTAGAATATAAGCCCCTTTTAATTGTACCATTTCGGAATTGAAACGGCTTTGATGATGGCATACACTTGTTTTTGATAGCGTCTTTTAATTGTACCATTTCGGAATTGAAACATGACTTTCCCTTCCTTGTGGAGTTCTATCCTCCTGTCTTTTAATTGTACCATTTCGGAATTGAAACATGCCTGCGCCGCGCAATTTGATGGGCGAGGTGGCTGCTTTTAATTGTACCATTTCGGAATTGAAACTAGCTATCCCATAGCATTTGAGGGCTTTTTCCACAACTTTTAATTGTACCATTTCGGAATTGAAACATGGCAACTTAGTAAATGCAAAGGGAAAGCGCAATATCTTTTAATTGTACCATTTCGGAATTGAAACCAAGTTAAAATAGTTAAACAAATCGTTTCGTTGGGTCTTTTAATTGTACCATTTCGGAATTGAAACAAGATGGTTTTGATACTGTCTTTGAATTGAATTAACTTTTAATTGTACCATTTCGGAATTGAAACTTGCGAGCATCAGCGGCATCAGCAAAAGCAACAAGTCTTTTAATTGTACCATTTCGGAATTGAAACAGTCATACTCAGAGATGCCATAATTTGACTTGTCGTCTTTTAATTGTACCATTTCGGAATTGAAATTGTGTAAAATACCTGTAGCCTGCTATCAGGATCGCACTTTTAATTGTACCATTTTGGAATTGAAATCTCATTAAGCGGTATCAGCAAGAAAATGGATTTAATCTTTTAATTGTACCATTTTGGAATTGAAATATGGCTGCCATCTCTAAGACCTTGACAGGCCAAATCTTTTTAATTGTACCATTTTGGAATTGAAATCCTTCTTTGCTGGCACGTATGCCAAATTCTTTCAACTTTTAATTGTACCATTTTGGAATTGAAATAAAACATCAAACCACCATACAGCGCAAGTGCGGTACCCTTTTAATTGTACCATTTTGGAATTGAAATTCTTCAAAATGATAGTACGCCTTATTACCACAATAACTTTTAATTGTACCATTTTGGAATTGAAATATTCGTGTCCTATGCGTTCGCTTACACTATCCTTACTTTTAATTGTACCATTTTGGAATTGAAATTCTTGGATAGCAGTGTAACATTCGCAGCCCAACCGTCTTTTAATTGTACCATTTTGGAATTGAAACCCATCAAAAAGATGTGGTGTGCCGTCAGGGTTAAACTTTTAATTGTACCATTTCGGAATTGAAACTTGAGTATAGGTTTGCCTATACCACTTCGGAGGTACTTTTAATTGTACCATTTCGGAATAAATCAATTCTCCTATTGAAAACTGATTACCAGCAAGTTATCAGAGTTTCCCTCACTCATTTCGAAACATATTGCAAATAATCCAAAAAAACTAGCACTTCTGAGGAAAACGGGCTTCTCACTCCCGAGAAAAGGTGGGTAGATTAAAAAATTGAATTTGAATAGTACCTATTAATTCCATAGCTTTACCCCTACTCACGTTTCGCTAATAATCAATTTTGCAAAAAAGATTTAAACATTATTTTAA
>CAYZQI010000098.1:0-18106 GCA_964480455.1 uncultured Cytophagaceae bacterium
AATTAAGCGAATACAATTTCTTTCTGAACCTTCCGAAGAAATTGAAAAATGATAAAACGTTATTAGTCAATGGCTTACAATATAAATTAGTGATGCCTTCTTCTGAAGATGACTTTGATTTAATTACTGGTGCCCGGCAAAAATTACATTTTATTGGTTACCAACTGACAATCTTACACCAAATGGCCAACAACTGGCAGTTTTTGTTGATGGCAAATCCTTCTTTATCTTCTGCTTTCAACACAGATTTAGAAGGCGATGATTTTCTTTTTAGCGGGGCAATACAATTTATCAAGAAAAAATCAAAACGTTTCTCGTTTGGAGGTGGCATGGTGTTTACTTCCCGATTTGGCATTCCCAGATTTTTACCTGCCCTTCAGTTAATTTTTACCCAACCCCGAAGTGAATTGAAAGTCATTTTACCTAAACAGATTACGTATGATTGGTTTTATGGAAGGTTGATTGTAGGAATGCAAATGGCCGTAGATGGCTCGCGTTACAACTATAATTTTAACCGTATTAATGATGATAATGAATTGGAGATGGTATCTACCCTCGGGTACACACGGGTGGTGGTTGGGCCAACTTTAAAATATCGAATTGGAAAAATTATTCAGTTAGAGGCTTCTGGAGGCTTGGTAGTGGCTCGCAGGTTAGAACTTCAAGGAGACACATTTGAAAATGAACAGTTCAATGTTGAAAATGGTGCTTTTTTTCAAGTAGGCATCTCACTGATTCCACCTAAAAAAGTAAAAGATTAATTCTTGAAAAATGAATTTATGGCCAATGTTATAAATAGTTTAGTATCCTTTGTTTTATATTAATTTAACTTAAATATTATTTGTATGAGAAACTTTTTGTTGTTATTCGGAATGTTATTTAGCTTTTCTGTCCTTTCACAAGAAATCAAAATGAGTAAGGAAAATACCCTAAGTGAGGAAGAAATCACTGAGGCAGAAGAAAATTTGAGCCTGCAGGTGGTAGCAGATATTTTTGGAGAGTCTTCAAATGTTGAAGATTTTGAAAAACGTCTCAACGACCCTGAAAGTGCGATATCGAATCTCGATCTTAACGGAGATGGTGAAGTAGATTATTTGAGAGTAGTAGAAAAAGAGGAGGGGGATAAGCGTATAGTCTATGTTCAAGCCGCAGTAACTGAGGATACGTTTAAAAATGTAGCTTCTTTGGTAGTAGTCAAAGATAAAAACAATGAAGTAGATGTGAAAGTAGTTGGTGATGATGCAATTTACGGTAAAAATTATGTAATCGTACCAGCTTTCAGGCGAGTTCCAGCAGTGGTGTCTTGGTTTTGGGCTCCTTCTTATCGAATTTGGGTATCACCTTATCGATTTGGTTATTATCCTCCCTATTTCCGTCCTCGGGCGGTAGTGGTTCGCACTAATCGTGTTGTTACTCGGAAAAGAGCAAGAACTCGTACTAGAAGAGCCGTCAGAAGAAGATGGTAGCACCAAAATTGCCGAGTTACGGGTGAAGTTTTTTAAGGTAATTACTAACTAGAAGAAGGTTCGCTCTGAGCGAATTCTTCGCCAGTTAGCAGAAACTTAGCAACTGATTTAGGCATAATATTTCTTATTTACTCCTCAACGACTTCGTGTCAGCTATCTTCGGACAAATCAATGTTGTAATTGTCTCGAGCTTGGATAAAAATATGCAGCCTAGTGATGATGATTAAATAAAGTGTCATTTTTAAATTACTAAACACTTGACTATCAGCATTTTATTTAATTAATCATTATCAATTATTAATTATCCATTTCCTAGTTAATCATCAATATATTAATTTAAAAAATTGAAAAAGTAATAAAAATAGTCCAAACCCATTTCTTATCTTTTGTTAATTACAATTGATTTTGCTTTTGCTAACTTTGTACTAATAGTTCATTTATCAAATTTCAAATAATAAAATGTATTTATCATGAAAACATTAATGCTTATCTTACTTTCAGTGTCTTTCCTACAGCCTATTCAGGAAAGTAATGACATTCTTGGTAACTGGAAATTATCAGAAGATAATACCCAAATAGAAATTGTAAAAAGCGGTGATGCCTACAATGGAACTGTGGTAGATTCTGACATCAAAGAAGTTATCGGTAAAGTAGTTCTCAAGGATTTTAAGAAGCAAGGAGATGTATGGAAAGGAAAGTTCTATGCGGCTCGAAAAAATAGGCTCTTAGATGCGACATTGAAGGAAACTGGAAATAATACCCTTGAGATGAAGGTTTCCGCAGGACCTAGGTCAAAAACACTGACCATGACAAGGGTTAAATAATTAGAGGCTCAACATATGAATTGGGTACAAGTCAAACTGCTCTTCTCAATCTTTTCTCTTCCCCTTAGAGTTAGAGAAGGCATAAGGTAGTCGGTTTGACTTGTCCCTTCTAAATTAACTGGTTTACAGCAAGTCCAAACCATATAAATAATTATAATTACAAATCATAGTGAGATGAGATTCTGTTTTTTGATGTTTTTTACGAGCCAGAGATTGTGAAAACCTATCAAAGCATAAATGCCAATCCTGTTCTATCAATTGGTGGGCTTTCTGCTAAATTATTCTATAAACTTAACAATTTTACCAATTCTTAATAAAATGATTAAATCAATAATTAAAATCGTAGCATTATTTGGAATGTTCATTTTCCTGTTCGGCTGTTCTGACGATGATGAAAATGTTATAGCAAACACAGTTCCTTCCATTTCCGACCAAACATTTACCATTGTGGAAAACGCTAGCACAGGAACTTCCCTTGGAATGGTAGTAGCCTCCGATGCAGACGGAGACCCTCTCACTTTTAGCATAACTGGAGGAAACCTAGGTGGCGTTTTTTCAATCAACAGTACATCAGGTGAACTTACCCTTGCTGGCACATTAGACTTTGATGTAACCAGTTCGTATGCTTTATCTGTTCAGGTAGCTGATGAAGAAAGATATGCTACAGCAATCATTACAATTACAGTTGTTGAGAGTACCGAAAATAACCTGCTAGATAAAACCCTCACTTTTGACGAAATCGAGCGTGAATACCTCCTCTACGTACCAGAAAGTTATACTGGAAATGAGGCCGTTCCACTTCTTTTCAGTTTGCACGGTGCTGGTGGCACAAAAGAGAGCCAATATGAACTGAGCCAATTCAATGAAATAGCAGATACAGAAAACTTCATCCTTGTAACACCAGAAGGCAGAAATAGAATTTGGAATCAGGCTAGTTCATCTAACGGCGCAGATGATGTGGGTTTTATCAATGCACTTATGGACGAAATCATCAATGAGTACAACATAGATACCAAAAGGATGTATGTAGCAGGGTCTTCTAATGGAGCTTTTATGGCTTTACAACTCGCTTGTCAGCTTAATAATCGTGTGGCTGCAGCAGCTGCTGTGAAAGGCTATATGTTGGCTGGTCAAATAGAAGATTGCAATGCCACAAGACCTATCGCTATTATTCAGATGCATGGCACCGAAGATCCACTTGTGCGATACGAAAATGTAGATAATACCATTCAGTTCTGGGTTAATTTCAATCAAACTAATACAACAGCAGTTACAACTAACTTACCCGATACCGACCCCGATAATGAAAACAACGTAGTCAGCTACCTGTATCAAAGCGGCACAAATGGCGTTGAGGTAAAGCATCTTCAAGTAATAGGTGGGTCTCATCATTGGTTTGGTGAACCTGGCACCAACTACGACATCAGTGCCAGTAGAGAAGCCTGGGACTTCCTCAGTAGATTTGATATAGATGGTGTGAGATAATCACTCATAATAAAGCAACTTTTGACCATATTGATGGTGTGAGGTAGTACTTGGCAAAAGACAGACAAGAAGGCAAATCATCATTTCAGGCATCTAAGATGATGATTTTGCTCTGAAAAGTGATTATGCTATTGAACTCGCTAACGAAGAAATCGTGTAGTCCTCCACCAATCAATATCACTAAAACCAATTACTTATGAAACAAAAATGCTTACTTGTACTTTCTTGTTGTTTGATGATATTTTCTGCCCAAGCTCAGGAGAGAGAATGGGAAATTGCCAAACACAAACGAAGGGTCGAAGAACAAAAAAGACTTGATACGCTTGCAATCATGCAAAATAAATACGTTCCATCAGTTCTGCTAAAATTAAAAACTCAATTTCCAGTACAACACGCCCTTGATATTGAGTTTGTTACAGAAGCTAAAATCTCAGTGCGAGCAAGTATCGGACAGTTTTCACGATTTTACACCTTAGTTGCTCTAGAAAATCTTGCTCGGCAAGATGAAAATCAGGATGTAAGTCAAGACTTTTTTAAAGACCGATTACGCAATGGACTTGTAATTGAATTGGGTTCAAATTACTTTTTTCTTAAAAGAGGCTATTATGCAGGTCTTAACCTTCAATTTCAAAGATTTAGTCTCTCAGGTACATTAGAAGAATTGGTTGAGAATTTTGACCCTAATGATACTCAAGGTTTTGGCAATGATATTCAAGAACAGCTTGAGGGTAACGAGAATTTAAGAAACTTTTACGAACAGAGCACTGTGTATCCTACATTCTCACCTGTACAGATGGGCTTTTCTTTGGGCAAAAGATTCCACTTCAAAAAACACCCCAATCTGGGCTTGCACTTTGAGTTGGGTTACAGCTTTAACATACTCCCACGTGTAAAGGTCGAAACGGGTAATCCTATCACACAAAATATAATGGATGGCTCTGTTAATCCTCTGATTCAGAATTCTGCTGCCGAAAGCTTTTCTTCTTTTCATTATCCCACCATTTCTTTTGGAATTAGCGCGGGTTTGGGTAAAATTATCCGACCGAAAATACCGTAACAAAGATGCTTCAAAGCAATACTTCAATCATAGATTAGCATAAACAATGATAAATGCAACCTATTGATTATTGTAAACAAAAGCCACGTTAGTAAGAATCAAAAACCAAAAAAATGAAAAATTTAATTAAAACGATTTTCTTGATTTGTTCAATCTCACTGCTCAGTAGCTGTTCATCAGATGAGCTGACTTATTCCGCTATAAAAAAACAAGTTACAAAAAATGCAAACGACAGTCGGTACACAGCAAATGAAGAAGGTATAACAGTCGTAACAGTTGGAACAGGAAGCCCATTTCCTGGTGATAGAGCACAAACAGCTACAGCAGTATTTGTAAACGGTCATTTTTTTATGTTTGATGTGGGAGCTGGTGCTGTACAAAAATCAGAAAAGTTCAGACTACCCCTAGATAAATTAGACGCCATATTCTTCACACATTATCACTCAGATCATTACATGGATTTACCAAATATGATAAGTCGCTCATGGCAGCGAGGCAGAGCCAACGACCTAAATATTTATGGTCCCGAAGGTCTAAACCGGTTGATAGCTTCGGTGAACGACTTTCTCGAGATTGATAATTCATATCGCTTGGCACACCATGGAATTGAAGTAATGGATACAACTTATGCAGATGGGATAGCCAATGAGTTTATCGTCAAGCAAGATTCCTACAAAGTAATTTATGAAAAAGATGGCATCAAGATTACGGCATTTGACGTAACCCATGAACCTATTGAGCCAGCAGTTGGATATAAAATTGAATACAATGGTAAAAAAGTTGTAATCAGCGGTGATACCAAAAAGAATGATTTACTGCGAAAAATGGCACAAGATTGTAATTTGTTGATTCATGAAGCAATGCTTATGAACTTTCAGAAAATGTTGGCTAAGGCAAATAAAGAAGTGGGGTTTGACCGAAATGCACACATTATCACCGACATTCAAGATTATCACACAAGCCCAAAAGAAGTGGCTGAAATAGCAAAGGAAGCAAATGTAGAGGTCTTAGTATTAAACCATTTAGCCCCTGCTCCCAATAATAAAACATTAGAAAGGATGTATCTTAATCAAATGAAAGCTTTTGAAAGGCAAAAACATTTGTCTAATGATGGTGATGTTTTCTACGTTAAATAAATGTAAACTTGTCTTTTCTACACAATTTTTATTGAATATTTTTTTAAAAATATACAAGCGTGACCAAATAAATTAATTCAAATATAAACACAAGAACTAAAATCGTTATGAAAAAAATACTAATTCTCATTTTGATTACAACATTTTTAACCAGTTGTGGCCCTGTGTACAAAAAAATTACAGAAAAAAAACTTATTAAAACAGTTTCTATTGAACAAGGCTGTCCGGTTGAAAACATTAAAATTATTGACAAGGTAAAAGTAAGACGAGGTGGAACTTATGCATTAGACGTGTGCAATAAAAGACTTGTTTACAAAAAAGTTAGAGGTACTTTTATCGAATCTTCAAAAGTTAAAAATTAGTTGAAGATAAAGAAATAAAATTACAATGATAATAGAATAGGCTTTTACCCAGTCATGCATTAACAATAAACACTGCTCACAAGTTCGTTGGTCTTTGGTGAGCAGTAGTGCAAAAGTTTGGTGTAGGGTATTTTTTCCACGCTTTCTGAGGTTATGCATCTATTCGAAAAAACCAATATAAAAAGGTAGCTTTTCTTGGCTAACCCCTCTGTGTGGTCTTAACCAACTGCGTAATAAAGACCAGCTTCCTTCCTGTGTGTTGCAATGTTTTTCGCAAAACCCATCTCCATCTTTATCTCTTACATATTCGCCCTGACCGTGATTGACCATCTTGTGTTCATAGCCCCAATCAGGTACTTTATGATAAATATTGTATTCATCAATGTACCTTCTTTGATGGAAGTTTTCATAATCGGTTCTAAGGTGCTTTGTTTTACATTATTTACCACTTGCAAACGAACTAAGCCACCTCGCTCCACAAAACCAGTTCTCTGACAATTTTTGTGATAGTGTTTCATAGGATAGGCTGAATACTGTTCAAAACATAAATGACAGCGAACTGGGAGTTCGCTGCTACAGATTTGCACAAAAATTGTCAGACAACCAAAATTATTTCTTAAATCCATACCAAAACTGCCCCCAAAAGGTCTTAGGAAACTGTTCTACCTCCTCAAAGCCCAATGCTATCTTTCCGCTCGCTTCGGGTATATAGTTGGTTTTGAAGAGATAATCCCATACGCTTAGGCTGATGCCAAAATTTACGCCTCGTGGATATTCTTCGGGAAGGTGCTTGGCGTGGTGGTAGAGGTGCATCACAGGGCTGTTGAGTACGTATTTTAGAGGCCCCCAAGTGATTTTTATGTTGGCGTGGTTGAGATGCCCTATTGTGATGGCAAAGAAATGCACTGCAAAAGCCATTTCAGGTTCAAAACCGCCTAACAACATTACTCCTAAAACTTTGAGTGGTTTGTATAAGATGTTTTCCATCCAGTGATAGCGCAAGTGTGCCGCAAAACCCATTTCTTCTACTGAGTGATGTACTTTGTGAAACTGCCAAAGAAATTCGTAGCGGTGTAGTAATACGTGAGTAAACCATTGCACGAGGTCTAGTACCAAGAAAAACATCAGTATTTGCCCCCAGAGTGGCAAGGTCTTGAGGTCTATGATGGAGAAAGCACTCATTTTAAGACCAGCATCAGCCATTATTTTTTCTAACACTGCATAGACACCTGCAATGGCAATGGAGAAAATAAAAAAGTTGAAGAACATATAGAATCCATCAAGCCAAAAATCTTTGCGAAAAATAGCTTGCTCTTTTCGCCAAGGAAAAAGCATCTCCAAACCCCAAACAAGCAGAGAAATCAAAATCAGTCCCCAGAAATAGTTGCCGTACCAAGGCTCTTGAAAAATAATCAGCCGCCAAGTCCACTCTAAAGTACCCCAAAAGCTGTTGATAAATGTATTTATGTAAGTCATCATATTTCGGTTTGTTGATATGTTTAGCTTATAACAACTTGAGCAGTCTGAAATGTTCAATCATATCAAATATTTTTTGCAAAAATAAGAAATTGAACTTTTCTAAGTTTTACTTTAGTAGTATATTTTGTAAATCAGGCTGAGGCCTAGGCATTCTTAACAAAATATTAGAAAAAAGCAAGCGGAAAATGAAAAAAAATACTAGTTTTTTTAGTGGTTTTACCAAAGTTACTCAATAATAAATAAGTAACTCATTATGAATGTTTTATGACTTTTTTAAGATTTTTTCTTGAAATATTGAACATATTTTTAGAAAGCTTTTATAACTTTGCTATCACCACAAAAATTAAACACCTAAAGCATTGGCAGAACCAAAGAATAATTTAGCACGCAATCGTAGCAATACGAACTACCAAATGTCAAATCAATTGGGTAAAATTCCTCCTCAGGTTATGGAGTTGGAGGAATCTGTACTGGGTGCATTGATGATTGAAAGTAATGCACTCAATCAGGTGATAGATGTGCTACGCCCTGAAACATTTTATAAAACTGCACATCAAGAAATCTACAGAGCTATCTTTGAACTGTTCTCAGAATCAGAGCCGATAGATATGCTCACCGTTACACAGCAACTCCGCAAAAAAGGAAAATTGGAAATGGTGGGCGGACCTTCTCAGATTATGCGCCTGACTGCCAATGTCAATTCAGCTGCTAATATTGAATACCACTCCCGCATCATCACAGAGCAGGCAATCAAACGTGAACTCATTGCCATCGCCTCCGAAATACAAAAAGAAGCCTTTGAAGATAGCACCGATGTATTTGAACTGCTTGACAGTGCCGAGCAAAAACTCTTTCAAATCTCTGAAACCAATATCCGCAAGAACTTCTCAATGATGAATACGCTGGTGCAGCAAGCCATCAAAGAGATAGAATCGCGCAAAGACCTTAAAGATGGCCTTACGGGAATCCCTACGGGGCTTACTGCCCTAGACCGCATCACGGCAGGCTGGCAAAAATCTGACCTTGTTATCTTGGCAGCTAGACCGGGTATGGGGAAATGCCTAGGCAAAGGCACAAAGGTATTGATGTATGATGGCTCACTCAAAAAAGTAGAGGATATACAAGTAGGCGACCAGCTCATGGGCGACGACAGCACGCCCCGCCTGGTGCTCTCACTAGCAAGAGGTATTGAAAAAATGTATTGGATACGCCAAAACAAAGGCATTGACTACCGTGTCAATGAAAGTCATATCTTGAGTCTTAAAAGAAGCAGAAACGAAGGAAAATACCAGCATGGTGAGGTGATAGATATTCCTTTGAAGGAATACCTAGAAAAATCAGATAAATTCAAGTCTAACTACAAGGGTTTTAAAGTAACAGTTGATTTTTCTGAGCAATACACCAGCATAGACCCTTATTTTTTGGGTTTATGGCTGGGCGATGGAATAACAAGTGATGTGAGAATTGCCACCCAAGATACTGAAGTAATCAATTATCTTGAAGAATACGCTCAGGAGCAGTCGCTGAGTTTAAAAGTATATCAGGCAACTGGCATAAGCCCCATGTATGCCATCACAAAAAATAAGGAAAATTCTTCTGGAAGCGCACTTCAAAGTGAGTTGAGAAAATTAAATCTCCTTGGCAATAAGCACATTCCACAAAACTATCTTGCCAATAGTGAAAACAAAAGATTGGCATTGTTGGCAGGTTTGCTAGATTCAGATGGATACTACGCCCCCGATTCAAATGGCTATGAAATCACACTTAAAGACCAAGCACTCGCCCAACAAGTGAAGTTTTTGGCTGATACACTGGGCTTTCGTACTTCTTTCCATTCAAAAATGGCTGCCATTAAAACTATTGGTTATGAGTGTGAGGTATTCAGAGTACGCATCTATGGCGACATAGACAAAATCCCAGCACGCATAGAACGAAAGAAAGCACGTGGCTGGAAAAGCCCTCAGAGCTGGCAACATACTGGAATTGAGGTAGTCTATGACAAAATAGACGAATACTACGGTTTTGTGATTGATGGCAACCATAGATTTCTACTGGAAGACATGACCGTAACCCACAATACGGCTTTTTCGCTCTCTGTAGTGCGCAATGCTGCCGTAGATTTTGGACACCCTGTGGCGTTTTTTTCCTTGGAAATGTCTGAATTACAGTTGGTCAATCGTCTGATTTCGGCAGAGGCAGAGCTAAAAAGTGATAAAATCAAGCGGGGTAATCTTGCCGAACACGAATGGGCGCAACTCTACCACAAAACCCTCAAAATCAAAGAAGCACCTATTTTTATAGATGATACCCCTGGGCTTTCGGTGCTAGAGCTGCGCGCCAAATGCCGAAGACTCAAAGCACAGCACGACATTCAGCTTATCATTGTAGATTATCTTCAGCTAATGACTGCCAATGTAGGCAAAGGGGGGCAGGGCAACCGTGAACAAGAAATTGCACTCATCTCACGTAGTTTGAAAAATATTGCCAAAGAACTCAATATACCTGTGATTGCGCTCTCGCAACTAAGCCGTGCCGTAGAAACACGTGGCGGTGATAAACGTCCACAATTGAGTGATTTGAGGGAATCGGGCTGTATCACGGGAGATAGCTTAATTCTAAATAACGAAACTGGTGAACTTATCCCTATCAAAGAATTAGCAGAACGCCCAACAGCCGAGCCCTTCACTTGTGCAGCCATTGATGCTCAACTCAAGGTAAAACCACATCAACTTGTAAAAGCCTTTTACTCAGGCAAAAAACCTGTTTTTGAATTGCTTACACGCTCAGGGAGAAGGATCAAAGCAAGTGCTAATCACCCATTTCTAAAATTGAATGGCTGGACACGATTAGATGCACTTGCGCTAGGAGATAGAATTGCTGTGCCACGCCAAATCAGTATCACCAATCCTAGCAATCCAATGAGTGAAGATGAACTTATTCTATTGGCACATCTGATAGGTGATGGCTGTATTTTACCAAAACAACCTTATCACTACACAAGTGCAGACCAAGAAAATATAGAGATTGTAAAGCAAACATCAAAAAGATTATTCTCCATAGAGAGTACAGTAACTCAACAAAAAAATTGGTGGCATGTTTATCTACGAAGTCCCTATCACCTAACTCATGGAGTAAAACATCCTATCACAAATTGGTATAGTAAATTAAGGCTAGAAAGAGTCCGTTCTTATCATAAAATCCTCCCCAAAGCCTTGTTTCAATCTGATAATGAGAGAGTTGCTTTATTTTTGAGCCACTTATGGGCAACAGATGGGAACATATCGTGGAGTATGCTTGAAGGTAGAAAAGACAGTGCAGCCATTTATTATGCCTCTAGCAGCCATCAACTTTGTGCGCAAGTGCAGCACCTTTTATTGCGTTTGGGTATATTGTCTAGTATCAAAACACAAGTTTCTAGCAAAGGATACCGTGATATGTACCATCTCAAAGTAGAAGGGGCGGACAATCAAATTCAGTTTTTAGAAAAAATAGGCTGCTTTGGTGAGCGAGGAAAGATTATCCCTGTCCTCTTGGAGGCTTTGAAGAAAATATCGGGAAATCCTAACTATGATGTAATTCCAAAGGAAGCTTGGCAAGCAATTATTCGCCCTTTGAAAGATGAACAAGGAATAGGCTGGCGTGAGTTCTCAGCCAAATTAGGGACTTCCTACAGTGGCAGTAATTTATATAAGCATGGTATTTCACGTACTCGAATGCAGCATATTGCGCAGGTACTCCCTTTTACTGTACTTAATCAATTGGCGGAGTCTGAGGTACTTTGGGACGAGATTATAGAAATCAAAGCCCTTGGCGAGGAAGATGTATATGATGCCACAGTAGCGGAGGTTCATAACTTTGTAGCAAATGACATTATTCTTCATAATAGCATAGAACAAGATGCCGATATAGTGCTGTTCCTTTATCGCCCTGAGTACTATGGCATTACGCAAGATATGGAAGGCAACCCGACCAAAGATGTAGGAGAGGTCATCATTGCCAAGCACCGAAACGGCTCTCTTGATGATGTAAAACTGAAATTTATTGGCGAGTTTACCAAGTTCACCAACCTAGAAAATGATGGGTTCAACTTTGGAGGTGATGCACCCAAGGGAATGATTACGCTCTCAAGCAAAATCAATGAACGACCTAGCAGCAACACTACACCGCCTCCTAACACCAATCCATTGCCCCCTACTGATGAACCGCCTTTTTAGGTATGATAATCTGGTGCAATCCTCGAGGCTTGCACCAGATGAGATGAATCTACACTTACATTTTATTTTACGCTATTTTGTAGTGTATTAGTAATCCATTATTTGAGCTGTATCAGCTTTTCGCCTTCCTCTGTTGCCAAGATAAATACTGGCTCACCATTCTGCCCCACTGAGCGCACATTAGACAAAGAAGTATTATCAGAAAATTGAAATGAAGCCACTATTTTGCCTTGGGCAGTGATGATGTCAGTACGTTTGCCATCTTGATGTGTTCCTACATAATAGCCATTTATCTGGCTTTCTATCCAGACATAGTTAAAATCTAAGAGTATTTTGCCTTTTTTATCGATTAGCCCTAACAAATAGTCATTTTTTTTAGCAGGCTGCACAATGGCCGAGCCATTTACAAATTCAGAGGGAATTTCATAGAAATGAAATTTGTCTTTAAGGGCTTGCTTGCCTTCTCGGTCTATAAAAATGGAGTAATTTTCATTTCTTGCAAAGGCATAATCTTCTGAAAAATCATACACTGATTCATACTCTCCTTCTATGATTACTTTGCCGGTTTTATCTATAAAACCACTTTTATTCGCTTTGCTAAAAGTAGCCAATCCGTCTTTGAAGGAGCTGATGTAGTCATAACTTATAGGTATTACTTCTTTGCCTTCAGTATTGATTACTCCCCATTTATCATAGTCAGTAGCCACGTTGAGCAAGCCTTCACTCACTTCGCCTGCTTGTTGGTACAAAAAGTCTGTTAATGGTGTGCCTTGCAGATTGAACAAAGCGGCGTTTTCTTGGTCTTTGCTTGCCATCACAAAACCTTCGCCTACATTTGAAACGTATCTGTACTCAATGGGAAGGATAATTTTATCTTCAAAAGTAATTAAACCATAGTTCCTGCCTTGCCTTACCCGGAGTAGATTCTGACCAAAGGTATCTATTTCCTTGAATTTTGTGCTGGTATATACTACTTCCCCTTTTTGATTAATAATGAACTGCCTCTCATCTAACTCAGCAACAGCATATTCTCCTTGAAAAGAATTGATATGGCTATACTGAGGTGTAAGTATTTCGTTACCTTGCAGGTCTATGAGTCCATATTTACCGCTCGAGTGTACACGCAAGACACTGTTTTGATTATCATAATCCCGCTCGATGCGATGGTAAGTTTTGCCAAGCTGTTGATAATTTTGTGTAAAAGCTGGAAGATATGCCGAGAGAAAAAAAGAAAGAAAAATAAATGATTTTTGCATAAGAGCGGATAAATTTAGGGTAAATAATAACTTCGGAAACGCTTTTTTGGCAAATGTGTTGTGGTGTGGTAGCCGCTAATCAGTCAAACCTCGTTCTGGAAGTAGTTTACTTTTAAGAAAAATAGTCTTGCAGTATATGTTGAAAGAGCTAGTTGTTTTGAAACTAAAAAACTCTACAAAAGTAGATTTAGGCTTCATTGAACGTTTAAACATATAATTTAATTGAAAAAAAATGAATTAAGAATGAAACTTTTTCAAGTTTTAATTGCGATTTATCTAATCCTGCTGTAAATTTAGGCTTAGAATACATACACTAATCTAAATTTACATAATTTCTATGAGTTCTCCATTAAAACCCCCTCGCTGCGAAGAATGTCAAGTACGCGGTGCTTGTTTGTTTTCTGACTTAGAAAACTGCCATCTCGAAAAAATTTCAGACGCAAAAAATATCAATTACTATAAAAAAGGGAGTGTGATTTTTCACGAAAATAACTACCCCTTAGGATTGTATGGACTCTATCAAGGAAAAGCAAAAATGTATAAAACCTCTGAGATGGGCAAAGAACATATCTTGCGCCTTGCCAAAGAAGGTGATGTACTTGGCTACCGTGCCTTGATTTCATCTGAAAAATACGAAGTATCTGCTATGGCATTAGAAGATTGTCATATTTGTTTTGTTCCCAAAAATTTGTTTTTAGAAACCCTTAAGCACAGCCCAAAACTTACTGATAAGGTACTCAATATACTCACCAACGACCTCAGAGTAGCAGAAGAAAAAATTGCAGACCTTGCCCAAAAGACCGTAAAAGAGCGTGTAGCAGAAACCATCTTGCTGCTAAAAAACTTTTATGGCCTTGAAAAAGATGAGAAAACCATCAACGTCAACCTCTCTCGTGAAGACCTTGCTAACTTGGTAGGCACTGCCACCGAAACCCTCATTCGCTCGCTTTCTGAGTTTAAGAAAAATAAAGTGATAGAGCTAAAAGGGAAAAAAATTGTAATGTTAAATTTCAAATTACTCAAAAGAATTGCCAACAATTATGATTAAACCTAAATAAACTGAGCTAACATGTCTTTGAGTCTCTATAACTTAAAATGTGTTAGTTCCTTTTATTTTGTAGCCTCACCATAAAAAAGGTTGCCCAACTTTCTAAAAAGTGCACAACCTTTTCTCATCACACAATCAAGAGTATCTTATTGAATCAATTTAAACAAAATCGGAACGGTCATTTTTACTCTCACAGCACGGCCTCTTTGTTTGCCAGGATTCCATTTGGGTGCCATATTGAATACCCTTAGTGCTTCTTCATCACATCCAAAGCCTAGCCCTTTTACAATTTTTATATCTACTAAGCTGCCATCGGTATTGACTACAAACTCTACAAATACTCTCCCCGTAACGTTGGCAGAACGTGCCGCGCGTGGGTATTTGAGGTGTTCATTAACAAATTCATAAAAGGCATTGAGCCCGCCTATGGGTTCGGGTTTTTCTTCTACTATCAAGAAGATTTCTTCTTCTCGTTCTTCTATGATTTGCTTGGGTGCTTCGGCTATAGCCACACGCTGCTCACCTTTGCCATAGACAGATTTCTGCAAGCCGCTGTTTTCGTTGAGTTCTACATTGAGATTGATTTCTATTTCATTGATAAGCTCGGTCTCATCAGGTACTTCAATGATTTCGGGTTGCTCCAAAATGGTTTTTTGGGGGGGCAGCTCTTGTTGTGTTTGGGGGATGTCTAGTTCTGTGATTTCAGTCAAGTTGTCTTCTAATTTGCCGAGGCTTACTGTCTCGAGATTATCATAAAACTTGATCTCGAATACAGCAATGATGATGAGTAAACTTAACACTAGACCTACAGCCCTGAAAATGGTTCTGTAGTTGTCTAAATCGGCGGCGGGGGTTTTCTTTGCTCTCATGACTTTAGGTATTTGAATAAATTAGTAATCCTTTTACATTATCAAAAGTAAAGAAACACTGCGTCAATTCCCATGAGTTTGCTCAAGCCTAAAGGTGATAAAGGTCAGTAGAATAGATGACTTTAAAAGAAAGTCTCAGCAGCACCAAAAGAGAGTTCATCTTTTTTTCTGAAAAATGGGGGTTACCTACCGTCTTTTTTTTAGTAGAATGATAATAATTTTTAATCTTCTAGTAAATCATAAAAAACTTTTAATATATTTTGAAAAAATTAGAGTAAATGATTAGCTTTACAATTGTTATTTTAGTTATATGTATTTCATTTTGTTTGGTAAATCTTTAAATCAAAAGGAAATCTACTGTATAATATGTTAAAATCATTAACTATGACAAAGTACATCTTAGGCCTAATTTTCATATTGACAATATTTAGCTGTACAGAAGATGATTCAGTCTTGGTAAGTCCTGTAAAGGATTACACTTCTTTTTTAGCACAAACAACCCCCAAATTTTCTGGAAGAATTGATAATGCATGGTTTAGTTGGATTTTTACTCTGGGAAACTCTCAAAGTATGGCTGGATACCATAATGGATATGGAATTTGTGACCCAAACGACCCAATGAGAGTTGTTTTCTTTGGATTAACATCTGAGAGTGATTTACAAACCAGATTCACATTGTATTCCCCTCGATACAATTCTGAATCTGAGGTTGCTCAAGTATTTGGTGTAGGAAAGAAGAAATTAGGAAATTTCAGAGATGACTTTTACCTTTCTATGTATAAAGATGGGAAGATTTATCAATCAAATGACTTAAATTCAACCAATGAGATAGAAATCTTAAAAACAGAAGAATTCACAAATCACACTGGAAAAAAACTAAGGGTTTGGTTTAGAATTGATGCAAAACTTTTATCTTATAGTTATCCAGGCAATCTATCTCTTTTGACTGACGGGTTGATGATTGCTGAGTTTAATTATTTCAAAAAAGAACCTTGAAAGATGTTTTTAGCGCAGCATAGTCCTTGATTAGGGGGGTGCAAGTCAAATTGACTTCCTTATGCCCTCTCTTAATCTAGTGTTTTATTTTTTGTGCATAAGAATAAAAAACTGTAATACCATCCTGTTTTAGTATTTATATTAATTTTTTGAGTATAAATTATGGGGTAACAAAACTAAGGAGACAACACCTCAATTAAATAAATTGTTAAAACAAACAAATATTGAACTAAAATTATTTAATGATTAATTCACAAACTCAAAAAAAATGAACAAGCATTACTTGATTGTTGCACTTTCTATGGTGCTACTACTCACCACTACAAGCTGCGATATACTCTTCCAGCTTTTTGACAAAACGCCCAAAGAAGCTATTATAGCGCAAGACGCAACGCCACCTCCGGGGTATAATCCCATTTACATTTTAAAAAGCAAGACCTATCCAGGTCAGGTTGAGCAAGGGGAAGTAAAGTTTAACCTCTTCCGAACAGAGATAGACCCCAACCTCGTAAAAATGTATGTACAAGTAACCGATACCACCGGCAACTACCTCACGGGGCTAACCGACCCTGAGTTCAAGAAAATGTGGTGCGTAGTGAGCGATAGCATAGCAGGAAAAAGAACCCAACTCACTGATTTTAAAGTAACTGAGATTACCGAGGAAGCCAAAGTACCTTATGCCATTGCCTTAGTGCTTGACCATAGCGGCTCTATGGGGGTAAACCGTGCCAAGACAGTACAGAATGCAGTTGAAAATTTTATCCGAAATAAAAAAGACGAAGATGCAGTTTCTATCATCAAATATGATACTGATGTAGTGGTAGAAGTTCCACTCACAAAGGATAAAAATACGCTGCTCAGTGGTTTTAGAAAAAATGGACTAGAAGGCTATGGACGTATGACAGCAGCCATTGATGCTACCCAAAGAGGAATTAATGAACTCAAAAATGCTACAGGTTACCAGCGCAAAGTAGTAGTCGTTTTTACAGATGGTAAAGACAATATCTCAAGAAGTACACTGCAAAGCCTCGTGAAATCTGCCCAAGAAGAAGAGATTATCATCTGTGCATTTGATTTTGGAATAGGTGTGCAAAAAGGTTTTTTAGAAAGTATGACCGTGCCCACCAATGGCAGCTACTACCATACTTACTATACACAAGAGTTCAATTTTGTATTTGAAGACATCTACCGAAGGCTCAAAAATTATTATATTGTCGAGTTTCAGCCACTTACTTATGGAAAACACGAGGTTACAGTAGAGCTATGTACCACCGCCGAAACACTCAAAGTTTATACCTCTTACGATAATACCCCTGACGTAGGCAAAATTGCCCTTTTGAATGTAAACTTTGACTTTGACAAAGATGTACTCAAAGCCTCATCAGGAGAAGCCATAGAAAATGTACTCTTGCTTATGAAGTCAGTACCTAGTATGAAGATAGAACTACGCGGACATACAGATAGCGTGGGAGACCCAACCCGAAACCAAAATCTATCGGAGAGACGTGCTCTAGCAGTGAAAAAACGACTTGTACAAGAAGGTATTGATGAAAGCCGCATCACCTACAAAGGCTTTGGAGATACACGACCCGTAGCTACCAACGAGACCGCAGAAGGACGCGCCCTCAACAGAAGAACTGAGTTTGTGATTATATCAAAATAAACACAATACATACACATTCAAAATCTTGATGTAAAACCGATAGTAGTAAAAAACCTATTTATTGCTGTCGGTTTTATTTTTGGTGTTTTGTAGAATGTATCGAGGCTCACTTAATTCGTTCCAAATAAAAATTTTCTCTATTTTGAGCAGTTCAAAATGTAATAACAAAATAACATACAAGTAATTACAAGCATTACTGATAGTGTTAAATATTAGTTGATATTTATTATTTTTGAGAAAAAAATAAAACT
>CAYZQI010000099.1:0-17920 GCA_964480455.1 uncultured Cytophagaceae bacterium
GAAAAACAAAACTATAACTTTTTTGTACAATTTATTTAAGTTTCTTTACTAAGCACTACAAAATCAAGCAGAAGTATGCGAGATTGTAAGAAATTATCGTAATTTTATGATAACAATTGGAGGCATTTTTTTACAATAAGCCAAAATTCACAAAACTTATGATGTATTTTTTTGATGACCGCAAAGAGCAACTCAACACATTGATTGCACAATATCAACAAATGCTATTCATTGAAGAACAAAAACTTCTCAATACAAAAGAACCTCGAGAAATGAATAGCATCACACAAACAATCACAACCTACAAACAAAGGCTCGCAGAATACTTTGAAGAGCTAAGACAACTGACAGCAAGCCAAGAAAACTCTTTTGAACTATCGACAAAGACTACTGAAAAACACGAAGAATGGCAGATTGAAGAGCTTTTTAGAGCCAATCAGCGCAAATGGTGGGAGGGAAATAAGGATATTTGCACGGCAGTCATCAAAGGAGGGGTTTATGCCATAGCATCTAAGGTAGATAAAACGATATTTTTTACAACCATCACAAAGGCAAACTTTGAGCAAGATTATATCTTGGAAACACAAGTTTCCTACATAAAAGGAGAAGGTGATAATGGCTTCGGGCTATGCTGGGGCGATAGAGATACCAATGATATGCTAACTTTTGAAATAACTAACTCAGGCTCTACCACGCTACGAAAGTTAGAAAACAACAAAACTTGGCACTCATTAGAGCCCTGGACAAGTTTTCACGCAATTCATGAAGAAGGAATCCCCAATGTGCTGAAAGTACTCAAAAAAGGCAATCAAATAATTTGTAGCATCAATGAGCAAGTAGTTTTTGAAACTACTTACCTACCCCTCAAAGGAAAAGATATTGGTTTTGTAACTCAGACAGTGATGAAAATTGCAGTTAACTACATAAAATTCAAGAATTTATAATTTGACACTTTTTTTCTTGACTTGATAAACTTTGTAAGCTATTTTTGGAGATGTATTTACAAAAACTACTAAATATGAAGTATATAATTACCTTTTTTACCTTCGTTTTGATACTCTCTAACACCCACGCTCAAGAGGCCGATACCTACTTCAAAGAAGCACTTGCCGCTATGGAGGCCGCCTCTTACCAAGAAGCTATCAAGAAAATGGACTTAGCAATCAAAGCCGACAAGGCCAAAGACGCTTTCAAATACGGCGCCAGGGGGCTTGCTTACCTCAAAGCAGGTGAATTTCGTAATGCTATCTCAGACCTCAAAACAGCCATCAAGCTCAATCAGTCTAATCCAGATTTTTATTTTTATAAAGGTACTGCCGAAGATAGCCTCAAACGCTACCCTGATGCACTCCAAAGCATCAACAAGGCAATTAAACTATCTTCGGGTGATGCAAAACTCTATATTGGAAGAGCGCACATTTTTACGGCAGTCAAAGACTACCATTCAGCCCTTTCTAATCTCAATTATGCCATTCAGCTAGACGAAAAAAACGGAACGGCTTACTTCCTGAGAGCTTTGGCAAAATTCAATCTCGTTGATTCGGTAGGAGCCTGCCAAGATTGGAAGCAAGCCCAAACACTAGGCTATCAAGAAAGCAGCACTTGGATAGAAAAACATTGTCAGAAAGAATAAAAACTACCTAAAAGCTAAATGGGTCTTTTTCTATCTCTTGAGGCAAGTGAAGATAAATACCCTCTTCTTCTTCGCTCATTTTGTAGGTTTTTACGGGGCGAATGTTTTTGCCTGCACACTCTTCTCCCGTTGCTAGGCTAAATCGGTACTGATGCCAGTAACACTCTACTGTGCTGTCATCACATAGCTTGCCTTGGCTCAGTCTAACTAGCTTGTGTGGGCAGGCATCTTCTATGGCAAAAAAACCTTTTGAAGTATATATAATACAGATTTTTTTTAGCCCTATGCGCAAAGTATGCATCTTTCCGAGCATAACTTGGCTTTGCGCATCGGTCCAGTTTTGAAAAATCTTACATTTAGAAAAATTACTATCTGTTTGCATTGTTTTTAGTTTTTTTTTACTTTTGAATGTGATTAAAAAAGCAATATTTCGCAAAATTGCTCTGAATGAATACAAAAATAACCATCTTGACCCAAATCTAATAAAACAAATAAAAATAGACTCACTTCCGATAAGCATTGATTTCAAAAACCAAAAGCAGTGATTTTTATGCTGCCCAACTTGATACTGTTTACAAATAGTCAGAAGTCAAAGCGTGTGAAAGTATTGAACATTGGGCAAATTTTCAGAACTAACGACACTAACAACAAACTAAGCAAAACTGAATTTGAAGATTCAAGTATTTTTTGTAACAAATTTAAAAAAATTTGCCCGTTAATTGTTAGAACCAATAAGTAACTTAGCAGTTATCTACTTGTATGCAGACATAGATTTTACAGATTTTCACAGACAAAGCTATTCAAAACCTGTGTTTTATCTGTCCAATAAGCCTCTATGTTTTCTAGAGGTAGCAACTTAACTAAAATAGCAGCAGCGCAACTTATTTTTTGATAGAAAAAAATTTGTCTATTCTATCAACAACGATGTTTTTTGGTTTCAACATAGAAACTCTAGATAATATCCGCCAAACAATATAAAACTTAAAATCAAATTGAGCAACCACACACAAGCATTATGAGATTACATACATCAATTCTTTTGATTTGTATTGCCTTTGGAGTGTTAAACTCTTTTGATGTAGAGGCACAAAAATCTCAATACACCCGTAAACTCACCGAAAACACACGCCTCGGCCTTTCTACCCAAAAAGCCATTACACAATACCAATGCGATACTTGGAAAAAAAATGATGGACTGCCCCAAAATAGCGTGCTCGGGATTATTCAAAGTAGTAACGGATTTCTATGGCTAGCTACTCCCGAAGGGCTAGCGCGCTTCGATGGCGTTCAGTTTCAGAGTTATAATACAACCAACGTACCCGAGTTCAAAACAAGTAGCATACAAGCCATCTTCGAGGACAGTAGGAAAAATCTCTGGATTGGTACCAACAAAGGCGGCTTGATACGACTTAGCAATGGTAAGTTCAAAAACTATACTACCGAAAAGGGCCTACCCGACAACACCATCACGAGTATCGCCGAAGATGCCGAGGGAAATGTCTGGATTGGAACACACAAAGGGCTCTGTAAATGGGAAAACGAACAGTTCAAAAATTTCTCTTCAAATGATGGTCTTTCCTCAAGAGATATTACAACTCTCTTTCTAGGAAAAGAAGGAATACTCTGGGTGGGAACAGTAAGAGGGCTTTCGGCTTACCAAGAAGGTAAATTTGAGGATTATGGTAGGAGCAGAATCATTTTTATCAATAAATACATCACCAGTATTGCCGAAGATGAAAATGAGCAACTCTGGATAGGTACCCAAAGCGGACTGGTGCGCTTCAATAAAAAAAGCCAAGAATATCAAACATTTAAAATAGAAGATGGCTTGGTAGATGATTTCATCACAAAAATCTACCTAGACCTCCACAAAACACTTTGGATTGGCACGCAGAGTGCAGGCATCACGCGCATCATTGAAAAAAATAGCCAACTCAAAAAAATTGATTTTCAACATTTTACAGCCAAAGAAGGACTTGCCGCCAACAGTGTGGCAGACCTCTACCAAGACCACGAAGGAAGCCTCTGGATAGGACTGAACAGAGGTGGGCTCAACCGACTTAGAGACGGAAAATTCATCAATTACACCACCCTCGAGGGGCTGCCCGATAACTTGGTCAATACCATTTATCAAGACCAACAAGGAGATGTATGGATAGGCACCGCCACTGCAGGACTAGCAAGATGGAGAGATGGAAAAATAACACAAATATATGACAAAACTACTGGTCTGAGCAACAACCACATCAGAGCTATCATACAAGATAAAAAAGGCAACTTATGGCTGGCTACCTATGGAGGAGGAGTCAATGTATTAATGCTCAGTGAAAATCAAGAAAAACCTACTATCAAAACCTACACCTCAAAAGACGGTCTCGCAGGCGATTTGGCAAGAAGCCTCCTCTCTGACCATCAGGGAAATGTATGGATAGGCACAAAAACAGGGCTGAGCAAGTACCAAAATGGTGATTTTTATACCTTCACACGCCGCATAGGGCTTTCAGATAACTCTGTGATTTGCCTGCTACAAGATAGTAAAAAAAATATATGGATAGGTACTGAAGGGGGAGGACTATGCTGCATCAAGCCCGACCAAACCATCTTAGTTTACAGACAGCGCAATGGGCTTGCCAACGACTTGGTTTTTTCTATCTATGAAGATGCACAAAATACCTACTGGATAGGCACAAAAGGGGGGCTTACTAGGCTCAAAGATGGGCAAATGATGAGTATCTTTGCCAGAGATGGGCTACTCAATGACGACATACACAGCATTACCGAAGATAAAAAAGGCAACATCTGGTTCAGCTCTAGCAACGGAGTCTATAGCATCAAAAAACAACAACTGAACCAACTTGCTGAAGCAAAAAGAAATAATCGTAATCCATTACCCAAACTGACATACACCCTCTTTCAGGAAGAAGAAGGTATGAAAAGTAGCGACTGCGCAGCCTCTGCACAGCCCTCTGTACTCAAAGATAACAAAGGCTTGCTTTGGTACCCTACCACAGAAGGAGTTTCCATTATCAATCCTTACCAAATCAAAAATAATTACAAATTGCCCTCAGTTGTAGTAAAGCGCATTGTAGCAGATACCCTCGTATATGTGCCACAGGGAAAAGTAATACAACTACCCGCAGGCACCAACAAAATAGAAATAGATTTTGCCGCATTGAGCTTCCTAGCACCCACACGAATTCAGTATCGCTACAGACTTCTGGGAAGCAGCTACAGTGAAAAATGGATAGAAGCTGGCAACAAAAGAGATACCTACTACACTAACCTGCCTCCAGGGAGTTATCGCTTTGAGGTTCAAGCCTCTAACAATGATGGGCTATGGAACAAAAAGGGTACTGAGATACAATTTTACATCGCGCCTTTTTTCTACCAAACCTATTTGTTTTATGCCTTCGTGATTTTGTCGGTGCTTGCCTTAAGTTTCCTGACCTACTACTGGCGAATCAGAGCATTAGAAAAAAGCAAAAAAGTGCTTGAAGGCATTATTAAAAAACGTACCCACGAGATTTTATCGCAATATGAGCAAATCACCCAACAAGCAAGTGAGCTGGAAACCCTCAATCAGATAGTACAAGTTATCAACCGTGAGGTACAGTTTGAGAATGTGCTACACGCACTCTTAGAGCAAGGGCTTCGCTTATTTTCGCAGTCCAATCAGAGTCTATTCTTACTCAAAAGCCCTGAAAAAGACACTTTTTCTTTGGTGGCAACGCAAAACTACCCAGAAGATATTTTAGGAAACCAGACCTTCTCAGAAAGGCAAATTACTACTTACTGCAACAGAGGTGAAAAACTAGCAGAAGGGCTTTATCAACTTCCTACACAACTATTGGCAAAACAAACTTTTAGCCCTGCTTACACCCCCAAATCTTCGCTGGCAATGCAAATTATCTTAGAAGAAAAATTTGAAGGGCTTATTCTGTTTGACAGTGCCGATAAATTTCAGCCTATTCAAGAAAAAGACATCGCAAAGCTCATTCGATTTCGTGAACACGCCGTCTCTGCTTTTGAAAAAGCCAATATCCTTAGAGAGTTAGAAGAAAAAAACAGCCAGATAGAAACTTCTTTCCGAAAAATCTCAGACAGTATCCGCTATGCACGCCGTATTCAAAATGCCATTCTGCCTACTGAACAAGAAATAGAAAGCTGTTTTGATGATTTTTTTGTGTTTTACAAGCCACGTGATATAGTCAGTGGCGATTTCTACTGGTTTGCCGAAACCGTACCTGAGCCTATTTTCAGTGAGGTTATTAATACATCCAAAGGGCCTACCTCTGTACTCTCGGGCTTTGATGATGTAAAAACCATTATCGCTGCCGTTGATTGCACGGGGCACGGCGTGCCTGGAGCCTTTATGACCGTGATAGGCAATGATTTGCTCAATACTATTGTGTTTGAACACAAAATCACAAGAGCGCATGCCATTTTAAAAAGATTAGATAGCGATATCAAAGAATACTTAAAACAAGAGGAAGGGCAATCAAAAGATGGTATGGACATGGCGCTACTCGTAATAGATGAAAATACCCATACTGTTGAGTTTGCAGGTGCAAAAAACCCGCTGTACTATATCAGAGAGGGTATCTTGCACCAGATTAAAGGCTCTATTTATCCTATTGGTGGTGCACAAATCAAAAACAAAGAATTTTTCTCTAGCACGCTACCCTATCAAAAAGGTGATATTTTTTATCTGTTTTCTGATGGAGTACAAGACCAATTTGGAGGAGAAAATGATAGAAAATTTGGCTCTAAACGCTTTCGGGAGTTATTACTTTCTATCCACCACTTACCTATGCAAGCACAACGCGAAATCATTTATGACACCATCTCAAAGTGGCAAGGCAGTAAAAGACAAACCGATGATATGCTAGTGATGGGAGTTCGGTTTTAGCGGTTACTCTCTCTTGAACCCTAAAATCAAAAATTATTTCCTTGTTTGGCAATTTGTGTACAAGCCTGTGGCGGCAGGCTTTCAGTCTGCTAACAAGTATATTCTGAACAGTACTCAGCCCATCTTATAAAAGGCTGCCACGAGAGTTATCGGAAAACCTAAAAAGCTAGGGTTGTATGCAAAGAAAGTTTCTTTGGTTCTCAGACAATCGTTTCTTTTCATACAACCCCAAAGCTAAAACTAACAACACTATTTACCTATACATTACCGATTTGACAGCTTCCACTGCTTGCTTGGCATTAGGCAAAATAGCTTCAATGAGCGTAGGGGCATAGTGCAAATGCACGTCTTGGTTAGTGATACGGCGAATAGGTGCATCAAGATAATCAAATGCAAAACGCTGTACGTGGTAAGTAATCTCCGAAGCAATAGAGCCAAGTGGCCAAGCCTCTTCTACAATCACTAGGCGATTGGTTTTCTTAACAGATTCTACGATAGTGGCATAGTCAATCGGTCTTACAGAGCGCAAATCTATGATTTCGGCATAGATTCCTTCTTTGGCAAGTACATCGGCAGTTTCTTGGGCTACTTTGAGTATTTTGCCAAAAGATACAAGGGTTACATCAGTACCCACTTGTTTTACATTGGCTTTGCCTAGTGCTAAGAGGTATTCTTCTTCGGGCACTTCGCCCTTGTCGCCATACATCAGTTCTGATTCCATAAAAATAACGGGGTCATCATCACGGATAGAAGATTTGAGCAAGCCTTTTGCCTCGTAGGGGTCGGAGGGAACTACTACTTTTAACCCTGGGCAGTTAGCATACCAGTTTTCAAAGTTCTGAGAGTGTTGCTGGCTAAGTTGCCCAGCGTTGCCCGTGGGCCCTCTGAATACAATAGGCACAGAATATTGCCCACCCGACATAGAGAGCATTTTGGCAGCACTATTGATGACCTGGTCTATGGCTACCAACGAAAAATTGAAGGTCATAAACTCAACCACGGGTCTAAGCCCATTCATAGCTGCGCCAACGCCTACCCCTGCAAAACCTAGCTCGGCAATAGGTGTATCTATGACGCGCTCTGGACCAAATTCATCTAACATTCCTTGGCTTACTTTGTAAGCACCGTTGTA
Organism: uncultured Cytophagaceae bacterium; assembly: GCA_964480455.1. Taxonomy (GTDB): domain Bacteria; phylum Bacteroidota; class Bacteroidia; order Cytophagales; family Microscillaceae; genus JAABSX01. Next base: position 7,675 of record CAYZQI010000099.1, read on the forward strand.
TTCAGCTACTTCTTCTCCCATCAAAAATACGTTGGGGTCGCGGCGCATTTCTTCATTGAGTGCTTCGCGGAGTGCCTCTCTGAATTGTATTATTCGCATTGTTTTTATTGTATATTTTTTATTGATGTTAATTTGACATTAAAAGTAGTTAAAAAACTTACTGATCAAAAATATTTCTTTGATTTTACTTGCATAGTTTGTGTATGAATATTAGATATTTTTTTTTATTTTGCATTTTTTGCTAGGCTAGAGTTCGAAACTTAACCCGTCATAAGCCAGATGAATGTTGGGAGGGAGTTCTTTCTCAACTTCGGCGTGTAGGCCCATTTTATGGCTGATATGCGTAAAATACGTTTTTTCAGGCTTTAAAGCAAGTGCTACTTCTACGGCTTGGGCGAGGGTAAAATGCGAAATATGTTCTTCTCTCTGCAACGCATCTAAGATAAGGTAGCGTGTACCTTTGATTTTTTCAAACTCTTTGGCTGGTATATGGCTCACATCTGTCAAATAAGTAAAATCTCCCACCCTAAATCCAAACACAGGAAGTTTGTAGTGTAGCACATCTATTGGCAAAATAGAAATACTCTCTACTTCAAAGGGTATGTTCTCAATATGGTGTACTTCCACAGAAAGTACCCCTGGGTATTTCATAGATTTATCTACAAAGATATACTCAAACTCACGCTTAAGCTGGTCTATAACAGGTTTTCTGCCATAGATAGGTACATCTTTTCTTTGTTTAAAATTAAAAGAACGCAAATCGTCCATACCTGCTGTATGGTCTTTGTGCTGGTGGGTATAAAGCACTGCATCTAGCTGCGTGATGCCTTCTCTGAGCATTTGCTGCCTGAAATCGGGTCCAGTATCTACCACCAAACTCTTACCTTGTGTGGAAATATGGATAGCAGGCCTCAGCCTTTGGTCTCTAAAATCAAGTGAGCGGCACACTTCACAGCTACACGCAATCACGGGTACGCCCTGCGAAGTGCCACTTCCTAAAACGGTTACTTTCATCTTTTATGGTTAGATGCAAAATCTAAGATTTTTTTTCGCTCTTAGCTGCAAACAAATCTTGATTAGATTGCATAATTGCTTGATATAATTCCTGCTCTTTTTCTTCCAAGTTTTCCATTTTTTCTGCTACGGTTTGCAAAATTTCAACAAGACAACTGATTTTGCCTTCTAAGGGATAGTATTGATTAACTACTATCACTCTTTGTTGTTTGATGATACAATAACCTGATTTGAAATTTCCTTTTTCGTAGCGTACTTGATAGCCCCCTTGTTTGAAGACACTCTCGAGCAGTTTCAGGTTGTTATTGGTCGTTTTGATAGCCATACATTTCACCAATGGTATGTTCTCAATTATGGTAAGTACTTGGTCATGAATATTTTACAACACATTGATTGCAGAATACTCAAAATTTTCACTTTCTATTCGTCGGGCGAGATTTGCTTCAAGAGTGTTACTAGTCCATCAAAATCAATAGGCTTAGGGAGATATTCATTGATGCCTGCCGCCTTAAAATCTTCCATAGAATAGTTTTGGGCATTGCCTGTAATGGCAATGATAGGAATTTGTGCTTTTTGAGGGTCTGCCAATGCCCTGATTTGCCTTGCGCACTCCATGCCGTCCATTTGTGGCATATTAATGTCCATGAGTATTACATCATACGTGGTTTTGTCTAGTTTTTTGAGAACTTCTTTGCCGTGCTTGGCTGCGTCGATGTCGTAGTTTTGGAACTCGAGTACTTTTTTGGCGATGTTCTGGATTACAGAGCTATCTTCGGCGATAAGTATTTTTTTATTTGCCATTATTTTGAGTAGTTAAGAGTTTTGATTTTATCTTTTATTTTTTCTTAATAAAATTAGTTCAAAAACAGATTAAATTTACCAAATTTAATGTAAAATTAAATTTTTCAGGTAAAAAACATATAATTTGAAGCTACAAAAGTAATAATTTTTGATATTTCAGTCTTAATTATTTGCAAATCAGTGTTTTATTATTTTTTAGAGTGTCTTGTCGTAATGAATATAATTTTTGTGTGCTCAGATTGATAACAGCAGCAAGCGATATTGGTAGGCTTCCTGTATAGCTTCAACTTCAATCTTCTACTGCCTTGCGATTTGATTTTACCTAAAAATAGCTTTAGCTTTGTATCTGAAGCAACTTAGATAGTTTTAAATATTTTCTTGATGGAAGTAGCTTCTAAACTTGGTTTATACACACAAAATCAATTCAAAAGCAAAAAATGATAAAGCGTAAAGTAATTAACTCTTGGATATCTACGGGTACATTTGAAGATTTTATTGAGGGAATTTTCTTCTTGGCAAAAAATAAAAAGTCTTCTTATGTTTGTTTTGCCAATGTACACATGGTCATAGAGGCCTACAATGATGCCAATTTTCAAACCATTCTTAACCAAGCCGACATAGCTACCCCCGACGGTCGCCCTGTGTCGCTGTACATGCGCCTTTTTGAAGGCTTCAAACAGTGCCGTGCAGCAGGTATGGACGTACTGCCCGCATTGATAGAACGTGCCAACCAAGAAAAAGCCTCAGTTTATTTTTATGGCTCCACAGATGATGTACTGGAAAAAATACGCCAAAAAATCAACTCAGATTACCCCAATGTGCGCCTTGCAGGTACTTACTCTCCTCCTTTCAGACCCCTTAGCCTCGAGGAAGACCAAGCCATTGTAGAAAAAATTAATGCCGCAAAGCCCGACCTAGTGTTTGTAGCATTGGGCTGCCCCAAGCAAGAAAAATGGATGGCAGCGCATTTAGACAAAGTAGAAGCCTGTATGCTTGGAGTAGGGCAGGCTTTCTTGACTTTTACGGGGCTTGAAAAACGCCTGCCCAAATGGGTAAGAGATTACTCCTTAGAATGGGCTTACCGATTGGTGCAAGAACCTCAACGCCTCTGGAAACGCTACCTCTACACTAATTCTCTGTTTCTCTGGCTTGTTTTCAAGCGTCTGTTACGCAAAATGGTAGGTTTAGATAAGAAAAATACGCCACTCCCTTCTAATTTTGAAAAAACCTCTGCGACCTAAACCTAACGAATAGTGGACACACCAAAAATTCATCAATTATTATTTCCTGACTATATCAGAGTAGCTCTACTCTCAGCCAATCTGTTAACTTTTTAGGGTATATGTCAAGTAAAAGACCTTTCTTCTTGCTTACAAAGCTTTTATTTGCACAAATTAATCAATCCAAAAACAATTTGCTTTTCGTATTTGTACTTTGTTGAAGCTTGATAAATTTGGAGCTATTTCATTTTCCCAATCAAAGAATTATCATGAAAACATACTACAACCCCGAAGATTTAAACAAATTTGATAAAATTGGTGAGTTCCAGAAAGAACTTGCAGACAAATTTTTTGCTTATTATGGCGAAGTTTTTAAAGATGGCGAACTTACTGCACGTGAGAAATCACTCATCGCCCTTGCCGTTGCTCATGCAGTGCAGTGTCCTTATTGCATTGATGCCTACACCAGCGATAGTTTGGAAAAAGGCGTAAGTGAAGGTCAAATGATGGAAGCCGTACACGTAGCAGCCGCCATCAGAGGGGGGGCAAGCCTTGTGCACGGCGTACAGATGATGAACAAAGTAAAAGATTTATCCATGTAAGCAAAATCTGAAACCAGCTAAGTAATTATTAATTATCAGTTGTTAGCTAAATTAATTAATTGATTATCAATAATTTATAACTGGAATTATCAGGAGTTATTTTTTATAATTTCCTAAACCTACACTATTGTCAAAAATATCAATAAAACCAATGAAATCACTCAAAGCCTCCAAACATCAACTTGCCAGCTCAGCAAATCAATTAGAAATTCTTGAAAAAACACCCGAACAGTTTATATCTTTTGATGAAAAAATGAAAACCATAGGGCTTAGTCCACTTTTGCCTACTGGCTTGGAGATTTTTCAGGTCAATCTTGGCAAAATGTGCAACCAAACTTGTAAACACTGCCATGTGGATGCAGGGCCCGACCGCAAGGAAATTATGACGCGCGAAACCATGGAACTTTGCCTTGCTACACTCAAAAACGCTGAGATGCAAATAGTAGATATGACCGGAGGCGCACCTGAGATGAACCCTCATTTTAGATGGTTTGTAGAAGAATGTCGTGCCTTGGGCAAGCACATCATAGTACGCTGCAATCTTACCATCATAGTAGCCAACAAAAAATACAATGATTTGCCCGATTTTTATGCAAAGCATGGCGTAGAAGTGGTTTCCTCTCTACCTTTTTATAGTGCCGACCGCACCGACCGACAGCGTGGCAATGGTGTATTTGATGCCTCTATCCGTGCCTTAGAGATGCTCAACGCAATAGGCTATGGCAAAGAGGGCAGCGGACTGAAACTCAACCTTGTTTACAACCCCGCAGGAGCGTTTTTATCTGCACCCCAAGAGCAGCTCGAGAGAGACTTCAAAAAAGCCCTCAAAGAAAAGTACAACCTTGAGTTTAATCAACTCTTTACCATTACCAACATGCCCATTAGCCGCTATTTAGATTACCTCATACAAAGTGGCAACTATGAAAGCTATATGGAAAAACTGGTCAATGCTTTTAACCCAGTAGCAGCGGCTGGAGTAATGTGCCGCAATACACTCTCTATTAGTTGGGACGGCTATTTGTACGATTGCGACTTTAACCAAATGCTTGATTTGAAAGTAGCCGATACCGCTCCCCAGCACCTGAGCGAATTTAATGAGGACTTGCTTAATAAACGAGCCATCATCTTGAATAATCACTGCTACGGCTGTACTGCGGGTATGGGTTCTAGCTGTGGAGGCAGTACCGTTTAAAAATTTACTGGGTACTGTATGTAAATCTTGAATCATCTAATTGGTGCGTACTGATTGGTTTAGAAACTTAATTTTTCTTATTTTTGGGAAAAAGAATCTTAAACCCAAAAGATATGTTTCAAAAAGATTTATTCAATCATCAAAATGTATTGGTTACAGGCGGAGGTTCAGGCATTGGTTTTGAAATTGCCAAGCAATTTCTTGAGCTAGGGGCAAACGTCTGGATAGCCTCACGCAATGAAGAAAAACTCCAAAAAGCGCAAAATGCTTTGCGTAGCTTCGGCAATTGTCATTATGTAGTAATGGACATCAGGCAGCCTGAAAGTATTGAACAAGCCATCACACAAATCCAACAAAAAACAGCCCATTTAGATATTTTGATAAACAATGCAGGAGGACAGTTTCGGGCACCTGCCGAAGCAATTAGCCTCAAAGGGTGGGCAGCCGTGGTCAATAACAATCTCAATGGCACTTGGTATGTTACCAAAATGCTTAGTGATACTTTTTTTATTCCTCAGCGAAGCGGCAAAATCATCAATATCATTGCACAAATGTTCCGAGGCTTTCCAGGCATGGCACACACAGGAGCAGCCCGTGCTGGCGTAGATAACCTCACCAAGACCTTAGCAGTGGAGTGGAGTAAATACAAAATTCAGGTGAATGCCGTAGCCCCTGGCATTATACGCACCTCTGGGCTAGATACTTACCCCGATGAAATCAGAAAAGAAACTCTTGAGCAATTTCCTAAAAAAATTCCTATGAAACGCTTAGGCACTGCCGAAGAAGTGGCATACCTTGTGCTATTCTTGGCAAGCCCCATGGCAAGCTACATCACAGGCGAAACCATTTATACAGATGGAGGGCAGCACCTCTGGGGCGACTTCTGGGAGCTTTCCTAAGACTTTTTTTTGATTTTCAAGTACACACTCTTATAAGCGAGAACTCAAAAATAGAGTAAGCCGTTAGCTTGGTTAAACTGTTGATCATCAATTGACTAAATCCTGATGACTAAATAACCAACAGCCTACCATATTGCTGATAATGAGAAGATTGAAATTAATCATGTATAATTTATAATTCATAATTTCCTTGCCTATCTTTGGGCTATGTTTAAGATTGCAGAATATGCCCTCAACGCTCTACTGCGCCACTGGCGAAAATACTTGGCCTTGATAGTGGTGTATGCCTTGGTAGTAGCTTTTTATGCTTCAGTCGTTTTTTTTACTAATTCATTGCGCCTCGAAACTCAAGCAGTTTTGAAAAACCTACCTGAGCTTTGGGTACAAAAACTTTCGGGAGGGCGGCTGCAAGCCATGAAAATGAGCTTTGTAGATTCGCTTCAAAATTTACGTGGCGTAAAGCAAATCATTCCACGAATATGGGGCTATAATTTTGATACCCCAACAGGGGCAGTAGTTAGCATTATTGGTTCGGACTCACTCATCACTGGGCTAACACTCATCAATACTCAACACCAAGGTAAATTATCTGATAAGCAAGCACTGGTAGGACAAGGATTTTTAAAACTCAGAGGTTTAGAAGTAGGTGAAATCTTGACCTTGTTAGACGAGCAGGGGCAAATTAATGGTTTTGAAGTAGTAGGTACATTTGCGCATGAGGCAAATTTACTCACAACAGATTTAGTAATTCTCTCGCCTCGTTCTGCTAAAAAAATGCTTGGACTGCAGGCAGATGAGTGTACTGATGTAGCCCTAGAAATATACAACCCATTGGAAATCAATAATATAGGTAGAAAAATTGACCGACAGTTTGCAGGAATTCGGGTAGTAAGTTTGCCACAGCTACGCGCTACTTATGATACACTCTTTGGCTGGCGAGGAGGTATTTTTGTGTATGGGACGATTCTTTCAGTATTTGCTTTTTTGATTTTGGCATGGGAGCGTGCAGGGGGGTTGAGCAAAGAAGAAAAACACGAAATTGGAGTGCTAAAAGCCACAGGTTGGCAGATTAGTGAAGTATTGTGGCTTAAATTTTGGGAAAGTGGGTTAATTGCCTTTCACGCTACAGCACTTGGTGTTTTGTTAGCCTATTTGCATGTATTTGTACTACAAGCTCCTTTGCTTCGCCCCTTTCTCATAGGATGGTCAGTACTCTATCCTGAGTACCGCCTCAGCCCTACTTTTGATATAGAGAGCCTAGTAGTCATTTTTTCATTGTCATTGATTCCTTATCTCGCAGCTACCCTGCTACCTGCATGGCGTGGTGCAATCACAGACCCTGCTGAGATTATGCAAGGCTGATGGTGCAAATCAAGGATAAAGCCCTGAAAGCATAATTTTTAGATTTCAAAGGCGTTTAAAACAGCAAGTAATTTCTTTTTTCAAAATATGATACGTTTCAATAAATTTATTACACACTCAATCCTTTACTTAGGGGTTTGTTTTATACTTTTTTCATTTTCACTGAAAGCCCAAACGCACGAATTTGGGGTTCGTGGAGGGCTTGCTAATTATCGTGGAGAGCTTGCGCCAGTATTTAATTTTGTGTCGCCTGGTGTGCACTTAGGGGCATTTTATCGCTTTAACCCCAGTGCTGTATGGAGTTTCAAAGTAGGAGCTACTTTTTCGCAAATCAATGCAGACGACCAAAATAACCCAGATGCTTTTGCACAAGTGCGCGACCATCAGTTCAGAACCAATATCTGGGAATTTGGAGGGCAATTAGAATACAATTTCTTGAATTTCAGGCAAAGTATCCGAACAGATTTCCAAGATTGGACACCCTACCTATTGGCAGGGGTAGGTGTCTATAAAATGGAACCAAGGCTGAATATCCAATCTACTTACAGTACCATCAATCCAGCGGCCTTTTTAGGTGTTGGATTAAAAACAGTATTGGGCGAACGCTGGAACATAGGTGTGGAGTTTGGTGCTAGGTTTGCTTTTACAGATTACTTAGATGATTTGGGTATTGATGCAAATTTGCAAAACGTGAACAATCCTCGCCTATATACAGGCAATCCCAATCAGAATGACATGTACTTTTTTACTGCTATTGCATTGAGTTATGTCATTCCCGACCCCAACAAGAGTTGCCCTATTAAGGTATATCGTTAAAGTTTTTGATTCTTTGATAATTTTTGTGATTGTGTACGATAAGATGAGCTAAATACTGTTTAGAACATAAATGCTAGCGGACTGGAAGTCCGCTAGCATAGATTTCCACAGAAATTGTCAGACAACCATAAAGTTTGTCAGTACAGTATTCCTTACTTGTCTTCTTGCCAAAATCTTTCAAATAACTTAGGGCATATTTTTTTCATTGTTTCGGGTTTATCCTCTTCCCAATTGAACGCTATTTCAGGGTAATTTCCCTCTAGTTCTTGGAATGTATCATAGTCAATAAAATCATAAAGGTCTGCACCTGTTTTTTGCAAAAATGCTTCAATTACAACATACATAAAGCCTTCAAATTCATAGTAGTCTTTGTCATCTGATACTTCATCTATCAAGCTATCAGGATTCTCTTTGGCTTGATAATAGGTCGCTTTTCCTCTTGAGATAATCCAACGTCTGAAGTACTCAAAGCCATCATCAGAGCAACCCGTGTTCAGGATATACCCAGCACACCATAATTCAGGAGTATAAGTATCATAGAGTAGTTTACAAGTTCTCAAGTCGAAACTAATCATTTCTTTTGGAGATAACTTCATGAGTTCGTCCATAAGAGCGGCTTCTTGTGCATCTTCATCTTCTGCATTTTCCAATGATTTTGATACGATTGTCCAGAATCTTTCTTCATCTAGCATTTCTGAGCTCTTTTCAAGGTCTGATACATCTAGGTATTCCATTGCTTACTTGTTTTTGAGTTGGGTGATTATGTGCAGGACTTCTTACTTCAAAGATAATCATTTCAATTATTTTCGTAAATCAGCGTGTTGCCTAAGTAAGAGATTGACCATTCGTTATTTGGCTATTGTATTTTAATCAATTGATAATCAGTAGCTTAATCTAAGCCAAAGATTACTTTTGTGTTTTAAATTTTACTAATTTACCACTCAATGCCTATGAGCCAATAACACATAAAAAAGCCCGCCCAAAAATTGGGCGGGTTTTTTAATGCTAAACTATCAAATATACGAACTTTTAATTACTTTATGATTCAGACTTTTCAGCGGCTTAATAAGCCATTTCTTCTCCTTTGATGATATTATAGACTGTCAAGAAAATGATTTTGATGTCCATAAACAAGCTCCAACGCTTCATGTACTCAATGTCTAATTCTACTCTTTTTTCCATGGCTTCGTCAGTATTAGTTTCGCCACGGTAGCCATTTACTTGTGCCCAGCCTGTTATGCCTGGCGTTACAAAATGACGAGTGCTGTAGTTGTCAATCACGGTTGAGTAGTATTCCAATTGCTTTTGCATGTTGGGGCGAGGCCCTACTACTGACATATGCCCCAAGAGTACGTTGGCAAACTGAGGTAGCTCATCAAGCGAAGTTTTGCGCAAGAAAGCACCTACTTTGGTGATACGCATATCATTTTTGGTGGCTTGCTTTTCTGTGTCGTTGTTTACCGTCATTGAGCGAAACTTGAAGCAAGGAAATAATTTATTTTTCTTGCCAGGGCGCATCTGCACAAAAAATACAGGCCCCTTAGATTCTAATTTGATAGCAAGGGCAATGATTGGAAAAACCAAGATGCTCAAAACTACTAATACACAGAAAGAAAACACAATGTCAAAAGCTCTTTTTAAAATTTGGTTGCTGCGAGAAGCAAGTGGTTCGTTGCGCAAAGCCATCACAGGCACATTGTCAAAATAGTAAGAAGAAACTTGTGTTTCAGGTTTTTCTGCACCTGCAATGCGGAAATAAATAAAGTTTTTCTCAGCAAAACCAGCCAAATCGTCTAGCAATTCGCGGTTTTGGTTAGGGTGAGCAAAGTAAAGCTCGTCAATGCCTTCTGTTTGGCAGTATTCTTTGAAAGCCTGCAGGTTGGTTTTATTCAAATCAAAGAAACCTTTGAACTGATAGACCCAAACGCCTTTTGAGAAGAAGCGTACCAATTTTTGAGCGGTATCACCTGAACCAACCACAACCACTTTGCGGGTCTGTGCGGGGCTAAGTGCTTGAATGAGGTAGGTAAATAAGAGTTGGAATTTTAACCAGATGTTAGAAATTGTCTGATTTTGATTTTCTTGCAGATTTTCAGTAGAAATTGTAGTAGTGGAAAGTCTGTATGTCTGTCTCATTTTCGTAAGGTAATTTAGTGTTTTCGTTAATTGCTTACCCAAAGCACCAAAGTTGTGCCACGCCCCCAAAATATAGCTAAGTAACTGATAATCAGTTATATTAATAAACAATGATATGTGAGAATATTCCACAAATGGGAAAATAGTTTACGCAAAAGAGAAATAAGTGCACGTTTTAGAGAGATTTTATGAGATGTAAGGTTT
>CAYZQI010000100.1:0-17808 GCA_964480455.1 uncultured Cytophagaceae bacterium
GCCAGACTCCGATCAGTCCCCTAGCTGCCGAGTCACTGGCAGCGCATGCGATTTGGCTGAGCTTCGTACGTAATCAGAATATAAAATGTAGTGCCGGAAACGGATAAGGCACAAGGTTATATCTTGTCTCATTTTGAAGGCAGCGTGTTCTAAAAAAAACGTTGTTAGGTACAATAAACAAAAGTATAATTATTTTCCATTAAAAAGATATGCGTCAAGGAAAACGAGCAGATTTTGTCGCTAAGGCATGTGTAGGCATAAAAAAGCCTTCTGCGGAAGCTAAATTGTTTTGGAAAAAAGAAACGTGTATACTTTAATATGATCGGAGAGAGAAAACATTCAAAAACCAGATTGTAACATCTCATGGAGGGGAAGATGAAAAAGCTGACGATGTTGTTACTGTTCTATCTTTTTTCCGTTTCACATGTATTTGCAGCGCAGTCGACAGTCGATGTGCCCGCCTCGGCGGAGATGAAGGAAGCCGCCAGAGCCGAAATACTTGGTGCCGGAGCAGGCAATATTGTACCTCAGGAGGAGTATATCATTGGTCAAGGCGATGTGCTGAGCGTCAGCATTTATGGAGAGGGCGATATGGCAGTCTCCGCGGGAACTGGTATGGCCAGAACCGAACAAAGTCCCGACGCACCACGTTTTGCCGGCAGCGGCGTCAGGGTTATGATGGATGGTAGAATTTCCCTGCAGCATATAGGTGATGTCGAAGTAGTGGGCATGACCCTGACCGGACTGGCCGATTATTTAAAAAAACTTTATGCCACCATTTATGACGCTCCCATCGTTACGACCGCTTTAGTGCAGAGCAATAGCCTGCGCTATACCATTATGGGCAAGGTCACCAATCCGGGTATCTTCTTTCTTGACTACCCTCTCACTCTGGTGCAGGCTGTCGCCCGTTCCGGCGGATTTACCGAGTGGGCTAAAAACAGAATAACCGTAGTAAGAGACGAGGTGAAAGAGAGGGATAAGGGGCTTTTTAAGAAGAATACCCTTGAATTTGATTATAACGACTTCGTTTCGGGGAAAGGTCTGGAAAGTAATATCTTCATTCAAAGTGGCGATATTATAATAGTAAATTGAAGATAAGGTTCTCTATCAATATGAAAAAAATACTCATACCTCTCATACCGTTAGGTGCTCTTGTTATAGGTCCTTTTGTTCTAACCCAGCCCGGCATGGCCCGCACCAACAGCCTGACCGGAGGAATGACTCTTTCGTATGATTATTATGACCGCGAGGAGACGGATACCGTCGGAATTGCGGAGAGTGCGGTGTCCGATGACGATTATAGTCGCCTTGTTCTCACACCGTTGCTCCGCTATATCAGTAGCGGTCCACGAGATACTGTCGAATTAAGTGCTGCACCCTCTTTGCGCTACGATCTTGATGATTCGGAAACCGAATGGGATGGCGATCTTTTTTTGGGTGCGGATCGATATCTCAGCGAACAGTGGCAGATAAGAGGATCGAATCGTTTTGTTAGAAGTGATTACAGCAGCGATGATTTTATTTTCAGCGAAGATGCCGATGAGGACCCACAGGAGTCCGAGACCGAGCCGGAATTGTCATCGGATCTTGGCCGGACACGTTATTGGCGCAACACCCTCGATCTGGCCTCTGAGTATCGCTATAGTGAGGATAGTCTGGCACTGGTCGGTTTTAACTGGAGTGTCTTGCGGAACGATGATGATGACAGGCAGTCCGATGATTATGACCGCTATGCCGTAACACTGCGGGATGAACATCGATTCGATATTCGATGGCGTTCAGTTGTGGAGTTTTCTGCCGTACGCGGCGAATTTGAAACAGCTGAAACGGACGCAGTATCAGAGGATCTCTGGGAGTACTATCTCCAGCTTTCTATGGAGAATAATTCCATTGAGCATAACCCTCTTTTCCTCGACTACAATTATATCGGCACAGAGTATGATGAATCCCTGCAGGGTGATGGCCAGGCTCATCAGCTTCGCCTCAGCTGGAGGCATGATGCTTCTCCCCAGTTATATACCATCATCGGCGGCGGTCCTTCGTATCTCAAAACAGAAGGACTCGATGACAGCTGGGGCTATAATGGAGTTGCCGAGGTGAATTATCTGCTTGAGCGAGGCTCCTACAGACTGGCGCTGGAAAAAGGGTATACTGCCGACAGTTTCTCCGGCACCGAGGAGCGTGGCTTTGTAGATTTCTGGGATGTCGGGTTTTCCTTTACCCGATTGCTTACGGAACATCTGACCCTGGACGGACGCCTGGGATATCGCTGGGAAGAGCGAACCGATTTTTTGCTTGATGAGTTTGAAGAAAATCAGGAAGACAGATATCGTGCCGGTCTCGGTTTAGGTTATACTTTCAGCCGCTACTATTCTGCCAGGGTCAGCTATTCGTTTGTTTCACAGGATTCTGATCGGCCTGGGGACGATTATGACGATCATCGGGTCCTGCTTTCTCTGAGCTGGGAGAGGGAGTTGTTACGCTGGTAACTCCTGATCGAAGAGATCCGAAGACTGAGGGGACTGATTTTTTTTCACGTTGTTTTGTGAAAATAAATCTGTCTCCCGTATTCGAAGAAGAAAAATAAAGGTAAGCGCCAGACTCCGATCAGTCCCCTGGCTGCCGAGTCACTAGCAACCCATTCGATTTGGCTGAGTTTCTGACATAATCAGAAAGAATTTACACCAACCAAGGTTGTCGTCAGTCTTTTAAAAGCAACATCCTGATTGCCACTAAAGCATCGTGATCCGCTTGCTTAGGCAGAGCATCGAATTTCGACTTCAGCTCATAAGTATAAGAACTCTCGGCACTGTTTGTATAGGCTGTCATGGCGAAATACAGTTCGCCGTTCAGGTTGGCCACAGTACATTTTGGGTTCTCGGAAAACAGGTTTTCACACTGTAGCTCCGCCGCACTCAATTGTTTGCAGGAGGTGAAATCAGGCCCCTGGCAACGAACCTGTTCGGTGAAATCTATGCAGTATGTGTAAGAAAAGTTGTTTTTCGGTGCTCCGTTGCTCTTTAACCTGCTTTGGGTTCCATAATAGAGTCGGTATCCCGCAACAAATTCTTGCGGTGGATTAGCTTTCCATTTAAAGGTTACTTTTGAAGATGACGATGCATCGGCACAATGGATACCAAGAGGAAGTAAAAAAGAGGAGAGTAAAAGGACAGTAAAAGGAAAAAATTTTCTGGTTAGTTTTTTCATGCCAATGTTTAAAAAATTCTGATAACGTATAATCCTCAGCTATGATCTCTTTGTCCGGGAGACAGATTTAATTTTTCTTGGAAAGACTGAGGGGACTGATTTTTTTTCACGTTGTTTTGTGAAAATAAATCTGTCTCCCGTATTCGAAGAAGAAAAATAAAAGTAAGCGCAGACTCCGATCAGTCCCCTAGCTGCCGACTCACTAGTAGCCCATTCGATTTGGCTGAGTTTCGTACATAATCAGGGAAAAAATTTTTAAATTCCATTTTCCGCTTTCGCAAAAAACTGTTGATGTACAGCAAACATCAGGTCTCGCTGTGCAGGATGTGTTCCAGTTTGGAATCCGACATTGCGGCGGTATACTGAGTTGCCTCTTTTTATAGTCTTCTTTTGAGTTTGTCCTATTGTGCCCTGAAAGGAGATAGTGAGCGATATTTTCTCAAGTGTGCAAAAAACGTAATTTTAGAGAACTGATATACTGCATATTGCACAGAATTAAGCCAAGGAAGGGTATATGACGGGAAACATTTTTTCTGCAGAAGTTCTGCAAATTGATTTGGAAGGGGAGTCTTTCGCTATCGCTGAAAAAATAAAAAGCTATCTGATAAATCCTCTCAAGCGCAGGGGGCTGGTGGTGGCCATATCCGGAGGAATTGATTCCAGCGCCTGTCTGGCTTTGGCGGTCAGAGCGGTGGGGAAGGATAAGGTTTTCTGCCTGCAGATGCCGGAAGCTCACTCCTCCGAGGATACTCTGGCGATAAGTACGCGTCTGGCACACCATTTTGGTGTCGAAACCCTCCACGAAGATATCACTTCGATACTTGAAGCGGTCGGCTTTTATACGCGCTACGATGAGGCGGTGCGCCAAGTAGTAACCGAATATGGCCCAGGCTGGAAATCGAAGATAGTTATCCCCGATCTGAGCAGCCATAAAGGGTTTACTTTCTTCTCCCTGGTTGCCCAGGCGCCCGATGGCACCATAATAAAAGAACGGCTGCCGCATAAAACCTATCTGGCCATCGTTGCGGCAACCAATTTCAAACAGCGCATTCGCAAGATGTTGGAATATTACCATGCCGACAGGCTCAATTATGCGGTAGTGGGGACTCCCAATCGCCTGGAATATGATCAGGGTTTTTTCGTAAAACTTGGCGACGGCGCCGCCGACATCAAACCCATTGCCCATTTGTATAAGTCGCAGGTCTACGCCATGGCCCGATTTCTCGGAGTACCTGCGGAAATATGCAAACGGCAGCCGACCACCGATACCTATTCACTAAAGCAGGGTCAGGATGAGTTCTATTTTTCTCTGCCCTACGCCGAGATGGATCTTTGCCTCTATGGTAAAAACAACGGTATTTCACTTGCCGAAGTAGCCAATGCAACCGGCTTAACAGAGGATCAGGTTACAAGAGTGTATCAGGATATCGATACCAAAAGAACAACCACCAGATATTTGCAGCTGGAGCCCCTGCTTGCCTCTCCGGTTGTTGAAATAAGCCATACCATACCGGATTGAACATAGAGACGAACAATATATTTCCGTGCAGACCTGATATTGGGCTCTGGAACGGTGCTCAGGTTATTGCCTGAGCACAGGCGTTTCTCCCATTCCAGGGAAAGACACTATCAGCCGTTCTTTTTCTTTTCTATAAAAGAAGCCAGCTGCAGGACGCTGTCGAGGTTTTCCGGGACCAGCTCTTCGTCTTCCACCTTAATGCCAAAGTTCTCCTCAAGCCACTCGACCATTTCCAGAACCCCGGTGGAGTCGATAATTCCCTGCTCGAGAAAAGAGGCCTCGTTTTGCAGCTCATTTTCATTCGCGTCAAAGAGGAAATTGGTAAGGATGAAATGTCTGATTGGGGCAATATATTCTTGCATTGTTCAGGTCTTCTCAGTTGAGTGTTGTTGGATATTTACCCGTACATTGCTGAGATTCTCAGCTTCTGGAGGGCGAAAATGTCTGACAAACCTATCATAAATAATCTGTGTTGACAATATTCCGATAAAGGCCATATTCTCTTTAAAACCCTGGCGGCCTTTTTTCCTGCATTTTTGCAGCAGAAGAGAAACCGCTTCCGCCCGGAAAAACCCGGCGTCCCGCAGCAGAGCTTCCGAGAGATAATGCTGCAGATATTCCGGTTCCCGATCGCCGAAAAAGCTGAGGATGTCTGGAGCCATATAGGGTTGCTTTTTTCGTTCGGTTATAGCTTGCGGCAGGATGTCCCGCACCGCCTTTTTCAAAACATTCTTTTCGTTCAGCACTTTCATTTTCATGTTCACTGGGATCCGTCCGGCAAATTCAACAACCCTGTGATCCAGAAAGGGAAAACGGCCCTCAACGGAGTGAGCCATACCCATGCGATCCCCTTGAGAAGAAAGGAGATAGTTGCCCATCAGCAGTTTGGCTTCAAGAAACTGGGCCCGCTGGAAAGCATCCATCGGCGCCATAGTTTCCATCAGATGGGCAAGCCGGTCTTCCGGCGGCCGAGCCTGCTCCGCTATTTCGCGTCGCAGAAAGCGGTGTGTGCCCGAGGTGGTCTTCCAGCGCGGACGATGGGCATAAAAAGGGTCATCGGGGTCGGCCGCCGTGTCAAAAAAGGTCTGGGCATACTCCGCCGACTTGGCCGGGGAAAGGGCCAGATAGGGGTAGAGGCGTTTAAGCAGCAGCGGCCGCAGGGAAGACCGCAGATTACGGTGAATAAAGGCGCGGATTTTAGCCTCCTTAAAGATATCGTATCCGCCGAGAATTTCATCGGCACCCTCACCGGTCAACACGACTTTATAGTTATTTTTACGCACAAGACGGGAAAGCAGGAAAAGAGGCGCCGGCGCGGTACGCACAACAGGAACTTCAGTATGGTAAATTACATCGGGAAAGATGGCGCCGATATTAGCATAGGTGCAGTGGACCACATTGTGATCGGTACCGAGGAATTCGGCCATCATCTTCTGTTCACGACTTTCATCATAGACTTTGTCGGCGAAAGAGACAGAGAAGGTCTTTAACTCATTATCAGTATAGTTGCGTATGATGGAGGTGATGGCAGACGAGTCAAGGCCACCGCTGAGATAGGCTCCGACGGGAACATCGGCGCGCAGTCGCAAACGCACGGCGTCGATAAGCAGCTCACGTAATTTCTCGGCGTAGTACTGTTCGGAAAAGGCGCCCGGGCCGTCGCTGCATAACGGAATCTCCCAATATTGCTGTGGACTCCCGACACCATTGCGGTCTACCCGCAGCCAGTGACCTGGAGGAATCTGATACACAGACTCGAAGACGGTTTCTTCTCCGGCCGGCATCCAGAAGGTAAAGATATCGCAGAGGCAATGTGAATCAAGACCTCGGGGAATGGAAATATCACCGCTGAATATCGATTTGATTTCGGATGCGAAATACAAGTTACCGTTGTGTAACGTGTAAAAGAGCGGCCGGATGCCCATGCGGTCCCGAGCCAGGAAAAGTTCCTCTTTTTGCCTGTCGTATATTGCCAGGGCAAACTGGCCATTGAGCCTCTCCAGGCAGGCACTACCCAGATCTTCGTAGAGATGGATGATGACTTCGGTGTCTGATTGTGTCGCAAAGCGGTGGCCTTTGCGGATCAGTTCTTCTCGTAATTCCAGATAATTGAAGATCTCTCCGTTGAAAACTATCCATAACGATCCGGTCTCATTGCTCAGCGGCTGCCAGCCCTCCGCCAGATCGATGATAGAGAGCCGTGCATGGGCCAGACCGACGCCCTGGCCATGATACAAACCATAGCCGTCGGGACCCCGATGCTGCAGAGGCGCTATCATGCGCCGCAGAGTCGATTCATCTGCTTGGGTACCGCTGCTGTTTATCTTGAAGAATCCTGCTATTCCACACATATATTCCCCTTGGCGTGGTGTGGTCGTCCTGCTGAAAGGTAAGCCGCTTTGTGGTGATACTGCTCCGATTGATCCCATTTTGGCGCTTCGTGTAAAAGCACACCCATCCATTTCAGCAATTCTGGAACAAATCGTGCAAGCGACAAAATACTGCCATTTTAGATTTTGCGCAGTATTAATTTCCTGATTACGTACGAAACTCAGCCAGATCGTATGCGCTGCTATTGACTCGGCAGCTAGGGGACTGATTTTATTTTTCTTCTCCGAATCCGGGAGACAGATTTATTTTCACACAACAATGTGAAAAAAAATCAGTCCCCTCAGTCTTTCCAAGAAAAATTTAATCTGTCTCCCGGATAACTATTAATTTTGGATTTCGCCGAAACTTCTGTGATATACTGTAGAGGTGAACTCCGCAATATGTTTTCAGCTCGAAGTGTATGCCGCTAACCCGGATTTCTCATCAGCTGATCGAGGATAGACTATGCATACCAGCCCAGACAGCAGCAGCAATACCCAAGCAAAAAAGAAAGATTCTCTTTTTTCAATAAAAAGCTATATTTCAAGACAAATTTTATGCACCCTGGCAGTGCTTGTCGGCTGCCTGGTTTTTGCCTCGGCCTCGTATGCCGTTGACGTATCTTTCACCTGGATGGCAAACAGCGATGATCCCCCAGTGGATGGTTACAGGCTCTACTACAAACTCGGCGATCCGGGCCAGACGCTTAGCGACTACAACGGCACCGATGCCGGCGGCGGCAATCCCTCCCCGGTGCAGATATCCGGGCAGAGCACTTCAACCTATCTGCTGAACAACCTGTTGGACGATCAGCAATACAGTTTCGTCTTGACAGCCTATCGCGATACCGAAGAAAGCGTACCTACATCACCGATCACCCTGAGCCCTTCCGGTACGGCAGATACCAGAAGTGTCTCCTTTGCCTGGGCGGCAAACAATGACGATCCGCCGGTGGACGGCTACAAGCTCTACTATAAAAGCGGCGATCCAGGACAAAGCCTTACCGATTACAACGGTACCAACGCGGAAGGGCAGAATCCTTCGCCCGTCGTCATTCTGGGGCAGAGCACGACATCCTACCTGTTCGAAAATCTGCTGAGAGAACAGCAGTATTCTTTTGTCTTGACCGCCTATCGCGGCACCGACGAAAGTGCGCCGACCGACCCCCTGATTCTGCAGGCGCAGGAGAGTGTCAATACAGAACCGGTGGCCTATGCTGCCGCGATCACACTGGATGAAGACAGCACCTACTCCGGAGATCTCGTTGCTGATGATGCAGATGATGATGCACTGGTCCACAGCATTGTTGCCAATGCCGATTCGGGAACGGCAACAATAACCGACACCGCCAATGGCGCATTTACCTACACCCCCAATCCCGATTTCTTCGGTAGCGATCAGTTCACCTTCAAGGCCAATGACGGTACGGCGGATTCCAATATTGCCACAATTACCGTAACGGTCAACAATGTCAACGACCAGCCTCAGGCCTTCAATTCTTCCCTCATCGTTGTAGAAGATACTCCGCGCAATGGATCTCTGGTGGCTTCGGATGCAGATATTGATGATAATCTCTATTACAGTATTGTCAGCAACGGCACCAAAGGTGTTGCTACTATTAGCGATACCGCCACTGGCGCCTTCTTGTATTCTCCGGTGCCTAATGCTACAGGAGACGACTCTTTTACCTTCAGAGTCAACGACGGTACGGTGCAGTCAAACACTGCCACCGTTTCGGTAACCATCACCAGTGTCAACGATCAGCCGCAGGCATCGGGTTTTGCCATCAGCACCAACGAAAATACCCCTTACAACGGCACTCTGATCGCTTCTGATATCGAAGATGATCCACTGCAGTTCAGCATTGTCGGCAATGGCAGCCAGGGTACAGCAACAATAACCAACATCGCCACGGGTGATTTTACGTATACCCCGAACAGCGATGCCACGGGTAGCGACTCATTCACCTTCAACGTTTATGACGGCAATCTGTATTCCAATACCGCCACGGTCTCGGTGACCATAAACGTTGTCAACGAGGCACCGCAGGCTTCGGGTATGTCCATCAGCACCGATGCGAATACTCCCCACAGCGGCAGATTGATCGGCTCCGATCCTGATGACGACTCCCTGCAATTTATTGTAGTCGGCAACGGTAAAACAGGGACAGCTACAATAACCGACAGCAGCACGGGTGACTTTACCTATACGCCCAACGCTGACGCCACGGGTAGCGACTCATTCACCTTCAAGGTTAATGACGGTACAATAGATTCCAATACCGCCACGGTCTCGGTGACCATAAACGTTGTCAACAAGGCACCGCAGGCATCGGGCATGTCTATAAGCACCGATGAGAATACTCCCCACAGCGGTAGATTGAACGGTTCCGATCCCGATGACGACTCCCTGCAGTTCATAATGGTCGGCAATGGTAACAAAGGGACAGCTACAATAACCAACAGTTCCACAGGTGACTTTACCTATACGCCCAATACTGACGCCACAGGTAGCGACTCATTCACCTTCAAGGTTAATGACGGTACAATAGATTCAAATACCGCCACAGTCTCGGTGACCATAAACGTGGTCAACGAGGCGCCGCAGGCTTCGGGTATGTCCATCAACACCGACGAGAACACCTCCTACAGCGGCACCCTGACGGCCGCCGATCCGGATGACGATCAGCTGCAGTTCAGCATAGTGAGCAATGGTACGAAGGGCACAGCCGCAATAACGGGAAGCTCCACAGGTGATTTCACCTATACCCCGAACGCAGATGAGACCGGAAGCGATTCCTTCACCTTCAGGGTCTATGACGGCGAGCTCTATTCAGCGGCAGCAACGGTGGAAGTGACCATTGTGGAGGTCAATATTGCCCCGGTTGCTCACGATGCTTCCTTCAGCATGGAGGAAAACACCGCCTTGAACGGACGATTCTCCGCAACCGACTCGGATGATGACCCGTTAACCTATACGCTGGTAGCGAATCCCACCAAAGGGACCGTCACCATCGCCGATCCGGCCAATGACGGTTTCGTCTACACACCCGACCCCGATACCACTGGAAGCGATTCCTTCACTTTCAGGGTAAACGACGGTATAGAAGACTCCAATGTGGCCACCGTTTCAGTAACCATATACGATGCCGACACCAACATCGCCACGTTCGGCGATGCCGATACCACTGATTATCCCGGCACTCTTGAAGAAACTTTTGCCAATATTAATACGGACATCAACGCTGACCGGGATATACTGAATCTCTACTCATATTCATCAGTTTCACCGAATAAAGTGGCTAACACCATCATCATAAAGGCCGATCTAAGCATTTTGCCCTATTATGCCAGGATTATCCAGGCCGAACTGCAACTCTATCAGACAGGTGCCAGCGGTGTTGAGGAATATACCACTACGGTCCATAGGCTCATCGGCAAAAACCCGATCATAAGTCAGGTGAACGGCTATAATGCCTACAACGGAGAGCCCTGGACACCGGTACCGGCGGGAACAACCCAAAATGATATCCCTCTGGGGCTGGCGGATATCGGCAGTGCCGAGGATGCTTCTGTACTAAGTAGTGAAAACGGTTTCAGAAGCTGGGATGTGACCGATATGGTTCAGGCTTGGGTGCGCGACCCAGCACTCAACTATGGGCTTCTGCTCAAAGGAGAGGAAACGGCCGTGCAAACCGGCAGAACCTTCGCTTCATCGCTGAGCGAGACTCCTGCTTCCAGGCCGCGCTTGGTGGTACGTTATTCCACACAGCCGCTACCACCGCAGATAATTATGGTGGAGGAAATAAAATAACAAAAAGAAATGAAACGCCTGGTGCGCTGCGACCTGCAACTCAGTCATAGCGCATCAGCCAAAAACCTGGATACACGTTGGCCAATTTCTTTATGCATCCATATGAATGAACTCTCAGGTGGTGCTGGATTTCTTGATATTAATCAATCACTTCAGGAATTCTCTACTGTATCGTTTCTCCAGGTGGCGGACGACAGCCTCTGCGCAGAAGAGTCGAGGCCGCAACCCGGCAGTAAATTGTCGAATGGCGGCAGCGTGATTTCTCGGCCGGTGATATCGCCCAGTTGCTTAACCAGGATGGTGTCGATATTTCCGTGCGCATCATCGAACGTATCCTTCGGGAAGAAGGGTTTAAAAAGCTTCCTCGACGCACCGACCTATAGTGGATCCCAATTTTAAGACAGCGGTTTAAGCTCTGCGCAATCCCGAGGAACATGAAAAAATGAGTGAAGCAAAGAAGAGAAAGTTCTATACTCCCGAGTTCAAGGCGAGGCTATGCTCTGGAGGCATTTTGAGGGATATAAACGCTCAATGAGATAGGGCAAGAATTTGGGGTTCCACCCTATTGCGACCAACTTTGGGAATCCTCCGATACCACCAGTCGTTCAACTTATGCTACCAGGTATTGGATAGCCGGTCGCCTCATAAAAAAGAAGAAAGGGGAACCTAGTTTGGAAAAATCGATTTCATTCAGTGTAACATCACGGAATCTTTGCATAAGTTGTAATATTTGTCCTGTTTGGGATAGCAGTGAGAAAATGAAATTAATGACCTATAAACCATTTTTCATAGTCATATGAAAAAACCGTATTGTACAGGCAAGTATCTTAAAATTTAATACTATTTAATCTCCTATGGATACAAAAAAAATCTTATTCATTTTTGGAACAAGACCTGAAGCTATTAAGCTGGCTCCTTTAATCTGGGAAATCAATAATTCTAATTCTATGGAATCAGTTATTTGCTCCACTGGCCAACACGTTGAGATGGTGGAGAAAATCATGTCATTTTTCAAGCTAAAAACTGATTACAACCTGAATTCTATGCAAAAAAACCAATCCTTAGCTTATTTGTCATCTTTTCTTATAAATAAGCTGGAGTCGGTAATTAGTCTTATTAAGCCAAGTATGGTCGTAGTCCAAGGTGACACAACTTCGGCAATGACGGGTGCATTATCAGCGTTTTATCATAAGATACCAATTGCTCATATAGAGGCAGGATTGCGCAGTCATAATAACTACTCCCCATTTCCAGAAGAAGCGAACAGAAAAATTATTAGCCAATTAGCTACTTTCCATTTTGCTCCTACTGAAAAGTCTTGCAAAAATTTGATTTTTGAAGGAGTCGCTAAAGATTGCATTTTTACAGTAGGTAATACAGTGATAGATTCTTTACTCTATAGCGTTGAAAAAGTTAAAAATGCTTCATGGCAAAGATACCTTCCTCAAATTGATGAGATAGATTTTAGAAAAAAAATTATATTAGTCACTGGTCACAGGAGAGAGAGTTTTGGAGAACCATTCAAAAATATCTTCCGCGCACTCATAAAAATAGCTGAGACAGAGAATGTTGAAATTGTTTATCCAGTTCATTTAAATCCCAATGTTAAAGAAGATGCATACAGGATGTTATCCAACTCACAAAATGTTAACCTCATAGACCCGTTAGGTTACCCAGAATTTGTTTATTTGATGCATAAATCATATTTAATTCTTACTGATTCCGGGGGAATACAAGAAGAGGCACCAACTCTTAATAAGCCTGTTCTTATTATGCGTGAAGTAACAGAAAGAACAGAGGGCATTGAAGCTGGTGTTGCGAAACTGGTCGGTACATGCATGAATACAATTATAAGAGAAACAAAAAAACTATTGAATTCAGAGCATGAATATTACGCAATGGCAAACAAAGCTAATCCCTATGGTGATGGAAAATCAGCAAAAAAGATAGCAGACATCCTAGAAAAAAAATCACAATAAGATATTGATATATAAACATATGAAAATTGCT
Organism: uncultured Cytophagaceae bacterium; assembly: GCA_964480455.1. Lineage (GTDB taxonomy): Bacteria > Bacteroidota > Bacteroidia > Cytophagales > Microscillaceae > JAABSX01. The sequence continues at coordinate 12,923 of CAYZQI010000100.1, forward strand.
TACATATACCAAGATGAATATCCGTGGGATGTTAGGGTCGAAAAAATCATCAACTCACTAACACAATTTAATTTTAACTGTAAAATTATATCTCGAAACCGATCTGGCTTACCTAGAAAAGAGCAAATTACCGCAAAACTAGAAATAAGTAGATTACCCTTTTGTCGCTTTTCTCTTTTGACTACTTTAATCAATACCCCTGCTTTTTTCTCTCCATTCTGGCTTATACATATTCTTCATCATATCAAAAGCGATAAAATCGATCTATTAATTGTAAGAGACTTACCTTTAAGCCTTACAGCAATTATAGCAGGAAGATTAACAAGCAAACCGGTAGTGTTAGATATGGCAGAAAACTACCCTGCAATGATTAGTGACACCTGGAAGTATAGAGGACCTAAAGGAGTAGATTATCTGATCAGAAATCCATTTTTCTTGAAAATCCTGGAGAAATACACTCTACCAAAATTTGATCACGTTTTGGTTGTGTCAAAACATAGTAAAAAGCGAATTGAGTCTATGAAGGTATTACCCGAAAATATCTCAATTGTAAGCAATACTCCTGTTATTAACAAAAAAATGAAAAGTGAAAGCGCCAAACTCGCTGACATAATAAAAAGTTGGAATGCACAAACTCTTTTGTACGTCGGAGGACTTGAAGAATCGAGAGGACTCGATATCGTAATTCGATCTTTACCAAAAGTCATATCCGAGTTTGCAGATTTTAAATTCATAATTGTTGGGCAAGGTAGCTCTAGATCTTTCCTTGAGAAACTAAGTGAAAAATTAGGTGTGGAAAGATCTGTTTATTTTGCAGGGTGGCAACCGCATGAAAATATAGATAAAATCATCAAATCATCTGATATTTGTATAATACCACATTATGTCACGGAGCACATAAATACAACTATACCTAATAAAATTTTTGATTATATGTTGCAAAAAAAGCCTGTTATTGTGACACATTCTAAAGTTCTAGTGGAGATAATAAATGAAGCCCACTGTGGGCTGCATTACCAACACGATCAGCCCGAACAATTAGAGACAATTCTTTTGAAGTTATTAAAAAATCCTCGCTTAAGAGAGCAATTGGGAGAAACAGGTTTTGAGGCAGTTAAAAAAAAATACAACTGGGAAAATGATGAAAAAACCCTCATCCTTTCAATTGAAAAAACCATCAGGCGCGATATTCGCGTATAAATTTCAAGCGCTAATTTTGACGGTTTCGTAAAAACAGAGGAAACATTACCATTCGACCTTGCAACTGATTAATTTATCGATAATCTTCTACAGGCTCAGCGACTTTTTGTGAGTTAATCAATTTCATTTTGAGGTTATATTATGAATAAATTCCATTTTTTTCTTCCTATCTCGTTGTTTTTTATTCTCATAACTCATCTAGCTGCAGCTGATCCAAATATTGATTCCATTTCTTTCAACGGAAATGAGATTAATATAGCTGGTGATTCTTTTGGTTCAAAAGTTCCTGCAGCGCCTCTTCTTTGGGATACGTTTGAAGGTGGAAATGTTGACAGTGTTATCCAAAATGTATCTGCAACTATCGGTAATTGGGAAAGTGGAGCGGGCTCAGACAATGTATTTTATTCAAATTCCTTGTCTTATGGAGGAAGCAAATCAGCTAGACATAATTTCACGGGTGCAAAATGGAACTCTAGCTTGTCAATAAATGAGATATTCTCGGTTGCCTATATTGATTTTAAGAGATTTCTTCCAAACACAGGCACGTCCGGTAACTACAAACCTTTTAGGTTTTACGGTGATTCTGACACAATGGAATACTTCACAGGTTACGGTTGCAGCTCCGGTTCGCCGTATGGGGTATCTACTATGAGACACAGCTCACTGAGTACAACAGAGTGGCATGGTCATCCAACAAAAGGAGTATGGCAGCATTATCAGATAATATTTAAAGAAAGCGCACCCAATACTTCAAACGGTACTATAATTCAATATATTGATGGAAGTGCCTATGGATTTGACACGAACTCTCAAGAAACAAGAAACACGTCCGGCGCACATTTAGATCAATTACGGATAGGGCATTATATGGATGTTGGCACCAGGGATGGTTGTACCATTCCCGACCCAACCTATGTGTATACTGATAATGTTTATGTCGATACTACGTGGGCACGAATAGAAATTGGTAACAACTCAAATTACAATAATTGCACCCTGAAAGAAATTCAAATTCCTTCAGCTTGGTCTAATGACTCAATTACGGCCACTACGAATTATGGTGCTTTTAGCGAAGGTCAAGTTGCCTATTTATTCGTAATTGACGGTAATGGTAATGCCAGCCAAGGCTATCCCATAACCATAGGTGGCGGCGCCGGTGCACCAACTTCGATTTCCACACCTGTCGGTTTTAGCGCTGGTCAATAAAAAAGCCGGCCTTGGGGCTGGGAAATACCTCAGGGCTGGCATGTAAAAAATAACAGTATACATTGAGGACATTTTCAAATATTTCTGGTTTTTTCATAGGCGATTCTGTACACTCATACGATCAATACGATCAATACGATCAATACGATCAATACGATCAATACGATCAATCGCGCACTCCCATTGGTGCATGTCATGATGAGATGAGATTGTCACCGTATAAGTGTAACGTTATTTAAGGAACAAACTGCTAGTTATACAAAAGGCGTGAACGGTTGTTGATAAATTGTTGGTACCACAATTCTAATGATAGAGCGCTCCATATTATTTCAGTATGCATGTTTGATCCTTCATGGTGCTTTTGGATCATTTTGCTTAACTCAACATGGTTAATAAATGGAAAGTGATCCTTAAATGAGTCATCCAATAACAACTCCAATTTTCTGCCTAGACCTTTTTTATTTCTTAACCATTCCGCAATTGGCACACCAAAGCCTACTTTACTACGGTTGACAAATTTTCTGGGGAAGTGTTTTGATGCACACTCTTTAACAATTATTTTATTGCCATTGATGAAGTGAATCTTTTTATTTATAGGCAGTGTTCTGCTCCAACATATTAAACGATGATCTAAAAATGGGACACGGGCTTCCAAAGCGCTTGCCATTGAAACTTTATCAAGTCTTATTAATAGAGATTGAAGGTAAGTGTCTCTTTCGTATGCTAGTAATTGTTCAAGAAAAGTGGGTTCATTGTAGTATTGGGCATATATTTCTTCTCTTTTGCCAATCCATTCATTGCTTTTGTTCAAAATTAAAAACAAATCGTTTAATGGAGTAAATCGAGAACATTCTATACTAGCTTTAGAAGGGGTTTCAATGACTTCTAGTAATTTTATCAATTTCCTAATTTTTAATAGCCTTGACAATTTGAATGCATTGGACTTGATTCCTTTTGGAATGAATTGGAGAAAATACGAGATCATTGGTATTTGATAGCGAGGGTAGCCAGCAAAAATTTCATCTGCTCCTTCTCCTGTAAGGACAACTGAAACGAATTTTTTGGCTTCTTTACATAAGAAAAACAAAGGGACTGTATGGGGGTGGTTTAATGGCTCTTCTAATGTCCTTGTCGCTGTTTTTAAGCCATCAGTGAACTTTTCTTCGTCCATAAGAAAACTGTGATGCTCTGAATTTAAAAGACGAGCAACATAGCTTGCATATTTACTCTCATCATAACTTGCTTCAGAAAAACCAACTGAAAAAGTGTGCAGATGGTCTGCTTTATTCTTTCGCACATAGTAGCTAACTAAAGAAGAATCTACTCCTCCACTATTAAAAGTACCTAAAGGCACATCACTAATTAGCCTGTCTTGAACTGACGTTTCGAAAAGTGATTCGAAGCCAGCTAGGTTTTGAGGATTATTTTCGTAATTGTGTTGCTCAATGTCAGGGCTCCAGTATTTATTGATAACAGGGTTTTGATTTTTAGAGGAAATTGACAAAGTATGTCCGGGCGGTAGTTCCATGATATCCGAAAAAAGAGTTTCACTACCGCTAATGTTTCTGAAAGCAATAAATTCTGGAACTCTATCTGTGTTTAATTTGGGATCTAATTTTGGATATTGAATTATTGCTTTAATCTCAGAAGAAAAAATCAGAACATCTGGTAAATCTACGTAATATAGAGGTTTGATACCAATTCTATCTCGGCATAGGAGCAACTCTTGCTTTATATTACTCCAAAGAGCGAAAGCGAACATTCCGATAAGTTCTTGAAGCCAGTCAAAATTATCAAATTCAGCCAGTTTGAGTAAAACCTCTGTATCAGAATTTGTAGTGAAACAGTTAGCTTTCTTAAGCTTTTTGCGAATTTCTTTATAATTGTAAATTTCACCATTATAAATTAGGACTTTATCTTTTATGTTGTCTATCATTGGTTGAGTGCCACCGCTCAGATCTATTATAGCCAATCGACGATGAGCAAATGCTATAAATTTATTTATGTAGTAGCCAGAGTCGTCAGGCCCACGATGAGCAATCGCACGACTCATGTTTGCTATGACTTCTTTTTCTATAATTCCTGACCGATTCTTTCTGAAAATGCCTACAATACCACACATATGCGACCTTTTTAGGGTTTTTCTTGCTTTTTGAGCTAATTTATATGCTTTCAGCTCGCGGCGAATAGTGAGTTTCGTTTTTGATATAGAAATAAATCGATTTTGTTTGCACAAAAAAAGTTATTGGAGCTTCTTGCAAAAGTCTTAACCCTTGTCCGTTGCGATTGTGCAAGAAAACTAAGCTATTGAAATAAGAGAAATCTTCTGAGCTCTTAACCAAATTCCGAGGACGTAGAGTTTTCTCTAGGTAATAAGTGCAAATCTATCTTGGCGGTGTGACCATTGTTATGATTAAGTATGCTCAATCAGTAGTGTCCGGTTTAACTTTTTTTAATAATGCATAACTAACTGTATTAAA
>CAYZQI010000101.1:0-17677 GCA_964480455.1 uncultured Cytophagaceae bacterium
ATGAAAAACAAAACTATAACTTTTTTGTACAATTTATTTAAGTTTCTTTACTAAATCGATTTTCGTAAGATTTGATGGAAAATTTTGTTAATTACCTCTACTAAAAAATATTTTTTGGTAGAGGTAATCAGTTTTAAGGCATTTCCATCAATCAATCCTTTCTAAAATAAAATTTTTTCAAGCAGATTTTAGATTAAATTAACACGTTGAATGGCTTTTCAAGATGGTTTTGTTGAATTTTATTCATAAAACTTTAATTTTTTTGATGTTATCACAAACAAATTTTTGTTTATGAAGTTTAGTATTCAGGTTTTCATAATTGTAAGTTTTTGATTAGTTAGGTTTCATAGACTTCTCAGATAATGTCTGGGAAGTCTATTCTTTTTTATTGCATACACCCCTCAGTTTTTAAGGCAAAAATAATTCATATCCCTTTTTTTTCAAACTAAAGCCTAGCCTACTAAGAAAAATTCTATTACAAAGAAGTATTCTAACAAAACTATCAAACAATACAACTCAAGGAATTTACAAAAACTTGTTTATTTCTTCTTAAAACCACTCCTAGCAGAAAATTAATCTTCACACACAAAGCATAAAAAAACCCTCAAAGCGTACTTTAAGGGTTAACATATTTGTATAGCTTTCTATTTGAATTGTTTAACAAAACTCTTCAAATACCTGAGCGAGATGTGCGGCAATCATTTGTGCAGTACGTCCTTCTATATGATGGCGTTCTACAAAATGTACTAGCTCACCATCTTTAAATAAAGCAATAGAAGGCGAAGAGGGCGGATAGGGAAGCATGAACTCACGTGCCTTTGCGACAGCCTCTTGGTCCACACCTGCAAAAACAGTTGCGAGTGCATCAGGCACTTTACTACTTTGGCTCACTGCCAGTTTTACGCCTGGGCGTGCAGCTCCTGCCGCACAGCCACATACAGAGTTTACTACTACCAGTGCAGTACCTTTTTGGTCTTGCAAATATTGACTTACTTCTTCGCCGCTTTTCAGTTCTTGAAAGCCCGCTACGGTAAGGTCTTCACGCATAGGTGCTACTAAATGTTCTGGATACATATATTTATTATTGAGTTAAATGATGAATAATTATACAAAAGGTTTATTTACGAAATGCTTTTACATGAAGCCAAGCTCGAGCTGTGCTGCCTCTGACATCATATCTTGATGGTAGGGAGGGTCAAAGGTAAGCTCTAGTTCTACACTGTTAACGCCTTGTATCATCTCTACTTTGGTCTTTACTTCCGAGGGAATTTCTTCTGCTGAGGGGCAATTTGGGGATGTAAGTGTCATAAGTAAATATACATTATTGACAGGATAGATTTTGATGTCATAAATCAGCCCAAGTTCATAAATATCTACGGGTATCTCGGGGTCATAGACTGTTTTGAGAGCTGTAATGACCTTTTCTTTCAAGTCGGGTATTTCTATTTTGGTGGAGTTCATAGTTTTCTTTTTGCGTAAATTAGTGAAAAATACTGCTTTTATGTTTTTACTTTTGCTAACAATCTTTGTGGAAGTTTAGTTTAACAAGAACCTATTCGCCCAAGCTTTCTGTCTTTCCTTGATAAGCAAATCCATACATTTTCATTTGCTTAATCATGGCAACCAAGCCATTGGCGCGCGTCATAGAGAGATGCTGCTGCATGCCTATTTTTTCTAGTAAGTATAAATCGGCTTCTGCTACTTCGGTAGGCTTTTGCGCAGATAGCACCCGAATCAAGATGCTCACCAAGCCTTTTACAATGAGTGCATCACTATCACCTTGGAAGATAATTTTATTATCTTCTAGGTTAGTGTGTATCCAAACATTGGATTGGCAACCCTTGATTTTGTACTCATCAGTCTTGTAGCTTGCCTCTAGTTCAGGCAGCTTTTTACCAAGTTCTATGAGGTAAGCATACCTATCTTCCCAGTTATCAAAGAGTTCAAATTCTTCTATGATTTCGTTTTGTATTTCATTGATTGACATGATGTTGTGAGTGGTTTGTTGTACTGCATTGCATTTTTACAAAGATACATAAGAATTTGTGAAATATCTGTGTGTTATTGTGGTTAAATGCTTACCGAATTTATCAGCACGGGGTACTCAGCTTGCTTTGCTTATGTTTGCACAAAAGGAGAGTTTTAGGTCCTCTTTTAGCAGGTTTCAAAACAATGGCTGGGTGTAGTAAGCACCACAAAACCAAATTTAGTTTTATAGAAAAGAATACACCCACTTCGTGCGGTCATATTCTTACCAAAGATGTAAAAATATTACAATAACTTTCTGATGATGTCTTCAATGGTGATGCGTTCGGCTTCGGCCTTGAAGTTTCGCACAATTCTATGCCTAAGAATGGGCAGTGCCACAGCTTTGATGTCTTCAATATCGGGTGAATATTTACCACTGAGTAGGGCATTACACTTGGCACCCAAAATCAAATTTTGGGAAGCACGTGGACCAGCACCCCATTCAAGGTATTCATTAGCTTCTGCTGCAGCCATAGCCGTAAAAGGGCGCGTCTTATGTACTACTTTTACGGCATATTCTACCACATTATCAGGCACGGGTACACGCCTTACTAGCTGCTGAAAATACAAAATATCTTCACCTGAGATGACTTTCTCTACGGTAGATTTGTGGCTTGAGGTAGTCCGCTTCACAATTTCAGTTTCAGCTTCATAGCTAGGGTAGTCTAGCACCACATTGAACATAAATCGGTCAAGTTGTGCCTCGGGTAGGGGGTAAGTACCTTCTTGCTCGATGGGGTTTTGGGTAGCGAGCACAAAGAATGGGCGAGAGAGGTTATACTTTTTACCTGAGATTGTAACTGCAAACTCCTGCATAGACTCAAGCAAGGCAGCTTGAGTTTTTGGGGGAGTTCGGTTAATCTCATCAGCCAAGATGATATTGGCAAAGATAGGTCCTTGGAGGAATTTAAAATTTCTCTCTTTGTCAAGGGTTTCAGAGCCTACAATGTCAGAGGGCATCAAATCTGGTGTAAACTGGATTCGGTTGAAGTCAAGCTCTAAGGCATTGGCAATGGTTTGGATTAGCAAGGTTTTTGCCAAGCCTGGTACGCCTACCAACAGGCAGTGCCCTTGGCAGAAAATAGCATTGAGCAACAAATGCACTACTTCGTCTTGTCCTATAATTACCTTTGAGATTTCTTGGCGAATTTTTTGGTAAGTTTCTTTGAGTGCATTGGCTGCTTCTACATCAGAACTGAATTTTTCCATGTTGGAGTTGGGTTTATGTTTATTGAATTATTGGCTTTGCTTGCCTACAAAAAGCAAGTAAATAGTTTTGTATGTTATTGGGCAAAATAAATAATGAATTAAAATTTACGTATTGATAGTAAACTGATGATGGTCAGCTATTTATTTAGATAGGCTACCATCTAATCATAATTTATCACTATTCAAGGTACTTTATCGTTGAGGATATCACATTGGTTAAATTCTTCATCTATGCTGATATAGACCTCGTCTTTTGACTTTACAAACCAAGCATCGATTGCTTCATTTTTCTTGACATTGAAGGCATAGTTGGATATTTTTTCATAATCTGTGGCAAGGCTTGCTTGGTGCGAAGATATTTTTCTTTTATAATACACAATTCTGAAAGCATTTTTACCATCATCGGTTCTGTAAGGAACAGGCTTTGAGATTTGCCCCACCTTCATAGTATCTATGGTAAGGTAGAGGTAAGAGTCTAGGTCATCAAGTAAGATTCGGTCGCTGCCATCAGGCCCCATGATTAAGCCTCCGCTTGTAGCGGTATTTTTATCATCTGAAAATTCTTTGGCAGCTTTTTCAAAGGTGATGCTATCATTCACGATGGCACTTCTCAGACTGTCTAGAGAGCTTATGGTATAAGTAGCATCTGCCTCGTTGTAGTCGGGACGGAGGAGGATATGCGAAGCGAGGTATTCATTGCCACGCCTATCGGTCAGTTTGATAAGGTGGAAGCCATACTCAGATTCTACAATTCGGGAGAGTTCGCCAGGCTTCATTCTGAAGATAGCTGCCTCAAACTCAGGCACGGAAGAGCCTCTTGAGAGCCAGCCCAGTTCGCCATTTTGCTCGGCAGAGCCAAAATCTTCAGAGTAGGTGCGGGCAAGTGCGCCAAAATCTTCTCCTTTGAGGGCGCGTTGTTTGAGTTCTTCCAGCCTTTCACGCACTTTTTGCTTTTGGGCGCGGTTTACGCCAGGTATTTTTACGATATGCCCAATCTCTACTTCATCGCCCATAAAAGGGATGCTGTCTTTTGGGAAGCCATTGAAAAACTTGCGTACTTCTTTGGGGGTGGGTTTTATTACCTTTGCTGTAATCTCGGTTTGCATTTTTTGAACTACCAACTGGTTATGAATATCGCCTCTAAGTTCGTCTTTGATGTCGTCGGCAGTTTTGCCATAAATTTCTTCTAGCTTTTTCTCATCTCCTCCAAACTGCGCCAAGAGGTAGCGCATGCGTCCATCAAGTTGATTTTCTACTTGTTTGGGTTCTACTACGATAGAGTCTATATCCGCCTTGGCGAGCATCATTTTTTCTACTACCAATTGCTCTAATATTTTGCATTTGGCGGTCTGCTCGTCCATACCGTTGAGTTCATTTTGATAGACCAAGTTAAGGTAAAACTTCTCTACATCAGAGCGCAAGACGATGTAATTATCAATTTTTGCAACAATTTTATCAAGCACCACTTTTTCTTGTGCTCTGAGGTTTGTATAGATGGATAACACCCAAGCCATCAGTAAAAAGAGCAAGGTGGGGTATTTCATTTTAAGTTTATTCATACACTTTATAACTTTTTTGTTTTTGGGCTTCTTTTAATAATTTTTTTTCTAGTGTTTGTATTAGTTGTGTTTTTCTTTCATTCAAAATGAGTAACTCTATGTCTTTTTTTACAAAACTAATAGGGGCTTCTGTACCCTCTTCTTTAAAATCTTTAATGAGCAAATAAGTTAGTTGATTTCCTTCATTCTGCTCAAAGAGTGCATTTTTTTGTAAAAATTGCTGTGCGTTTTCTTCAGAGTGCCAGCCGCTTTGTTGTAAGATAGTTTCAAAAGTTTGCCAATTGTTGTCTTCTAGCTTATAATCAATGGCAAATTTAGCACAATAATCCTTGATTTGGTTAGAGTCTTCCTGATTTGCGCTCAAAAGTAATGCTTTTAGATTGGCTTTTTGCGCTTCTGCTGGGGGGGTTTTTATCCACATTACTTTCATGATAGGTGCTTTGAGCAAAAAATCTTTTTGATTGGCTGTATAAAAGCTGTCTATTTGGTTTTGTACAATTTGCTTATCAAGTTTTGTGTAGAGGTATTCAGTCTCGTAAGCGTGTATGAGTAGGTCTTGTCGGTATTGTTCTATCTTGTCTTGGAGAGCTTCTTGTGATTTTTTGCTTAGTAATTTTTCAGATTGGTGTAGTCGCAGCATTTTTCTTATCCACTTTTGCAAGTAGCTATTTGCAAAATCAGTACTATCTATTTTGGATAGATTATTCGGGAGTTGCGCCCGAAGTTCTTGCTCAAATAGCTGGTATTGGTGCACACTTGCTACCAATTTTCCTTTTTGTTCTTTTTGGCTTTCACTGCCACACCCCACCAAGCTGAGTGAGAGTAAGAAAATGACGCTTAGTTTTTTCAAAAAATACAACCTAATTTAGTTTCATATCAAAAGACACCAGCCTACAAAGTATAGAGGAGAGCGTCTTTTTATCATTCTGACTCGCAAATATAGGTCTTTTGCTTGATTTTTTTTGAATGACCTGCGCTTTAACGTTTAGATATTTTATTATGAGAGATACTTTTTTGGCGTGAGCAATGGAAACGATCTATGTCTTCGTTTCGTTTTTTGAGGTGTTTGGTGCTTCTGCCTTGTACACGTGCGCGCCACATTTTCCAAGAGCTGAGTTTCATTTCTTGGCGCATTAGTTTGATTACTTCTCCTTCGGGCACGCCAAACTGTGTTTTGATGGCATCAAAGGTAGTTCTATCTTCCCAAGCCATTTCTATGATGCGGTCAATGTCTGTAGAGCTGAGATTATATTTTTTGGCTATTTTCATGTTATTTTATTTTGCTATTTTACTTTCATAAAATTTTTGTGAAGGTTTTTTGTTTTACATTGGATTGCTTATGCGCTCAAAGACAGTACTGTTTTAGAGTTGTTTTTTTTAAGATTGAGCTGCTAATATACGACTTTAGAAAAGCACGTAAAGTATTTACCTTGTCCAAAAATTAACAATCACCCCTCACTATTTATTAACAATAACAAACGATTATTTTAAATAAAACTTCAATTTTATGACTCGATTAATTTATTCCACAACCATTTGCGTATTACTCGGTGCTTTTCTATGGGCTTGTCAGAGTGACCCAAAAGAAAACAAAAACACAAGTAACGATTTATCAACAGAAGAAACCAATCAGAATGAAACAGATGACCAAGCAAAGGCGCAGATGAGTACAGATGCCCACCCCTGCGATGCACTAGATTTGGAAATGCTTGCAAAGCTCATTGGTTACAAAAAAGAATTAATGAGCAGCGAAAAGAAAACAGTAACCTCGAGTATTGTATCTTGTACTGTCCGTTCCACTGAATTTGCCGAGGAGGGAGATACTGATGGAGATGGGATTCTTTATGTAGATAAAATGACTCAAAAAAAAGACTCAAAATTTTTTGAAAATCAGATTAGCCGAACGCTCACAAAAGGTACTATGAAAGTGGCTGCTGGTTTAGATAAAGACAAAGAAGTACCCGTGCGTGAGGTAAAAGAATTGGGCTCAGGTGCCATGGTTTACTCAGCTGCAGATTACACCACGCTGATGTTTCATATAGACAACAAAGTCCGCTATACAGTTACTCTTTATCGTAAAACTAAAAACAAGATGTATGCAGATGGTATTGACAAGCCATCTGAAAAATTAGAGGAGTGGGTCGAGGAAATCGCAAGAAATCTCTGAATTTTTATTGCTAACTGATAAGTTACAGGTTCTATAAATGAAAAATGGATACTGCTGGACAAAAAGTTAGTTTTACATTTTTCTAAATACTATGAGATGTAAAAAAGGCGTGGTAGGTTTGTAGAGGTATCACGCCTTTTTATTTGGTGTTGGCGTATGGGAACAAAAATGGATTGTCTGACAATTTCTGTGAAAATCTGCAGCAGCGGACTGAAAGTCCGCTGGCATTTATGTCCTGAACAGTATTCAGCTCATCTTATCACACATCATCATAAAAATTTTCAAAAAACCACAAAATACTGATTTACTCAATGATTATCTTTTTGTAAATGGTTTGATTTTTTGTTTTAAAAGCGACAAAATAAATTCCAGTGGAGGCTTTTAGCTCAGTGAGGTTTATGAGTGCTTCCCATGATTCTCCGTTCCAAGCAATCTTGGGTGAACCTATTCTTTGCATCAAACCATTATAAATCATGACTTGTGGTTCTACTCCTCCATTATTTCTGTCGTACTTGACTGTGAAATATTCTTTGGCAGGATTGGGATATATTTTAAGTCCTTGTCTTTCGTCAAGGATTTCTTCAATGGGTACATTGGGTGGCAGGCTGAGTGGAGTACTCTCATTGACAAGCAATACTACCCAATCTTCAGTGGCATCGGCAGGTGGATTACCAACATTGACTACCCCTGCACCTGTTGCCATGGTTACAGAGCCTGTTTCTAATAGACCTCCCGTTCTGGGGTTGTACCATTCTATTGTAAAATTATTAGCAAAACCCTCGAGATTGAGGTCTGTCGTACCTCCATTGGGCAAATAAATCACATAAATTTCTCCTGGTTTGGATAGGCAGTACTTAGTATTGCTATTGGCAGCATTGTCTATGAGGTCATTACGAGTTTCCATTTCCCAGAAAGGTATAGAATTATCATAGAAGAACTCAAGTGCATGGCGGTTGTAATCCCACATTTGGTCGCGGCTGCGCCAGTCTTCGCAGTCCAGGTCATTTTCTATGAGGTTGTACCCAAAGTAATACTCTACTCCTGCACCACCTGCCATGAGGTTGCCCCAAAGTGTATATTTACGAATATCTCCTTGGCTGGGTGTGTTTGCGCCATTGCTAAAACCTTGGTAACCTTCATCAGGTGGTACACCTCTTTGGAAAGGTCCTTGTTCATCATTGGCTACTACCCAAGGTTTGTTGGCATTTTTAGAGTTTATTACCCATTTGAGGGTTTCTTGATGCACATTGTTAAAAGGTGTCTGTAGGGAAACTCCCGTGAGTTCTGAATTAGTGCCAAGCAGAGGGGTATAAACTTGCTCTATCTGATTGGGGTAGGTATGCAGTACCACATGATTTCGGTAAGGGTCATTATCATAAAAATACTGTGCCATTTGCTGTCTTTGGGCAGTAGTTTGTGTATTTTCCTCGCCCAAGTTCCAGTTAAGTGCCAAATGGTGCGAGAATCTTGCAATTAATTCTCTGTAGTACAATTTACGTTCTATACCCAAATTACCATTATCCAATGCCCATACATTGTTATCATCATTTTCAGTTTCTTGGGTTTTGAAGTGCAAATACATACCCTTTTGGTCAGCGTGTTCAAATACGATTTCCCATTGGTCTAGCTTAGAGCAGTCATAATGGAATTTATCATCATGGGCTATGAAGGGCCAGACATTTTGTCCATCTCCGCCTGCATTATAAGTAAGAAAGCTAAAGGCGTTGTTTCCTTTTTGTGAAAGGTAATTGATAGCTCCAATCATTCCTTTGCCTTTGTTACCTTGCCAGGTAGGGTCTCCTGCTTGCCAGTCTGCTATGTGGGGTGTCCAAGTCTTGATTCGGTTAAAATCATCAGCCCTTGTAGCGTGTCGGTAGGTATCATCAAAATCAGCGTAAGCCAGGAAAGTTTCGGGGGCATCAGCCCCTACTTTGAGGAAGCGTTTTCCATTGGGGAACTGAAGGTAATGCTCACCTACATACCGTAACCGCCCATAGGCACGTAGGTCTTTACCCTGTTTATCGCTTTGAGCAATCATAAAACTGCCTTCTAGTCCGTCAAAATAATTGGCAATGCCTGCACACGCTTCTTCACTGACAGCTATATTTTCACCACTTCTGAAAGATACGGTATATTCCCAAAGCCCAACTTCATCGGGAGCAAAATGCACACGCCATTTATTGCCTGCTGCTGCACTTGTTTCAGCAGCATCGCCGTCAGCAGCATAAAAGCCAGGTACTTTATAAGTTTTTGAGCCATTGGTAAAGGTTACATCTAATCGGTAATTCAAAAAAGGATTGTTGGCAGCCGTTTCGCTGGTTTGAGGACCTTCAAAAGTAATACTTACTTTGTGCCATGTTTTTCGCTCACCTGAAACAGTAACTTGTGCAGGGCTGAGGGTTCTTTGGGCAGCCCATTGCACTAATTTTTGTGAGAAAATTCGGTTGTCGTGTTCATCTATGTCCGTACCTGGTCCATTGTTCCAAAAAGTATTTCTGTCAAAAGTACCTATTACACGTCCATTGCCTATTTCGGCCGCTGCTAATGAGCAATCTATATCATAATCTTGAATACCATTGCCTAGCACAGGGTCATTAATAGCGGTAGGCCCACCTACACCTCCATTTTGAAAGCGAGCGATTTGATAAATGGTATCGCAGGCTTGTTTTTCAGCCCAATCAGGGTCTATTCTGATGGGACTACAGCCTTCCCCCCTAAATTGCAGCGTTTGGGGAATACCGTCTTTGGTATTCAAGAAATGGTCTAATTCCCAATCTGTTACAAGGTTATCGCCGCCTCCGCCGCCTTGGTCAGTGAAGAAGAACATACCAAATTGCTGCATCAATAAGTTGTTGCTGTTGCGCCCTTGTTGGTTATTCAAGCCTGCGGGTAGTGGCTGATTAAATATACCTCCAAAACCTGAATCAGAATACCCGATGAGACCTCCTCCATTTCTGACCCACACGTTAAGCGCAGCAACTTCGGAAGCAGCCCAAGTTTTTTGGTTAGAAGCTAAAATGATGACATCATACGCTGTTAAAAATTCTTCGGTAAGTGTAATGTCCTGGTCGTAGGCTTCTTCTATTTCAAAATCAATTGCTTCTATGGCAGCTTTAAATTCTGACATGCCATTGTCTCCTGTATCATTGAGGCGCATTTGGTCATAAGGTACAGGCTCATTGGCATATTCGGGCTGGCTTGGGAGGTAGCCAAATCGATTGACATTGCCATAGATATAGAGTACTTTGGTGGTTTGCTCTACTACATCAAGTGTAATGTTTATTTCAGCTTGGCTAAAATCTTGTGCATTTGCTTGGAGTGTAAAATTATAAGACCCAACTGCAAGATTGCTTGCATCAAAGTTGAGGCTGATTTCTTGCGCTTCAGTGTTGGTAGTTCCCGTAGGGTTATTCACACTAAGCCAATTGGGTAAGTTGGCGGTCGGAATGGTATAATTAGGTGCATCATTACTTGCCCAAAGGTAAACTTCTTTTGCTAGGCTACTTCCTCTTGCCACGGTTACATTGATTTGTGTGGATTGAAAACCCAATTGATTGAGTGGAGTCCGCACAAAATCAGTTTTATATACGCCTTGAAGCGGCTGTTGCCACATTGCTCCGCCGTGCGATACATAGAGTTCGTCTTCTATGATGCCTGCATTGGGGGCAAGCAGTCTTCTTGGGAGTTTTTCTAGTTCTGTCCAAGTATTGGCTACGGGGTCATATTCTGTGATAGCATCATCAGAAGTTCCTGCCATATTTTCTCTTCTACCTCCTATAATGATGATTTTTCCATCAAGGGTTAGTAAGGTAGAGTGCTCGAAGTGGGAGCGTGTATATGGTAAATCTGCCACACGTTGCCAGCTATTTGTGAAAGGGTCGTAGGCGTGTACGAGGTTTACATCATCATAGCTTGAGTCGTGTCCATATTGTCCTCCTATGGCATAGAGCTTGCCGTTTGCACTTTTGCCTGCGTGGTGATTGCGTGGGTTAGGGAGTGGTGCGAGTGCTTGCCAGCCAGCAACTTGGTTGTCTAGGTCAAGGGCATAATGTGCAGTATTGTCAGTTTGTCGGTTAGGTTTCAAACCTCCAAATACGTGTATTTTGCGTCCTAGCCTTGCTACAGCGTGCGAAGCCATTGGCTCGGGTAGGTCAGGACCATATCGCCAGGTGTTGGTCGTAGTATTGTAGATTTGAACTTTATCGGTAATTACCCCTGGATTATTTCCTTCAAAGCCTCCACAAAGCCATACTTCATCACCATCGGTGGCTACGCCGAGGTGCGTAACACCGTGTAGCATTTCGGCAAGGGCTGTCCAAGTAGCTGTGGCAGGGTTATAGACCTCCACGGTTTTAGTAATAATTAGCTCGGAGGCTGTTCCTTCTACCAATCCAATGAATCCCCCGAAGACGTACAGCTTCCCATTAATGAGTGCGCTTTGCCCTTCTGCCCGTGGTACTAAGCCATCTGCGAGGTTTTCCCAAGTGAAAGCAGGGCTAGAGGTAAGGTCTGCTTGGTGGCTACAAAGGGGACTGTGCTGATGCTGTTTTTTGAGGCTTTCCCAAGTATAATTCTGGGCAGAAGGTAGCTCATTTTTTTTGCTTGCTTTTTCTGATGAGAAAGTGTAGTGGGAGGTATTGTAGAAATCGGATAGATAAGAAAATACTCCCAACGAAGCAACTAAAAGTAATCCTTTCAAGGTGTAATTATTCATGAGTGTCTATTGATTTAGATTATTATGTATTTTGAGTTTTTATTATCTAATTACATACAAAACTTCATCTCAGAGAAAAGATTTTTTCTCTAGGATTATTTTTTTGTGAACTTCTTACATCAGCTTGCCCTCCGCACATAGTTCTAATGAACTATTACAGAGGATTATTCGGTGTAAAAATTCACATTTTTGGTTAATAAGTTACGATTTGAATCAAAAAAGGAGCGATTTTCCTTTTTTGTGTATATAGGATAGTAGCGTTTTATAATATTTTCCCAAAGATAGGATATTTTCATTACCTAGCAAAATTATTTGCTCTTTTGCACGACTTAATGCTACATTGAGTTTTTTATCTACGCTTTGGTCTAGGTTGAGTGATTGCAGGTTTTTCATCAAGGCAGGGTGATTGACCGCCATGGAAATAATAATTACTTCACGTTCGCTGCCTTGGTAGCGTTCTACGGTATCAACCGTTACTTTTTGTTTGAGTTCATCATCTAACAGCTTATAAATTTCAGCAATTTGGGCACGGTAGGGTGTAATCACACCCACACTTTCAGCAGTAAACCCTTCTCTTTGTGCAAAGGCATTTCTGATAATATCCAGTAGTTGTCGTACTTTCTGGGCTTCGCCTTGATGAAATTTGATGTTTTTTTCTACAACACTAGGCACAAAAAGCAATCGACTTTGCGAGAGTGCCTGTTCAATAGGATTGGTACTTTGTGGGTCATAGAGGTTGAGGGCTTCTCTTTGCTTTTCAGAGCCAATTTTGAGTTTTTTATAAAATTCTTGATTGATAAATCCTGCGATGTCTTCGTGGGTACGAAACTGCGTAGAAAGCATAGCGTAGCAGTGATGCCATTGTTTTTGCTGAGCATTGAGCAGTAGGCGTTCAAATACTGAGCTACTCAGATTAGACAAGCCTATCTGTGCCAAATCTTCAGCTTCAGTTTCACAAAAATTGGCTGGCTGGGTTACTACTGCGGGGAGCTGTTTTTCATCACCTATCAAAATGAACCTACGAAAGCGTGGTAAAATACCGCAAAGATGTGGCTCAAGAAGTTGAGAGGCTTCATCAACTATGACTGTATCATAGTTTGGAATGAGATGCAAGAAGTTATAAAATGAAGAAACCGTAGAAACAAAAATACGTGATTGATGAATTTTCTCAGTGATTTCTTCCAATGATTTTAGCCCTTTGAGGGTATTGCCCCAAAATTGATGTTCTTTGTCTAAGTTACCGAGGCGCACAAATTGATTACCGCAGACTGATTTTATTTTTTCACACATTTCATCAGTAGCACGATTAGTAAAAGCAAGCAAGACCACCGTTTCAGTGGTATGTTGATAAAGGTATTCTACCATATTTCGGAGCATTTGAGAAGTTTTACCTGTGCCTGGGGGTCCTTGTAAGAGAAAATAATCTTCACAGGCAAGGGCTTGGTTGAGAATGTGGTTTTGCTCTTGGCTTAGATTTTCTTTGTAAATATCTGCAAAACTGAGGTTAAATTCAGGTTTCTCAAGCCCTAAGTAGCGTCTTTTCTTGCCTTCTTCTACACCCAAAAACTCACTCAAAGAAGCAAATAAGTGCTTAAAACTGCTTTCCATGAGGCTAGGCTCTACTGCCCAGTTTTCAAATTTGTTGTAATAGCTTTTGTCTATAGACTGGCTCCATATTTTGAGTTGCACAAACTTACTGTCTATGCGCTGAATACTTCCTTTGAGCAATTGGCTGTGCTGTGGTTCAAGATTATTTTCTTGCCAAACAGGGTAAAGCACGATAATATCACCCGCCCTAAAAGCCGTTACTTCTGAACTGGCTTCACCACGGCGCAGCTTTACTTCTGAGCCTGTAGCATTTACTGCCTCCACCTGAAGCGGATAGAGCAGTGCAAAGTTTTCTAGTTTTTCGCTAGGGGCATTGCGCCAAAGGCTGGCATAGCCCTCTGAGGGTTCTGTACCTGTGATACCTCCTACTTTTGCCACCCACTGCTCTCTTGCTACCAAACCCATCAGACTGGCAAAATAGCTTTTTTCCAGTGTACTTGCTTTCTGCCAGCGGTGCGAAAAAATATCCAAATCATCTTTGATATAAAAAGGTAACTTCAGGGCAGTAAGCCGTTTGAGTGCGCTTTCATAAAACTTAACATCTCCTTCAGCAATGCGTGCATCAATAAAAACCATACAATTTCTTGCCCACATGGCATCTTGTGCTTCAAAATCAAGCCTACCACAGTTGCGAAGGGGGCTATGTTCGTCTTGAGAATACAAAATGGCACTGGTACCGTTGCGCTCACCAAAGGTACTCTCTAGCATAAGGTTGTAGCAAGCTACCTGCACAAGGTGGTCGCGGCGTGCAATTGCCTGGTTGGGGTTGGTAAATTGTGTGCCTTTTAGTTCTATGATGTCTTTGCGCTCGGCTTGGGCAGGGTATTCTACCAAAAGGTCAATACGCCCTTGCAAGCCGTATTTGTTAGAGATAAAAGAAGGCTCTGTGGTAATGGCAGTATTTTTAAAATCTTCCATTACCTTGACAAGGTTTTCGTATTGTGGCTTGATGAAGCGTGCGGTTTCTTGGACATGCTCTAGTTGCAAGCCGAGCATAGCTGCCTCTACTTGTACTTCGGGCATAATATCGCTCAGTGCCTCCTCGAAGGTTTTTTCACCTTTTTCTACCAGATTATCCAAGAGATTATTCAGTACATTTCCTCTAAAAGTAGGCACACTTCCTTGAAAAAATTTCATTCTATCCAAAAGGTACAAATAAGGCGAGCTGTATTGTGTGCCAAAGCAACGTGCTATGGCAGAAGCATCTACTAAGTAATCGGGGTTAATGATGAGTAAACTCTGAGAAGTGCTACAGTAGTGCTGCGGTTCTATTTCTTTGAGTTGGGTGAGGCGTATAGTTTGGTAAGGACGCACCAAGTAAGCACAATGTTCGCTAAGGGCATATTTTCTGAAAAGCGCACCCTTTTGGGAGTAGTAGGCAATGTCTGTAACCGTAACTTGCACTTTGCCAAATTCTTCACTTTGGCATTGTAAAGTGATTTTTTTGAGTTTGCTTGTACTGGCTTG
The DNA here is from genome assembly GCA_964480455.1 of uncultured Cytophagaceae bacterium. Classification (GTDB taxonomy): domain Bacteria; phylum Bacteroidota; class Bacteroidia; order Cytophagales; family Microscillaceae; genus JAABSX01. The sequence continues at coordinate 14,753 of CAYZQI010000101.1, forward strand.
TAATTCACTTTTTGTTAAAATAAGTCCTGTGAGTGCTTCAAGGGTAGGGGAGGGCTTTTCTTGGCTACGCAAAGAGGGCAGGGAAACGTGTGCATAGCGTTGCTGTAAATTTTCAGGAACAGTTTTGTCAGAAAAAAATGCAGTCAGTTCTGCAATAATTTTGATGGCTGCCAATAAATGGGTTTCCTCGGGTTTAAAAATCTTGCCCATGAGGTTTTTTCTAAATAGCCTTCTGAGTGCTTGTAAATCTTCTTCTTCGGCTTTGCCGAGGTGATATGCCTGTGCAAGAAAGCTAATTTTAGCAAACCAACCCGTAAAAACTTGTTTTTCACGCTGCTCAGTGAGGGTATTGATGAGCGACAGGAAAAGAATGTGGCTTTGCTGTATTTTTTGAGAAAGCACAGTCTTGTGGTCTTGATAGATGTATTCAAGGCTATCCCAATAATAATTGCTTTCTATGGGTGTTAAGATTTGAGGCATTTTTATAGATTTAAGTGTTCAAAATTAAATCATTTTTCTATAATACCTCAAGATTAATCATATTTGCTGGATTTGAAGAGTGAAGTATGTGGATAGAAACATAAACTCCCTCTCTTAAACTAGCTCAGAGAGGGAGGATAAAATGTACTTATAATATGTACAGCCTTGCAGGTGCAGGTCAGATTGACTTCCTTATGCCCTCTTTTGTGGAGAGGGAAGGGGTGAGGTGGCTAAAAAGGGAAATTTGACTTGCACCCAGCCTTGCTGCGAATACTTATTGTTTTATAAAATGGATATAAGTACGCAAGAATGACGTGCCGCTTAAATGTAAGAAATAAGAACCTGCAGGCATGATTTGTTTATTTAGGTCAATACTGAGTTGATTTGCTTTTAAATTGCTTTCCCCTTGTAATAGGATGTTGCCCAATTTATCTTGTATGGTATAACTTATCTTATCTTCTGGGATTTCGCTGCCTAAATAGCGTAGATTTATTACATTTTCTACTCCCACAGGATTAGGATACAAAGACCAATCAGTATTTTCTGAGGTGTTTTGTGCTGCTTTTTGACTGCCACAGTTCGAGGCATTTTCTCCCAGGCCACTGGGTGTGCTACCCAATACACCAATAAAAAGTTTATCTAATGCAGCACCATTTTCACGGTAATAAACATCAATGGTATGTGTTCCCTCAATGAAGGTAAAGTCAGTACCTAGTAGTTGTTTCCAGTGATAAGTAGTTTGTCCTGGCGTATGCAAATCATTCCAGGTTGTAGGGCTTCCCCCATCTATGCTGATAAAAAAAGAATCATCTGTATAGCTAGGTGTGCGTATCCTAACATAAGTGCTGTAAGTACTTGATTCAGGAATGGAAAAGCTAAAACGAACTCGATTGTTTGCACCCGTTGCATTGCTGGCACTGAAGTTATTGGCACTACGCACTTCAGTAAACTGATTATTAGCGGCTTGGCTATCCTCAAAAGTACCCCAAGTACTACCTACTTCGGCACACTCTGCCTCGAGGCTAAGTGAAAAAGGTGCTTCTGGTATCGGAGCAGGAGCAGGAGTAGTTCCGCAGGTGAAGTCAATGCCTTGTTCGGAAGGGAGCGTATTAAGTTCTCCGATAAATAACTTGTCTAAGCCTGTACCATCTTCACGATAATAGACATCAAGTGTGTGCAAACCTACAGTAAGCTCAAAGTCTTGTGCTAGTATTTGTTTCCAAAGAAAGCCGCTTTCTCCAGGCGTATGGATATTATTCCAAACAACAGGCGCGCTTCCATCTATACTAATGAAAAAAGAATCATCAGTATAACTGGGAGTGTTTACTCGTGCATAGAGACTGTAGGTATTCGTTTCGGGAATGGAGAAACTGAAACGTACTCGGTTATTCGCTCCCGTTGCATTGCTAGTGCTGAAGTTATTAACACTACTTACTTCGGTAAATTTTCCATTGGAGGCTTGGCTGTTGCTGACAGTATTCCAAGTGCTGCCCACTGTGGCACATTCTGCTTCAAAGTATAGGGCGAAGGGAATGGGAAGTGAAGAACCTGTACCGCAGACTGCATCTACACCTAGCTCAGAAGGAAATGTATTGACCTTTCCTATAAATAATTTATCTAAGCCTGCACCATTCTCGCGGTAATAGACATCAAGGGTGTGCTGTCCTGCATTGAGTTGGAAGTTTTGCTCAAGCACTTGTTTCCAATTAAAACCACTTTCTGAGGGGGTGTGCAGTCCATTCCAAGTTGAGGGTACGCCACCGTCTATACTGATATAAAAAGAATCATCTGTATAACTAGGTGCCAGTACCCTTGCATAGATAGAATATGTATTGCTAGTGTTCACTGTGAAGGTAAATCTTATCCTGTTATTGACTCCTGTGGCATTAGACGCAGAGAAATTATTCAGACTAGCATTTACATACTCACTTTCGGAGGCTTGAGGGTCTTCTACAAGTTCCCAATTGCTACCTACCTCAGCACACTCAGCCTCTAAGTAGATGTCTTCTGAGTTGGGTAGCGTAATATCACCCGCCACAAACTCAAAAGCACCAATATCTGGAGTTCCTTGTCGGGGCATTCCCCGCTGGTCAGTAGGGCTTGCAAAAGCTGAGTTTCCTGCATTGATGGCTGGGCTGCCAGGCAGTAGTGCCATAGTGAGCGTAGGCCCGCCGTTGTCTTGGAGAGGGTCTAAACGTGGATTGGCTACAGTGATGCCTAGGGTGCAGTAGTTGTCGTTAGGGCCAGGCACAATGTCTGGAAATTGTATGTTGTTATTGCCTGTGTAAGTACTTCCACAATTAGCTCGGTTACCTGCGGTACTGTTTACTTGGTTGTAGGCGATGATAGAGTTGTTCAAGTTGAGTTGTCTGTCTTTGAACACACCTCCCCCACCAATTCTTGCCTCATTGTAAGCGATAGTACAGTTCATCACATTAGCCCCAT
>CAYZQI010000102.1:0-17588 GCA_964480455.1 uncultured Cytophagaceae bacterium
TTGAACTATACTATTTTGCCCTAATTGTACAAATTATTTATTATTCATTCCTAATCCTTGTGAGTTTTTGATTTTATTCGTTTTTTCTTATAACTTATGAGCAAAGATTATGCTTCTACAGAATGATTTTTTTTGATGTCAAAACATTGGTAAAAGTATTGTAACTTTGCGCCTTAAAACTTTTAAAATCTTATGCCACAGTTCAAAGATTATTTCCAATTGCACTTTATAGTGCTGATTTGGGGGTTTACCGCCATTTTGGGTGCACTTATCAGTCTGCCCTCGGTAGAGTTGGTCTTCTACCGTACCTTGATAGCCATTCCACTTTTGGGTTGGGTGGTCTATGCCAAAAGACGCGCCTTTAAAATCTCCCGAATAGATTTATTAAAAATCCTAGGTACAGGTGTATTGATAGCCGCTCACTGGATTTTGTTTTTTGGTGCAGCCAAGGTTTCTACAGTATCGGTTTGTTTGGCAGGTATGACCACAAGCTCACTTTGGACAGGGGTTCTTGAGCCTATTTTCTTTAAAAGACGCATCAATGCCTATGAGATTTTGCTGGGCTTGGTCATTATTGGAGGCTTGTATATTATCTTTCAATTTGAGTTTAGCCATGTGTTGGGCTTGGCCATGGCAATTGCTTCGGCCTTTTTGGCAGCTTTGTTTAGTGTTATCAATGGAAGATTGGTGTTAAAGCATGACCATTATGTGATTACTTTTTATGAAATGATAGGGGCAACCCTTGGCATTGCCTTGTTTTTCCCTTTTTATGCTTCTACCATGACTCGGGGGGTAGGGCTTCAACTTTATGCCACACCTCAGGATTGGGTTTACATCTTGATACTTTCAGGTATTTGTACGGTCTATGCTTATTCAGTTGGTGTGAAATTGATGAAAAAATTTACCCCCTTTGCGGTCAATCTTACGGTAAACTTAGAGCCTGTGTATGGCATTGTATTAGCATTTTTAATTTTTGGACAAAAAGAAAAAATGACAACAGGTTTTTATGTAGGTACACTCATCATTTTACTTGCAGTTTTGACCTATCCTCTTTTGAGAAAGTACTTTAAAGAAAACCCTTCTCAACTACTAGATAAAAAGCCTGAATTTTCCTAATCTATTTGCTCAATTTTAATTGAATATATGAAAGAGTTTAAAAATCCATGGGTCATTTTGGGTACACGCCCCATCTATGAAAACCCTTGGATTAGCATAAAAGAAGACCAAGTAACCAATCCTGCAGGTAAGCCAGGCATCTATGGCGTAGTACATTTTAAAAACAAAGCTATTGGTATCATACCCATTGATAAAGAAGGCAATACCTGGCTAGTAGGGCAGTACCGTTATCCCCTAGATGAATATTCTTGGGAAATTCCTATGGGCGGAGGAGATTTATCAGTTGATATTCTTGACTCTGCCAAGCGCGAACTCAAAGAAGAAACAGGGCTTACTGCCCAAAAGTGGACAAAGCTCGCCCGTATCCATACCTCTAACTCCGTAACAGATGAAGAGGGTTTTGTATTCATTGCCGAAGACCTCACCGAAGGTGAAACTGAGTTTGAAGAAACCGAAGATTTGCGTATCCGCAAGGTAGCCCTCAGCACCGCCTTAGATATGGTCATGAATGGTGAAATCACCGACTCGCTCAGTGTAGCAGGTGTCTTAAAAGTGGCAAGACTTCGAGGTTTGTAATTTTTTTTGTACCTTTATGAAAAGTAATGAATTGATTATAATTTATTAGGATATTGACTCATAGCCAACCGACAGCCAATTTCTAAATAAATTAAGTTCTTAATCTACTGTAAGGTACGGACAAAAGACAAAATTAAAAAATGACTTTTTGGAAAAAAAACATAGAAGAGCACAAAGTATATCACAAAACAGTTCATAAACTTCGCCGCACAAAACTGCGAGATACTGTTCCCTTGCTTAAAGTGATACAAGTAGTCTATGCCAAAGTAAGCCAAATCAATCTACACCAGCAGGCAAGTGCCATTGCATTTAGTTTTACGCTTTCGCTTTTTCCTGCCATTTTATTTTTATTTTCGGTTATTCCTTTTGTGGCTGCTAACTTTGGTATGCCCGACCTTTCCGAGCAGGTCTTAGGTCTTATTCAGCAGTGGATTCCGCCCGAAATCTACGAGTTTGTTGCCCCCACAGTAGAGGATATTCTAGGAAACCCTAGGGGTAGTTTGGTTTCTTTTGGTTTTTTATTTGCTCTCTATGCTGCTACGAGCGGAGTAGTAGAATTGATGCACACCTTCAATGCCAATTATCAATATTCAGAGAAACGGGGCTTTATTAAAGTGCGTTTTATTGCTGTTGGTTTGGTATTTTTATTTGCATTTTTGTTGGTCTTTGCAGTAACCATTATTCCTATTGCAGAGTTGGCTTTTCATATTTTACAGACCTATAACCTACTTAATGAAGATATTTTATTCCTTATTTTTGGAGCATTGCGCTATGCAGTGGCTTTTTTTGTGTTTTATATTGGTATTTCTTTTATATATTACATTGCTCCAGCTGTCAATAACCACTGGCGTTTTTTTTCTTTGGGTTCTACCTTTGCAGCCCTTACGGTCATCATCAGTACCAAAGCATTTGCCTATTACCTCAGCCATTTTGCTACTTATAATAAACTCTATGGTTCTATCGGTACACTTATCGCACTCATGCTCTGGCTCTACATCTTGGCTTGGGTACTTTTGATAGGCTTTACACTCAATGCAAGCATCAATGAAGCAAAAGTAGCCCATCAAAAAGAGCTAAACCAACGCCGCAATTTGCTAGATGAACTTGATGATGACCAATAAGGCAACTGAACCTCAACACAATTTTTCAATCCACCAATGCTTGTTTTTCAAAGTTATTTGGCTAATTTCGAGCCTTTGAAATCTTATTTATTACTCATTAAAAATTAAAATGAAAAAAATTATCACCCTTGCTCTGAGCTTGTTAATCACTTGTGCAGCCTTTGGGCAAAGCAAAAAAGAACTCCTCAAACAAGTTGAACAGCTCAAATCAAAAGTAGCCGAACTAGAAGCCCAGCCCGTAATAGATATGAGCGACCCCCTCCAAAAATTGAGCTATGCCATGGGCATCAGTATTGGTACAAGCATCTCAGCACAAGTAGAAAAAATAGATACGAAAGCATTTGAGCAGGCTTTGATTGATATAGCAGAAGGTAAAGAACAAATGAATGCCAATGATGCTAATATTTACATTCAAACCGAGCTCCAACGCCTAATGCAAGAAAAAGGAGCAAAAAACAAAGCCGCAGGCGAAGCATTTTTGACAGAAAATGGCGCAAGACCCGAAGTAGTTACCCTACCTAGTGGCTTGCAATACGAAATCCTCCAAGAAGGCAATGGCGAAAAACCTACACGTGGCGACCGCGTAACGGTTCATTACAAAGGTTATTTCATTGATGGAAAAACTTTTGACAGTTCTATTGAAAGGGGCGAACCTGCCACCTTCGGCGTTACACAAGTAATAGCAGGCTGGACAGAAGCCTTACAATTAATGCCCACAGGCTCAAAATGGAAACTATTTATTCCTTACAATTTGGCCTATGGCGAAAATGGTAAAATGCCTACCATTCCTGGCTATTCTGCCCTCATTTTTGAAGTGGAGCTAATTAAGATTGAAGGGAAGTAATTAATCGTCAAATACAAACGATTTGATAATCAATATGTCCAATCCTAGGTTGGTGAAATACGTGCCTAGGATTGATTAATGCAAAACCCAATAAAAATGCCTGTTCTCAATTCAAATTATCAAAAACCATTTTTTCTGCCCAATGCACATTTTGAAACCATTGTACCTGCACTTTTTCGCAAGGTAAACGGCGTGCCTTACCAAAGGCAGCGCATAAACCTACCTGACGGCGATTTTCTTGACCTCGACTGGGCGCACCGCCCTCGCAGTCGTTCGTTGGCAATCATCACGCACGGGTTAGAGGGAGATACTACAAGAGGCTATGTGCGGGGCATGGCCAAAATGTTTTATCAGCAAGGCTGGAACGCTCTGGCTTGGAACCACAGAGGGTGCAGCGGAGAACCTAACCGACTCCAACGTTTTTACCATAGCGGTTCTACTGAAGACCTGCGTGCTGTGATAGATTATGTACTAGAGCTTGATAAATATGACGAAATTATATTGATAGGATTCAGCTTAGGAGGGAATATGACCTTGAAATACCTTGGCGAAGAAGCTGCTCAAACCCCAGCACCTATCCAAAAAGCCATAGTGTATTCTGTGCCACTGCATTTGTCTTCTTGCTCGGCAAGCCTGCGTGAAGCCAGAAATTGGATTTATGCCCAACGCTTCAAAAAAGATTTGAGCCAAAAGGTCAAGAACAAAGCCCTGCGTATGCCCAATGAAATCACTACACGACACCTCTCTGAAATACAAACACTCAAAGATTTTGATAACTTTTATACAGCACCTCTCCACGGTTTTGCTGATGCTGAAGATTACTACGAAAAAAGTAGTTCTATTTATTATGTAGATAAAATCCAACGCCCAACACTCATCGTCAATGCCCAAAACGACCCCTTTCTTGCGCCACCTTGCTTTCCTTATGAATTGTTTGAAGGCTTAGAGAATGTCTATTTTGAAGCTCCTCAGACAGGTGGGCATTGTGGATTTACTGCTTTGGGTAAAGATGGTTTCTATTGGTCAGAGCTGCGTGCTTGGGAGTTTGTCAGGGCGCATATTGATCAGTACTCTTGAGACATCTACACCAAATTTAGGATTTATGAGAAAGATTTTTTTACTATTTGGCTTACTTTTTTGTAGCTTACAGCTTGCAATAGGGCAAGAGGCAGGTATCTTCAGGCTTTCTCTAGCAGGTGAACATGTACGTTTTTCAGATAGAAGTATCACCAGCTTAGGACTAGACCTAGACGTATTTGTTTCTGACAATTTGAGTTTGAGTTATCGTTATGCAATTGGTATTAACTCAAGAGATGAGTTTTATGCACATATCCCTGTGGGTGCTTGGCTAGCAAGTTTTCCACTTACGGCTTACTCCCAAACCAGTAGCGATATTTTGATAGCTGCAAGTATATTCTGCTTGCTCATTCCTGAGAGTATCAATGCACATATATGGCTAGGGGACAACGTAAGGTTAAGTCCATTTGTAGCACCTTTGGGTATGTTTTATGAAAACATTACTGACCGCCCTAATCCACCTTTTCAGGCAGGTTTTAGTGGAGGGTTAAAGGCTTACTTTTTTACTAAGAAATTTAGTCTGATGCCCTACCTTGGTGTAAGAAGTCTGTATGCCAGAGGTTCAAGTTGGGGATTATTGGCAGGGGCAAGTTTGGGTATTAAGTTGTAAACTAGCTTTTGGGTGAGTATGTATTTTAGTTTAGAACGGCAGACTGAGGTCTGCCATTACATGAGAGAGCGTTATTTCATCTCCACAAGGTTATTTTCTCTATTTACATCAGCCATTAGTTGGCTTGGGTCTATTTCAATACTTTTGATGCTTGCTTTGGGTGCATCAATTGTAAAAGTATAGCTAGGCATTACCCAAGCCCAGTTGGGCTGCATAATTCTCTTTATATTTTGGTCTGTATGAGGCTTATCGCCACGCATGATTTCAAGACGAATGTAGTGTATTTCTTTGCGTCCGTCTTGGTAAGTTACCAATACATCAAGCGGCATAGGCATGCGTCCTATTTTTTCTAGCGTAACTCTTGTTTTACCCTCTTTTTCATTTATCTCTTTGATGCCATAATCAATGGTATGGGTAGAATAAACAAAATACTCTTTATACCAGTCAAGCTCTAGACCAGATACTTTCTCCATGATTCTGATGAGGTCATTGTCGGTGGGGTGCTTAAATTTCCAAGTATCAAAATAGCGTAGCATGCCTTGCATGAGTGCCTCTTCACCGATTACATAGCCCAGTTGTGCCAAGAATACACAGCCTTTTGAGTAAGCCGCTACTCCATAAGCACTGTTGTAAGCAAAATGGTCGGCATGAGTGCTGAGTGCTTCTTCAATGCCTCGTTTCACAATGGCAAAGTAAGAGCCATAAGCACCTTTATATGGATTTTCTCCTCCTCTGATATAACTTCCTGCAAAGGTATTGAAGCCCTCATCCATCCAAGCATAAAGGCTTTCATTGGTAGCCAATACGCCCTGAAACCAGCTATGGATCAACTCATGTACTGTAACACCTACCAAGCCATTAAAAGAGCCATCGCCCAAAATGAGGGTTGCCATAGGATACTCCATACCGCCATCGCCACCTTGAATGACCGAATACTCTTGGTAAGGGTATTTGCCAAAATATTTATTCATGGCTTGAAACGCCCTGATGGTATATTCGGGTAGTTTTTGCCAGTTTTCAGTACGTTTTTCACTTCCCTTACGGTAAAAGAATCGGAGTAAAGGACCATCAGGCACTTGTGCAGTTGTTTGCACGTATTCTGGGTCAGCAGCCCACACAAAATCGTGCACATCATTGGCTTTAAAGTGCCAAGTGAGTTGTTTGGATTTGGGTCGTTTGACTGTGGTGCCTTCTTTTTCATAGCCATAGCCTATTTCTTGGGCATTTTGTAGATAGCCTGTGCTAGCCACTACATACTCTGAATCAATCGTAATTTTTACGTCAAAATCGCCCCAGACTCCGTGAAACTCTCTGCCAATGTATGGATTAGGATGCCAGCCTTGGTGGTCATACTCACACAATTTAGGATACCACTGCGCCATAGAGTAATCTATGCCTTCGGCATTGTTGCGCCCCGAGCGGCGAATCTGCACAGGTACTTGCCCTTCAAACTCCATTTGAAAGACCGTCTTTTGATTGGGTAGGAGGGGAGTGGCGAGGCGTACTTCTAAGATAGTGCCTACTTCTTTAAAAGCTACGGGCTTACCATCTTGGGTAAGTGATTTTACTTTTTGAATCCCTATTTCATTGGGTTTGAGTGCAAAGATGCGGTCGCCCACGCGTCTGTCGGGGTCGGGGATAGTGCGTGAGCGTACATCCATCATACTGCCTGGCTGGAAGGCATTAAAATAAAGATGATAAAAGGCTTGTGTGAGTGTGTCGGGTGAGTTATTAAAATAAGTAAGGGTTTGTTTGCCTGTAAATTGATGTTTTTTGGTATCCATTTCCACTTCCATCACATACTCAGCGCGTTGTTGCCAGTAGCCATCATATTGGGCATAGATATTGGGCGGTATTAACAGCACAAAAAAAATGCTAATGCATAAAAGGTAAAATATTTTTCTCATTCTTTATTTGTTAAATTCTTATATTTTTTTCAATGTTAAAGATAAACTGGAAAATCTGCAAAAATTTTTATCAAAACAGACTGTTAAATCGATAAAGTATTTACACATTGATTTTGAGTTGTAAGTCTTTTAAGGTGTTTTCAAGCCATTCTTTTTCTGCTACAGCAGTGCCTCTATCCATGGCATTGGGGAGTTCTTTGAGTGCCTCTTGGGTTTTTTGAATGGCCAAATCGTAGTTTTTTTCAGCTTTTGCAATGGCAGCTTCTACCCTAAGTACCAATGATTTAGGAATGATAGCCCCTATTTTAGCGTGCTGAAAAAAATCTCGTGCAATTTCTGAATCATTTTGATAAGTTGCTTCAAAATAGGCTTTTTCAAGCCAGACCATTGCCCGATAGCCTTCGGGTATTTCTTCTAAATAACTTGCATACTTCTCCAGATGGATTTCGGCTTGCTCTATCAAGTGTATATCCAGGTAGTGGTAGTACAAGAATGCATGGAGATAAGCTTTGAAAGGTGCATCTATTGGATATTCAACGGCTTCTTGAATGGGTAAAATATCTATTTGTTTGGGGCGTGTACCTGCAAAAAGCTGTGAGGTAACCTGTAGCAGTACAGCCTCAATCTTGGCTTGATAGCCTCCACGCCAAAGATTGAGTATTCTTGCGCCATCTGTATAGAAACCACCACTTTTCATGGGAAGCACAGTAAGTAAAAAAATAGCTAAAGAAAAAATAGCTACCATTGAGAAAAAAACGTGGAACATAAAACGTATAAATATTTGGTTGTCATAGCTTATTGCCCAAGTCAGTAAGTAGGCAAATACTGCCAAGAGTAAACTCGCCAAAGGACCACCAGCTGCAAAAAACATGAACTTTCGGGTGATGTTGTCTGTGGTTTTAGGAATACACAAAGCCAGTCCACCTGCGATATTCAGGTTTTTATTCCATTTGAATTGGACTGATGTACCTTCTTTTTGAACCATAAAAGGACCTACGGTAATTAGCTTAAATTCAAAATCCATCAAAAGACCTGCCGCTACATGGCCTAATTCGTGTATTGCAATCACACAAAAAATAACCAATAATAGCACAGGAAACACCATGAGTTTGAAAAATAAAGGTGTTACAAGGGCACCTTCTGGGGTAGGCATGAATAAATATACCGCACTGTAACCCACTAGCCCTCCAAGAGATACCATTACTAGGGGAAACAATATTTTGACAATTTGCTTTTTCATGAGTGTTTTATGATTTTGTATTGTTTTAATGGCTTGATAGTAGTAATTTGTGGGTTTAGATTACAATTCACCAGAAAGTTTTTATGTTTCCTGAGTGTAATTGCTGTACTAAAACTTACATTTGAGGCTACTTTTAAGTAAAAGGATAATGAGTTAACACACTGACTTTTAAGTGATTATAAAGAAATGGTATGCTAATTCACCATGAATCATTACATCACATAGTTGTATTTTGGCTTTAAATTAATATTTTCGCAGTAATTATAATTCAAAATAAACCAAAAAAATCAAACATGAAAAAATCTATTTTTTTAGTTGTACTTATTTTTTTCTTGGGTGTTTTCATCACTCCCATCAAAGCTCAAGACGTACGCCTTGGGGTTACTTTTGCCCCTACTATCTCTTTTAACCAAGGTACATTTACAGCCAATGATCAAGCTGATAACTTAGCTGGTGGTGCTTCTGGCTTGCGGTTTATTTTTGGCTTAATTTCAGACTTTAATTTGAGTGATGATAGCTACTATTTCAGTACAGGTTTGGTATATCTTACCAAAACAGCTGGTTTAGATGGTAGTTTTGGAGGTGTAACAGACAATCAATACAACCTGCAATACTTGCAAGTACCCCTAACACTTAAATTATTTACCAATGAAGTAATGTCTGGTGCTAGAATCTTTTTTCAGTTAGGAGGAGGGCTAGAGTTGAAGATTTCTGAAAAAGTAAAAACCGAAAACAATCCTGACAATGAAGACCCAATCGACTTTCAGGTCATAGATGTTCCTCTAATTTTAGCAAGTGGCATTGAGTTTGACCTTGGTGAGAATCTCTTGTATGGCTCGCTAGGCTATCAAAGAGGATTGACCAACGCAGCCAAGAAGGTAGATGAAGGTAAACTTGTAATCAGAAATCAGCTACTGACCTTTAATGTAGGATTCTTCTTCTAAATCATTCCATACTGATATAAAAATTTTACGGAAGCCTCAAGACTTGTTTTGAGGCTTTTTTTATGGATTTGTAACCGTGTTTATTTTGTCATTTTCTTTTTCAAGTAGTTTTGTGCTATAACTTCATAACAATTATCATAGAACTAAAAGCATTTGATTTGGTTTATTGAACAAATAGACGGTTCAACACTAAAAAATTACCTAAATTTTATGAATAAAGTATGGTTTATCACAGGATGCTCTACGGGTTTTGGGCTAGAGCTTGCCAAAGTAGCTGCTAATAAAGGCGATTTCGTAATAGGAACGCTTCGCAAAGCAGCACAAATCGAGGGCTTTGAAGCCATTAACCCCGAAAAAATAAAAGGCGTATTGCTTGATGTAACCAATCAGGCACAAATCATAGCGGGAGTGCAAGCTGCCATTGATAAATTTGGACGCATAGATGTACTCGTGAATAATGCAGGCTATGGCTCTATTGGTGCTATTGAAGAAGTACCCGAAGAAGAAGTACGCCGTCAGTTTGATGTCAATGTATTTGGAGCAATTGCCCTGATAAGAGAAGTATTGCCACACATGCGCAAGCAACGCAGCGGACACATCATCAACATTACTTCTATTGCAGGGATTCAGGGCTTTCCAGGGGTAGGTATCTACAACGCCTCTAAATTTGCTCTTGAAGGCATAGGTGAGGCACTTGCTGCCGAGGTGAGGCACTTAGGCATCAAAGTAACCAATGTAGAACCAGGACCTTTTCGTACAGACTGGGCGGGTCGCTCGGCTACTTATGTAAAATCTTCTATTGAAGATTATAAAGACTCGGCTGCCAAGAACATGGAATCTATAGAAGGCAACAGCGGCAAACAAATTGGAGACCCTGTGAGGGGTTCAGAAGCAATGTATGCACTCACTGAGCTTGACCACCCACCTGTACATTTACCTTTGGGTGCGCCTGCCTACCACCGTGTACGTGCCAAGGCCACTTCTTTCTTAAAAGAAGTAGATGAATTCGAGCACTTGGGTCTGCCCACAGATTATAGTGCCGATGAACTTGCTAAAATGGGCTAAACACAAAAAAGTTTTTATCAGCATAACCCTAGTTGTGTCAGGTGTCTCGATAGTGCAGTTAGTTGGTTTTTAACAAGCAGCTATATTTTATATAAACCTTTTGGTTGTCTGACAATTTTTGTGAAAATCTGTAGCAGCAGACTGGAAGTCCGCTGGCATTTATGTTCTAAACAGTATTTAGCTCATCTTATCGCATACAATCACAAAAATTGTCAAAGAATCAACCTTTTTGTGTGTTCTATAATAGATACTATGTGGTTCTCAATTTATAGAATATCAACTGCGCTTAACAAGGAGACACTTGATAGAGCTATCAAAAACAAAGCCTACAGCACAAAGTTTTTATGCTAATGGTGATGTGAAGACTTTGAACTAGACATACCAAAAATTATTAAAGTGCCAACAAGAAACGCATAGTATCCACTCCATCGGCATAGTCCCAGAGCTCAGGAGCTTGAGCCCTGCCAAAAGGCAGACTGTTTGGATAATCTCCATTTTGACTCACTATCACTTGTATTTTTTCTTTGAGCGGAGCTAATTTCATTTGAATAGCAATATCATCTTCATAAAACTCATAAAACAGATTGGCAGTAGGCGAACTCAGCCCACTATGTTCATAAATAAGTAAAAAGCCATTGTCATAGTGAGCATCTTGGTTGAGCGACAAGACGGCACGGTGGTAGTCGTAATTATTAGCATACTTGTTATGTGTTTTGAGGTTTGCCCAAGGTTCAAGAGGCGGGTAAATATGGGTAGGGTTACAGCCTAGAGGCAGATAGATTTTTGATACACTTCGACAACCCAGCCCAAAATACCTAAAAATATCTTCTCCCAATAGTTTGAGCTCTTCTTCGGTTTCTTCTCCGTTCAAGATAGCAATAGAATTTCTATTTTGTCGGATGATGTTGGGCTTACCCGCAAAATAATACTCAAAATAGCGTGCCGTATTGTCGCTACCCGTAGCTATGTATGCTTGTGCGCTGTTGAGCCGCTCTACAAAGGTAAGTTGTGAAGCAAATTGAGGTGCTATCTTTATGAGCCATTCTCCTACTTTTCGCATCAAGACTTCATCTTGAGTGCTCAGTTTGGCAAGTAAATGATGTCCACTCATCAATACACTCAAAAAATCGTGAAAACCTACCATCGGGATATTACCTGCCATCACCAAGCCCACCCTGTGGGGGCGCAGGCGAGGCTGTTCTAGTGAAGGATACATTGCTGCCCAGGCCTCGAGCTTCTCTTGGCTAAGAAAATTATTTTTGATACTTGTGAGCGCGTGCCTTAGATTTTCTTGTGTAAACCATCTATTGTGTGCCTCAGCTTCTGTCAATGTCGCCTGCATCTCCTGTGAAGAAAAATCGCTCAATAGCTCCCCGAGTTGAACAAAAGCCTTAATTTTTTGTGTTAAATCCATGTCTTAAATTACTTAATCAATATTTTTACAAATAGACTGTGCCAAAAGGTAATAATCTTATTATTTTTGATAACAATTTAACAAAAATTGTATTATGTAAAGGTACATCAAATACTTTAAAAGTACTTAAAGAAAACGAAAGGAGGAAATATCTATGGCAATCATGATAACTGATGAGTGCATCAATTGCGGAGCTTGCGAACCAGAATGTCCTAACACAGCAATCTATGAAGGTGGTGTAGAATGGCGTTGGGGTGATGGTACAAGCCTTGAAGAAGTAGAAATGGGTGATGGTACAGTAGTAATCGCCAACCAACCTATGGAGCCTGTTTCTGATGAGTTCTATTACATAGTATCCGACAAGTGCACAGAGTGCATGGGCTTTCACGAAGAGCCTCAGTGCGCTGCTGTTTGCCCTGTGGACTGCTGCGTAGAAGACCCCGACTACCGCGAAACCGAAGAAGAGCTCTTAGGCAAAAAAGCTTGGATGCACGGCGATGAGTAAGGAAAGTGTAAATCATGAGTTGTGAAAGGTGATTTTTTAATTTATCATTCTCAACAACTTATAAGTCAAAATAATCGGAGTTATTACTTATGATTTCTTGAGTTATACTTTGTACGCCTCATCACCAATAATTTTATACAGAAATTTGTCTCATCACTCAAATAACCCTCTACTTGGAGGGTTATTTTTATGCGAACCAATCATTACTTAGCATAAGATGGTACGCTAGTCTAAGTCAAATACTAATTTTTATTTGATTACAAGCCAATAACTAAATAATCTACAATAAATCTATCGCTTATGCAGATTTCATTTCATAAATACCAAGGTACGGGCAACGATTTCATTATGATTGATAACCGAAGCCAAGTATTTGATGCTCAAAATGGGCAGTGGATTGCCCAACTTTGCCACAGACGCTTTGGCATTGGGGCTGATGGGCTTATTCTACTCGAAAACCTAGTCGGTTACGATTTTAAGATGGTCTATTTTAATGCCAACGGTAAAGAAGGTTCTATGTGTGGCAATGGTGGGCGATGTACTGTAAAGTTTGCCCATAGCTTAGGGCTTTTTACAGAGAGGACACGATTTATGGCGGTGGACGGAGTGCATGAAGCCGCTCTTAAAGACAATTGGGTTTACCTCAAAATGCAAGATGTAGAGGAAATAGAAACGCAAAGTGATTATTTTTTCTTAGATACTGGCTCACCCCATTATGTAACATTTGTAGATAATCTAGCCGAGTACCCTGTTTATCAAAAGGGTTATGCCATTCGCAACAATACACGCTTTGCTGAAACAGGCACAAATGTAAACTTTGTAGAGCAAATCGGTACACAACAGCTTAAGGTACGTACTTATGAGCGAGGTGTAGAAGATGAAACCTACTCTTGTGGTACGGGCGTTACGGCAGCCGCCCTTGTGAGTAGCTTGCGGGGCTTGCAAAGCCCCATACAAATTAGTACGCTGGGTGGTGAATTAGAAGTAAGTTTTAAAAGCACTCAAAAAGGCACATTTGAAAATATCTTCTTAGCAGGTCCTGCTGAAAAGGTGTTTGAGGGGGTGCTATAGATTTAGGAAAGTGCAAATTATGAATTGTGAAATGTGATTTTTTTAAAGTTTTCATTATCAGCAACTCATGAGTTGAAATAACCGAAGTTATTATTTACATTTTCCTTTGTGGCAAGTTGCTGAGATACTAAATTAATGGAATCTTTATACAATGCAAAAAGATCCATTGATGTTGCAATGGCTGAAAGCTAGATGTGTACCTCCCAAAGCAATCTATTACTACCACCCCAACTACAAGTCAGAAGTATTAATAATCGGGTGAGTATTCCCAAAGTATCTTTCCTGTTTTGGTATCTAGGGCAATCGCAAAACGATAGTTTTTATTGTTTATTCTAAGATAAGGGAACTCAAGTACTAGGGTATCTTGGTATTTACTAGTATTAATATTGTATAATTTATCATACTCTAAATTTTTTAGAAAAATGCTTTTGAAGTCTGCCTTTTGCCATAGTGTCGTACCATTTTTATCTATTGCTGAGAGAACATTTGGAGAAGATGGTCCGATTTCTTTTTTGTGTAAAATCAAACAAACCTCTTTGTCAGCATACAGTATCTGTGCTTGTAAGAACCATTCGGAGGGCTGTGTAGATATTTGTGTGCCGTAGCGAGCCTGAAAAAAACGCTGGTTTTTATTTGTGAAATCAATTTGAGAAGGCCTAGTTTTATGGTTATTGAAGTGTTGATTTCTTTTTTCTTTTTCAAATAAATAATACCTTCTCTTTGCGCCTTCTGCTTCAAAATTCCATTCATAGCTTAAGTGGATATTTTTATCGTTATTTTCCCAGAATGTATGTTCTTTGTCACTATGCAACAATGTCAAGTAAGGAGAATACCAAAAAACATCACCATTTTTTAAGGTCAGTTTGTACCAAGTACCCTCTTCTTTTACCTCACCAATTCCATTTTTCAACTCCTCATATTTTTGGGATAAGATGTCAAGATTCTCTACTACTTTACCTGTGTGGGTATCTCTTGCTTCAAAAGTTTGTGCGTCTCTATCAAAATTATAGAGTTTATCTTTGATAAGTTTTGCCTTCCGCCACTTATAATTGGTTATCTTCTCAGCTTTTGCAAAATCAATCTTTTTGATTTCTTTTCCTGTTTTAGGGTCAATGATGCGTGCAAAAAAATCTCTAACCAAACTGCTATTTGTATGGTACTGCTCATACTCTATGGACCAATACACTGCTCCACGATTGTCGATGCTTGCTACTGAAGCATAGATTACACCGCTAGAAGAGGTAGAACTATTGGTCTTTGAACTGCTCTTCAAAGCATTATCTATTGAAATACCTATATACCGTGTACTAAAAATACTGGCTCCTACCATCAAAGTTACCAAAACAATTGCCACTAGATTCGTATTTAAGGCTCGCTTGGTTGAGGTCTTAGGATTTATTTTGTGGGTATAGCTTGATTTAGGGCTTTGTCTTTTTTTGCGTAATTGGCTAAGTAGTTGTAAGGCTTGTTGGTGGGCAGGGTTGAATGTAAGTGCTTTCTCGGTATATTCAATGGCTTTCTCTTTTTCAGCATTGCTATACTTTTCTTTCCACAAACCTGCATGCGCACAAGCCAAACCATAATAAGCCTCAGCATCTTGTGGAGATAAAATTAGTAATTGTTGGTATTCTTTGATAGCATCTTGCCAGTTATGATATTGCAAATGTCCTTTTGCTCTTGTAGCATAATCTTCTCTTGCCTTCTCCAAATCCTCTACTTCTACACCCATTCCTTCGGCTATAAATTTTAGGTCTTCATCAGAAAAGGTAGCTTCTTGTTCTTTCTCGGCTTGTAGTTCTAAGAGTTTTTTTACAAAATGGTCTAAATTTTCTTGTTTTTTGTCCATAATTGTTTGATTAGGTTTGTACGACCGAAATATACAAAAATTATTTTTAAAATACCAATTTTGTAGCAAGACAAGGTTTGGAGTATAGTATGAACACTGCTCTTTGCTACTCTAAACATATTCTATCAAACTCTTTCACTTAAACTTTACTCTGAGAGGCTTTTAGTCTGTAACACAGCCCTTAGAAGCCGACGAAGCTGACTTGGCATACTTATACAGAATACCGCTGGTGGCTTTGAGTGCAGGAGCTTGCCATTTTGCCTTTCTAGCGGCAGTTTCCTCCTCACTCAGGAGTACATCAATGCGCTTTGTCTGCGCATCAATCACAATGGTATCGCCCGTTTCTACCAAGGCGAGCATACCGCCTACCTGTGCCTCTGGAGTGATATGCCCCACTACAAAGCCGTGTGAGCCACCCGAAAAGCGACCATCTGTAATCAGTGCAACCTCTTTGCCTAGGCCAGCACCCATTACGGCTGAGGTAGGTTTCAGCATTTCGGGCATACCAGGTGCACCTTTTGGACCTTCGTAGCGGATTACGATGACCTCTCCAGCTTGAATTTCTTTATTCTCAACGCCTTTAATCATTGCAAATTCTCCATCATAGACACGAGCTTTGCCCTCAAAACGTAATCCTTCTTTACCCGTGATTTTGGCTACCGAGCCTTCTTCTGCTAGATTACCTTTTAAGATTTGGATATGACCCGTCTGTTTGATGGGCTGATCAACGGGCATTATAATGTCTTGTCCTTTGGTAAGAGAAGTAACCTCTTCTAAATTTTCAGCTATGGTTTTGCCTGTTACGGTCATACAGTCGCCGTGTAAGAAGCCTACTTCTAAGAGATACTTCATTACGGCAGGCGTGCCTCCTACTTGGTGGATGTCTTCCATGACATATTTGCCACTAGGCTTCAAATCAGCCAAGAAGGGGGTTCGGTCGCTGATTGCCTGAAAGTCATCAATATTCCAATCAATATCAAATGCCTTTGCCATTGCCAAAAAGTGCAATACGGCATTGGTAGAGCCGCCTAGTGCCATGACGAGCGTTACAGCATTTTCAAAGGATTTGCGCGTAACGATGTCCTTGGGTTTGAGGTCTTTTTCTAAAAGGCGTTGCATGGCTTCGCCTGTTTTTCTACATTCTACTATTTTTTGAGGGCTAGTAGCAGGGTTAGAAGAGCTGTAAGGCAAGCTCATTCCGAGGGCTTCTATGGCAGAAGACATGGTATTGGCGGTGTACATTCCGCCGCAGGCACCTGCACCAGGACAGGCTTTTTTGATGACTTGTTTAAAGTCTTCGGGGCTAATATTACCCGCAAATTTTTCACCGAGTGCTTCAAAAGCAGAGATGATATCGAGTTTTTTGCCGTTGTGGTGTCCAGGCTGTATTGTGCCTCCGTAAACCATCACGGCAGGACGGTTGAGCCTGCCAAAAGCCATCAAAGAACCAGGCATATTTTTATCGCAACCTGCTACGGCTATCACGGCATCATACCACTGGGCTTGGACTACAGTTTCTATTGAGTCAGCAATAATATCACGTGAGGGTAGCGAGAAGCGCATGCCTTCGGTACCATTTGAGATGCCATCACTTACGCCAATGGTATGAAAAATCAAGCCGACAGAACCTGCTTCTTCTACACCTTTTTTAACTTCTAAAGCTAGTTGGTTGAGGTGCATATTGCAAGGATTGCCCTCATAACCCATACTTACAATACCTACTTGAGGCTTGTTGAGGTCTTCTTCTGTGAGTCCTAGGGCGTAGAGCATGGCCTGCGAGGCAGGTTGTGTTTCGTCTTGTGTGATGCGGTGACTGTATTTGTTGAGCATATTTTTATTGTTTTCCAGACAGCCCCTAACTTCCAAAGGGGAGATTTTTGGTTTTCATTTCTCTGAGCGACAGGCTTTTTCTATAATCAATTTAAACTTTTCCTAAAATTAATGACTGCTAGTCATTTTATAAAATAATAGCCATTATTTTTCAAAAATATTTTTTGTCTATTGTTACTCTCTCTTAGGAAAGTGTAAAATGTAAGTTGTGAAATGTGATTTTTTAATATTTTCATTATCAAAGACTTAACAAATAAAATCGTCAAAGTTATTTTTTACGTTTTACTTATGCTGTAAATTATTATTTTTTCTTCAATTCAAAAAAAACACTAAATTTTTAGATTTTCTGACAATTTCTGTGAAAATCTGTAGCAGCGGACTGGAAGTCCGCTGGCATTTATGTTCTGAACAGTATTCAAGCT
>CAYZQI010000103.1:0-17496 GCA_964480455.1 uncultured Cytophagaceae bacterium
GACGGGCTGACTAGTTTTGATGGAGTACGGTTTAGCAATTATAACAAATCCAATATAAAAGGCTTCACCACTAATATCGTACAAGTGCTGCAGGAAGCTCCTGATGGCAAACTCTGGATAGGTACACAGGGTAGCGGACTTTTCTGCTACAAAAATGCCAAGTTTGACAAAATAGGGCTAGATACCGTACTCATCTCAAGTATTCATTTTGAAAATGAAGATGAGTACCTCATAGGTGGGCGAGGTGCTGGGCTATTTTCGCTTAATCCTAAAACAAAACAAATAAAACCCCTAAACATACCCGAGCTACAAGGCAGTACAGTCTATAAAATGGTCAAAGACAAAAAAAACCAACTTTGGCTGGCGACTGACAACAAAGGGCTACTCTGCAAAAAAGGCAATACCTATACAAACTATACAACCCAAGACGGCTTGCCCAGCAATACAGTACTAGAAATATTTTTTGACCATCAGCAAGTACTTTGGGTAGGTACTGTGCAAGGCTTGGCATACTTAAAAAATGGAAAATTTATAGCCCTCGAGGAGTTCGAAAAGAGCATTGTCCATAAAATTATCCAAGACAAATCCAAAAGCTATTGGATAGCTACCTCTATGGGGCTACACCGCAAAAATCACTACAAACAAACCATAGAGCGTTTCCCTGAAGACCACTTTGCCGCTA
Source organism: uncultured Cytophagaceae bacterium (assembly GCA_964480455.1). Taxonomy (GTDB): domain Bacteria; phylum Bacteroidota; class Bacteroidia; order Cytophagales; family Microscillaceae; genus JAABSX01. Next base: position 683 of record CAYZQI010000103.1, read on the forward strand.
AAACCAATGTGCTTGACCTCCACCTAGACCTAGAAGGCAGTTTATGGATAGCTACTTATCGCAATGGACTCTTTAGGCTTAAAGACGGTAAATTTACCAACTATACCAAAGAAGACGGCTTATCTACGGCTTCGGTAGGGTCTATCTGTGAGTACAAGTCTGGCACTTTTTTAATAGGTATGAATGATGGCGTTATCAATCAAATCAGAGGCAATCAAATCACAGAATTTACTTTTAAAACAGACATACCGCGAGTGCGCGTTTTCAATATTTTTAAAGATAGCCAACAAAATATTTGGGTAGCTACTTTTAATGGTGCATTGAAAATCAGCCCTAATGGCACAGAAACTTTTTATAACAAAGAGAAAGGACTCTCCGATAATGCAGTGAGGATTATCTATGAAGACAAACAAGGTAATATCTGGCTGGGAACACGTGCAGGGGGCGTTACTAAAATAACCTCCCAAGGAAATTTTGAAATACTCAATCAGAAAAATGGGCTGAGTTCTAATTTTATTATGTCCATCAATGGAGATGAGCAAGGAAATATTTGGATAGGTACCAATGACGGTGGCATCAATGTAGTAGCTCCCCAAGGTAAAATCATTAGTTACACCCTCACAGAAGGGCTAGTCAGCAATCTTGTCTTTAATACCTACACCGACACCAAGGGTATCACTTGGATTGTTACCAATGGAGGTATTAGCCGATTTGAGAAAGGTAAATTTTTTAACTTCACTTCACAAGAAGGACTTTATAATGATAGTCCTTTTGACATCATAGAAGACAACAAAGGGCAGTTTTGGCTTCCCAATAGTAGAGGCATCATCAAAATCAGCAAACAACAACTCAACGACTATGCGCTTGGCAAAAACGAACGGCTAGACTGGGAAATCTATGACCGACAAGACGGCATGAAAAGTGAAGACTGCACAGGGGCAGCACACTCGCTCAAAGACAGTCAGGGTAAAATTTGGATACCTACCAATGGCGGTGTAGTGGTGATAGACCCCAAATATATACCCAAAAACTTCATTCCGCCTGCTATCAGCATCAATTCTTTGCTAGTGGACAATCAGCAAATAGACATTCATACACCCATTTTGCTAGAGGCAGGTGCTAGACGATGGGTATTTGATTACAGTGCTTTGAGCTTGTTGGCATCTTCCAAAGTAAAGTTTAAATATAAGCTCATAGGTTTTGATAGAGAATGGGTAGATGCCCAAAAAGAACGCCAAGCAGTTTATACCAACTTGCCCCCTGGCAACTATACCTTTCAGGTCATAGCGGCTAACAATGATGGAATATGGAATGAAGAAGGTACTACACTTTCTTTTAGATTAAAACCGTTTTTTTACCAAACCGATCAATTCTATGTGTTCTTGTCACTGCTGAGTGCGTTGTTGATATATTTGATAATCAGATGGTGGGTATATTATCTTCAGCAAAAGCGCAAAGAGTTGGAGGTGATTGTAGCACGCAAAACCAAAGAAATTTCTCAGAAAACAGAAATGTTAGAACAGCAAACCCTTACACTGAGCAAGCAAAAACAACTTTTAGAGAAAAAAAATAACAATATCACGCAAAGTATCACCTATGCCAAGCGTATTCAAGATGCAATGCTTCCGCCCCTCTCAGAGATTAAAGCAGTATTGCCAGATTCTTTTGTGCTGTTTAAGCCTCGAGACATAGTGAGCGGTGATTTTTATTGGCTTGCCGAACTAGAACCGCAGCCCAGCTATGAGGAGGTAGTTACGCCCTATGGCACTCAATCAGTACTTAAAGAAATGACAAGCCATAAAACCCTCATTGCAGCCATAGACTGTACAGGGCATGGCGTGCCAGGGGCATTTATGAGCATGATTGGCAATGACCTTCTGAACGAGATAGTGGGTTCAAAAAAAATTACAGAGGTAGATAAAATCCTCTCTGAACTCCACGCTATGATTAGCCAAACGCTCAAACAACAAAACAATGCTAATCAAGATGGTATGGACTTGACGCTATGCCTCATAGACCACGACGAAAAATACATAGACTTTGCAGGAGCTAAAAACTCACTTATTTATATTCAGTATGGCAACCTAGAAGTTATCAGAGGGGATAAACTACCCATAGGTGGCTGGACTAAGAAGAATGAAACCCAACGTACCTATACTAAGCACAGAATCCCACTGATAGAAAACACTTGTTTTTATATGTTCTCTGATGGATTTCAAGATCAATTTAGTGAAAAATTGCGCAAAAAATTTGCCCGACATCGTATTCGTAAGATGCTCTTGGAAATTTGCCAAGAAGATATGGAAACACAAAAAGCCTTCATCACCAAAACCCTAGATGAATGGCAGGGTAATGAAACCCAAACCGACGATATTTTAGCGATTGGATTTAGAGTGTGAAAATAGCACTGTATCGCTGCCCCTAAATCAGAGATTGCTCATTGGGTTTCAATCAGTTGATAATTAGCAGCCTAACTAAGCTAGAAGATAACTTCATTCTTGAAACCTTACCGAGAGGTAGTTCACAATTAGAATTTTTGAAACTGAACCAAAACCAAGTTGAAAAATAGTAGCTTATCGGCTACGATAACAATAAAAGCCAAAATTGAGTAAAATTATGTCTAAAAAAATCATCATTGCTATTGATGGCTATGCAGGGTGCGGCAAAAGCACCACAGCCAAAGCCGTGGCAGAGTCGCTTAATTACATCTACATAGATACAGGGGCTATGTACCGAGCCCTAACATTGTATTTTTTAACACATGCCATAGACCTCAACCAGCCCCAAAAGGTAGTTGCTGCCCTTGCCGCCATTCAGATTGATTTTCAATACAACTCCAATACGCAGCGCAGCGATGTATATCTCAATGGTAAAAATGTAGAAAATGAAATCCGTAAGATGTATGTCTCTCAAAAAGTAAGTGAGGTAAGTCGTATCTTAGCAGTACGACAAGCTATGGTAGCACAGCAACAGGCTATGGGCAGAGAAAAAGGAATTGTAATGGACGGGCGAGACATTGGCACGGTTGTATTCCCCGAAGCAGAGCTAAAAATATTTATGAACGCAGGCATAGAAGTAAGGGCAAAAAGACGACAAGCCGAACTACAAGAAAAAGGAGAATATACCGCCCTCGAGACCATCATCAGCAATCTCTCTGAGCGCGACCGCATAGATACTACACGTCAAGAATCGCCGCTCAGACAAGCCGAAGATGCTATTTTGCTAGACTCAAGCCAACTCAGCGTAGCCCAGCAAACTGCTTATGTCCTCCAACTCGCCAAAGAAAGAGGCGCGTAAAGAAAGTGCAAATTATAAGCTGTGAATTGCAATTTTTTAAAATGCTCATTATCAGTAATTTATAAATCAAGATAGCCAAAACTATCTTTTATATTTTCCTAAGCCAGAACAGTGTTAAAGGTAAATAAACATTCAAACCATAAGATTTTGATTGTTTTTTCACACACTCAAATTTAATCTTTAACTTCGCGAATTATTAATCCTTATAAGCAATGCGTTTATTGATACAAAGAGTAATCCAAGCAAAAGTTGAAATAGCAGGCATTACCAAAGACGAAATCGGTAATGGACTGCTTGTCTTCTTAGGCATTGGTACAGATGATACCCACGAAGACATTGATTGGGTAGTAAAAAAACTTACTCAACTACGCATATTTAGTGATGAAGATGGCAAAATGAATCTGTCTGTGCAAGATATTGAGGGGGAAATACTGGTAATTAGCCAATTTACACTCTTTGCCAGTACCAAAAAAGGTAACCGACCTTCTTACATACAAGCTGCCCCCCCACTGCAAGCCATTCCCTTATATGAAGCCTTCATTGCAGAACTAGCACAAACCCTCGGTAAGCACATTGCCACGGGAGAGTTTGGGGCAGATATGCAGGTAAGCCTTTGCAATGACGGCCCCGTTACAATTTGGATAGATTCACATTTAAGAGAATAATTAGTTTAATTAATCAAACAATGAAGACATACATTTTATACCACGCACAATGCCCCGATGGATTTAGCGCAGCACTCGCCGCTTGGAAGGTACTCGGCGACAGTGCAGAATACTTGCCCGTACAGCATCAACAGCCTATTCCAGCCTTGAAGCACAAGTCGCAAGTGTATATTGTAGATTTTTGCTACAAGAAAGAGGTCATTCTTGATTTGGTACAGAAAATGAAACAAGTAACCATTCTCGACCACCACCAATCGGCAGAAGCAGATTTAGCAGCCATCAACTTAGCAGAGCACCCCAACCTTGCGGTTACTTTTGATATGAGCAAAAGTGGTGCGGTATTGGCCTGGGAGTATTTTCACCCTGATACACCCCTGCCTGATTTTTACCAATACATTCAAGATAAAGACCTTTGGCAGTTTGCCCTGCCTTTCTCCAAAGAGTTTAGTGCAGCCTTGCGCGCCTACGACATGGATTTTGTACTTTGGAACAGCTTACAGCCCGCGCAACTCATAGAAGAGGGAAAAATACTGCTGCGCTACCAAGACCAACTCGTGAAGCGCATCACAAAAAATATTCGCTTTACTGAAATTGCAGGATACAAAGTGCCTACTATCAACAGTAGCACTCTCCAAAGCGAAATAGGCAATTTACTCTGCCAAATGTATCCTGAGATGCCTTTTGCAGCCGTTTACTTTGATGCCACAGATAAGCGTTTTTATAGTCTTCGCTCCGTAGGCGATTTTGATGTGGCAGCCATTGCAAGTAAGCTCGGAGGAGGAGGACATAGAAATGCAGCAGGTTTTGGAACTGAAATCCCTTCGTAATTATTTTTGAATGCTTGTGGGATTAATAATTGACAATCATTTATGAAGTACTATTTGGTAGTAGGCGAACGCTCGGGCGACCTCCACGCAGCCAATTTGATGAAGGCTCTCCTCAGAGAAGACCCCACAGCTTCATTTAGGTTTTGGGGAGGTGATGCAATGCAAGCTGCAGGAGGAGAGATGGTAAAGCACTACAAAGAGATGGCTTTTATGGGGTTTGTAGAAGTAATTCAAAATCTCAGAAAAATACGTGGTTTTCTCAAAGTGTGCCAAGCCGATATTGCAGCACACAAGCCCGATGTAGTTATTTTGGTAGATTACTCAGGTTTTAATATGCGCATTGCCAAATTCATCAAGAAAAGACAACTCGGCATACCTGTCCATTACTACATCTCTCCCAAAATATGGGCTTGGAACACGCAGCGTGCCTACAAAATCAAGCAGTTGATTGACAGAATGTTTGTGATTTTCCCTTTTGAGGTAGCTTTTTATGAGCAGTTTGATTATTCAGTAGATTTTGTGGGTAATCCCCTCTGGGACGCTATCAGAGATTTCACTCCTAATCCAGCATTTAGGCAGGTTCATCAGCTTTCCGATAAACCCATTATTGCCTTACTGCCAGGCAGCCGCAAGCAAGAAGTAAGTAAAATACTTACAAAGATGATTCAAGCCGTGCGTCATTTCCCTGACTATCAGTGGGTCATTGCGGGCGTTTCTAACTTACCCCAAACTTTGTATGCGCCTTATTTAACAATGGAGAACGTAAACTTGATAATTGATGATACCTATAATTTGCTACACCACGCCGAGGGAGCTGTGGTTACCTCTGGAACAGCTACCCTAGAAACTGCACTTTTTAATGTACCTCAGGTAGTAGTCTATCAAACAAGTTGGCTTACTTTCTGGATTGTGAAAGCACTTATTAAGGTAAAATACATTTCGTTAGTAAACCTTGTAGGAGAAAAAGAAGTCGTCAAAGAGTTGATTCAAGGTAAATTAACGATGAAAAACCTTTGCGAAGCAGTACGTAACATTACAAGCAATGGAATACAAAGAAATCAAATATTGAACGACTATCAAATGATGATTGAAAAACTAGGCAGTCAAGGTGCTTCGGCTACCACAGCGCAGTACATTGTGAAGTACCTAAGAGGCTAGGCAGGCTACAGTAAATTGTGGGCTATACATTGTGAATTGTGAGTTTTTAATACGTTCATTAGCAATGACTTAGGTAATGAAAAGTAAAGTTTATTTTCTGCCCTTTACACAGACAAGTAAAATAAAAAAACTATAGCAAGTAGCTGAATTGCATTAAATACCAACCACAGCCCAGAGAATTAGGAATCTACTAGGCGAGTAGTTCTGCTTCATCGGGTACATCATCGGGCAGTACGATACCTGGGGGCAAGTCTAGTTTAGGAGGGGTGAGGTCGAAGCCCGAGCCGCCATCATCATCATCATCAGTACCTGTATTTCTATTACGCAATTGAGCGATTTTGTAGCTTACATACATCAAAACAGTTAAGTGTGCTGCTACCAGCAGAAGATAATCAAGACCTATCATAGTAAATTTTCTTTGATTTGTTTATTTTTTTAAACCTAAATTTAAAGTTAGTAATTTTTTTGCAAAATATTGCTGTTTTTTCTTAGAAAGTTTTTTGAATATTTACCAATCTTTATGTGTTCAATCTAAATGATTGATTTATAAATCATTGGCAAATCAAATATTGTGCTTAGGTTAGTGCGGGCATACATTTTTTGGGTAGCTCAACATTCAATCAATACAGCCCCGTAAGAATAGCCTCCCCCAAATACAGTTACGACAAGAAGGTCTTTGGGTTTAAATAAGTGCTGATTTTCCCAGAGTGCAATACAGCAACCTGCACAGCCTGTATTGCCGAGGTACTGGATATTAGAGAGTGCTTTCTGCTCGTCGATGCCTAGTGTTTGTGCTACATTTTTAGTAATGCGCAGATTGGCTTGGTGTGGCACAAAGTAGCTTATATCATTGAGCGCATAGCCATTATTTTCTAAAATTTCGGCAGTAACTTTTGCCATGTATTGGCAAGCATGCTGAAAGACATCTCTGCCATTTTGCATCATAAATCCTTCATGGGCAGGGCGTAAAAATACACCCTCAGCAGCCTTTCCAATATTGCCCGCCCCTCCTGTGGTAATGTCTATCACTTGCCAGTCGTTTTTGTGGAGGCGTTCTTTGCTTACCCAAAGCACTGCCGCTCCGTCGCCCCAAAGGTGTCCTCCGAGTTTATCGGTTTCATTACTGTAAGCGGTGTTGTGGTCGCCCAGCACCACGAGTGCTTTTTGCGCCTTGCCCATCGCAAAATATCCTTGTACGATTTCCATAGCATTGGCAAAAGAAGAACAAGCCGAAGAAATAGACACTACTGGGATATCACTAATGTCGATTCTATGCTGTACTGCATGAGCGAGTGTATGAATGGTGTCGTAGGGCGTATAAGTGCCACCTACTATCAAATCAATTGCTGTATGGGGAAAAGGAGGATTTTCCAAGCCTTTTTCAAGTGCTTTGAGCACCAGCGTATTGGTGTTTTCGGAGGGGGTAGCTTTACGTCTTTGGCTGATACCTGTACGGTTCAGCAGCCACTCTTCACTCAGGCCAATTAGTTTTTCAAAATGGGCGTTGTCAATGACTTGCTCGGGGAGATAGGCAGTTATTTGGTTAATATACATTATGCATTTATTTTTTTGAATACACAAAAATAGGTGTGTTTTTGAGATTATACTCGTGAGCAGGAGTATAGTTTATCATTTCAAGCAATGGAATAAAATGAACAGTAGCCTGCATACATCTTTTTTCAGAGGCATCAAAACACCCTGCTTGTGGCTGCTTTATCTTATGTATGCCCCTAGCAATCCGTTCTTTTTGATGAGTGAATGGATTGCTGAATATGGGATAAAAACTTCTAAAGCACCCACTGCATAGGGAGCAATCTCATAGACATTGTAATAAAAGCCAATACCTGTTTTAGTGACATAAAAATTTCGGTTCAGTTTGAAAGTATTGCCTGGAAAGGTAAACCCAAACTCGCCCAAAGACTGATTGCTTTTGATACCAAAATTATTCCTGAAGATTTGCTCTGCCTTCTCTGTCAGGGCATTCTCAAAATCTTTGATGAAAAGCTCTTCAAGCGTAATTTGAGCTCCCGTTTGGAGGTTAAAATTGTAGTAAGTGCTTTGATAGATGCCGTGCATACCTCCTTGAAACTCATTAGTGGCATACTCTAAGCAAAGCAAGTGCTGGTCGTTGTGGCGAATGTAAGCAATGTTGATACTTTCAAAACCATCAGTCATACCGCCCAGTGCGGCTTGTTCTTGGTAATTATTAATGAACTCTACCATCTTGGCAGGCATATCTCCCAATATATTTTTTTGTAAGAATTGATTGATATTGGCTGCCTGAGGGTGGTTCTCGAAGCGTGGATAGTGAAAACGAATCTCGGCATCTTCATAGTGTACGTCATTAAAAACTATCTCAGCAGCAATAGAGTGGTTGCTGTAGTCTTCTTGTAAAAAAAAAGGCATAGACTGGCCACTGACTCCATACCAGCTGCCCTCTATGCGGCTAGTATTGGGATAATACACCCCCTTCAAAATACCTGTTTTAGCAAAAGTGAACTGTCCATTGTAATCTTGTTTATTGACTCCCTCTTCCAAATAAATATTACCCAAAAGGTCTATATTTCCTTGATTGAGTTTTATGGTTTCTCCCGTTCGCTCAAAAGAGTAACTGCCTCTGAGGTTAAACTGTGCATTGTCTTTACTGGGGGCTTTGATGAGTTCGGCGCGTATGTCTTGAGTACCTATCTTCCCCTTAAACTGTTTGTAAAAATTGACCTGCGCTTGTAGGTCAGAGAAATTGAGCAAGCATAGTATCCACCCAATCAGTAGTAATCGTTTGTCCATGTGCAGTCTATTTTAGGATTTGAAAATTGATTGTTTATCAGACCTAAAATTACACAAAAGTCTTTTTTTTGAAAGTCTTTTTTTGAAAACTTCCTTAGTTTTAATGCAGGTTTAGTTCTATCTTGTACCAAAAGAGAAGTATTTATGCACAATGATTACATTACACGCCTACTGCTAGGACTTATTTTATCAGGAATAATGACGGGCTGCCAAGCACCCGTATGGATGTATGTCCGAAATTTGAGTAATTCTACCTTGGTAATAGAAATGGAACTCCTTTCTGGAGCTAGCTTTGCGCACCTCTCCACAGAGGCAAAAAAAGAAGTGTTGCGGTTTACTCCAAAGGTATTGCCACTTGCCTATCTCGACCAAGTGCTGCCCATCAAAAGACGTACTGACCGCCAACTCACCAAAACGATAGAAGCAGAAGTCATCAGTACACAACAGCTTAGGTTTTATTTGCCCGCACATAGCACCTTGTATCTTGCCGAGCCTTACGAGGCAGTTTCTTATGAAGAACTCAGAATACGCTATGCCAAAACAAAAAAAGATAGCCCTCTGTACCAATATCAACACATTCCGATTTATTCCTTTCAGCGTGGGGGTGGGTCTGTTTTTCAAGGCTTTGGAATTTATTATGATATTGAGTAAAAAAAGCATCACCACCCAAACCACCATTCCATGCGCATACCTTTGCAGCCGACTAGCTGTTCCTTTTTGCTACTTCTTTAAAATAAAAGTTGAGTAACTGTGGTAGTCCACCCTCTAGGAGGAGGGGCAAGTCAAATTGACTTCCTTATGCCCTCTCCTGAGGAAAGGGAAGGGGTGAGGTAGCTAAAAGGGGAAATTTGACTTGCACCCTAAGAGGGTCTGGTTTTTTTGCCGTTTTCCCCCACTGTTTTAGATACTATCTTAAACTCCCAATGAATGAAAAGTCTATGACTTTTCCTGCGTATGCAGATTGGATACCGAATAACACCATCTACAAACTAAAACCAATATCACATCACTCCAACACCCGCTGTTTTTTTGGAAAAAAACAGGCAAACTTGCCATGTAAGGGTCTATTTGTATCATAGAAAGTCCGTAGTTTGAGCAAAGCGGAAACTAGGGACAACACTCTACGCAGAACTAGGTTTACTTCATTCAGATAAAATAATCTATGAGCAAACCTTACTCTAACACAATTTTTCCGCTGTACTTCCCCATTTGATGCTGTATTTCCACTACGTACGCACCTCTATTAAGTTTATTTAAGGTTTTATTCAAAGAAGTTTGTATTTGCTGCCAATTACCCCTTATTTGTTCAACAGTTTTTCCAGTCATATCCAAAAGAGTAAGATAAAAAATTTCATTAACTGGTGGATTTATTCCCAAACTTAAATATGCATTGCCTCGGGTAGGATTTGGAGTGATTTTCAGGTTTCGATTTATCTTGCTCTCAGGTACATAAATCGTTGTTGAATACTGATAACTTCCATTGACTTTTATTTGCTTCAAGCGAAAATATGCTGCCTCTAAGCAATCAATGTTAAAGTGATACGAATGGATTATAACCGAGTTTCCTCTCCCCTCAACAAAACCTACAACTTGAAAATTTTGCCCATCTTCACTCATCTCAATTTCAAAACCAGTATTTCCTTGTTCATTTGTAGTAATCCAATTGAGTTGGATTTCCTTTTCAAGTATTCTTCGGGCACTGAACAGAAGGCTTTGGGATTCTAGAGGGGTTCTGATATCAAAAGAGGCAATCGTGAGGTAACGAGTTTGATTTAGAGGAATAATTGCATTGGATATTCCACTAATTGTAACCACTCCAGCATTGTAAGAAATGCTTAACCCTGCATCTCCGGAGGCATATAACGTGGCATCGGTGAAATCACCATCTGTATCTACTAATAATCTTAAATCACTTGCTGTAAAATCCACATTTTGAGCTTCAGCATCTAGAGTAACATCCCAGACAAAACTATCTATGAAGTTGGTATTTGTTACTTTCCACTCTCTATCTAGGCGCGAGTAAATTCCAAAAGGCATTTCTTCTGAACCGTTTGAATGTATTGCAGCGTTATCATCTCCAACAACAATGTAAGAAATATCATTAGAGAAAGTGTTGGGGTTATCTATATTAGTTGTGGCAATCGTGCCTAAGTAAACCCTAATGGAGTCACTGGGCGTATGAGATTGTTTTTGATAAAGTGCAGATACATCATCTCTTCCAATTCCAATGATATTGTAGCGATAATTGAAATCAAAGGCTTGTGAATCCCAAATCCGAGTAGCATTTGAAGCAAGGTAATCACCTGTGTTTGCCTCATGTGAGTTGTTTGTTCTCATGGTAATTCCATATTTAATCATCAAATAACTCTCTACAGTCCAAACATCTGGACCATTAATATCCTGACTATATGCAATAACTTCTGCTATTTTTCCATCAAATGCCCTTGTTGTACTTCCTGCACCAGGGCTGAAACTAGCCCTTTTTGACTGACGACCAATGCTGACAGGCCCTCCGTTGGCAGTACTGTTATGATTTTGGTTTTCATTGATTTCAGCGGCAGTTAATTGAGGTGTTGTATTATCTATAAAAAAAAAGTTAAATCTGTTACTATTGAGTGATATTTCTTGGCGAGGAAAGGTAAAGTTCCAGATATATCTTACTACAGCAGTTTGAAAATTGTCATTTTGCATAAAGTGCGTACTAGCATCTGAGGTATTGTCAAACACGGTTGGTGAGAATATTTTTAGCCGATCATCAGAGTAAATTCCTCCATAACCACCCCCACCATGGCCACCAAAATCAAAAACAAATTGATTTGCTTTTAGGGTGCTGGGGTCAGGCTTTGCCACCACCAATACTGTTATTCCATCTTGGCTTCCTGTGCCAGAAGAAAAAATATAATCATTCCCAAAATTTAGCCCATCAAAAAGTCCATCAAACTCTAAAACAGGGTTGTAATTGATATTATCAGTGGTATTGTTTCTAAAAGTTGGTGTACCTAATCCATTGCCTTGGGTAGCGTTATTTGTTCTTGCGCCAGATTGATCAACCCAAGTTTGAATCGAGTCTCCGTCTATTGCAAGCGTGGTAGTTCCAATTTTATAAGCTCCTGCATCTGCCTTTAACCATAACTGGATTTCAGAACTTATCCCACCTGGACTCTGAGAATAACTGTAATATTGGATGGATAGTAGTAATACTAAAAGAGAAAACTTTTTCATGACAAGAAATAAATAGAAAGCTCAGGCAATAACCCTGAATTTTTGTGTGTTAAAATTAGATTTTTATTATTTTATAACTGCTCGACTATTGTATTCAGCTATAACTTCAAAAACTATTATGAGTCTTAAATGTTCGCAAAAATTTTTAAAATCACCTTAGTTACTCTATGCTTTCAAGTAAGTCCTTGCGCATAAATAGTTTACGTTAGCCTTATGAGGTTTTAAAAACCTGATAACACTTAACTAATTGATAATCAATAATTTAAAATATCATAAACTAAATATACTCAGATGCTTACTGTATTTGTTGTCTATACTTACAGCTACAAGCTTTAATTCAAATTCCTGTATTCAGTAGGGCTCACACCTATTTTTTTCTTGAAAAGATTACTAAAATAATGCGAATATTCAAACCCTAGAGAATGAGCAATTTCTTTGACAGAATCATCAGTTCCCAGTAGTCTATCTTTGGCAATTTCTAGTAAGTAACAATGAATATGTTCTTGCGTAGTCTTACCTGTTTCTTTTCGCAGTAAATCACTTAGATAGTTGGGCGATAGGTTTACATACTCAGCACATTGAATCACGGTGGGAAGTCCTTCCTCTTTTAATCTGTTGGAGGTAAAATAATCAGATAGGTAATCATTGATTGCATCTAGTACAGAATTATTACACTTTTCTCTGGTTAAAAATTGTCGGTCATAATAGCGGTGACAGTGGTTAAGCAATAATTCAATGCCTGACACAAGTATATTTTTTGTGTGTTTATCAATAGATCGGTCAATTTCAGTTTTGATAGAATTGACTATATTGGTAAGACTTTGTTTTTCTTGTTCGGACAGATGCAATGCCTCGTTTGTACTGTATTTCCAAAAAGTAAATTTACTTATTTTTGATGAAAGTGGGGTTCCGTGGAGTAAATCTGGATGGAAGCAAAGTACCCAATTGAGGGAGCTTTTGTCAAAATCTATGGCTACAGAACTTACAATCTGATTTGGTGAGGCAAAAAACAAGCTACCTTCTTGAAAGTCTAATTGGCTTCTGCCGTATTTTAAATTTCCTTCTGCTAATTTTTTCAGGGTAATGGAATAAAAAGGAGAAGAAAAACTGATATTGTTCATAGATGATACAGTTTGGATGTCAAGACTTGAAAAGTCCACTAAGGTTAGCAAAGGATGCTTTGGGGGAGTCTCATTCAGCATCTCATGGAGCATACTTATACTTTCAATTCTGAAAAGGTCTTCCATTTATTCTTTGATTATTTTTTGAGTTTTAAGTGAATTGTTACTTAATTTCATTACTTTTATAAAATACAAGCCAGAAGGCAGCGCGGTCACATCTACGGTTTGAAAATTCTCAGTTGGGCGGATACTTTGCTGCAACTGACCAGCGGCATTAAAAATTTCAATTTTTGTGTTTGAGGCTCCACTAATGACCAGCTTATCAGATACAGGATTGGGATAAATTTCTACAAGATGAGATTTTGCTTCATTGTCATTTAGTCCAGTAATTATACCCGAGCAGTCTGCCAGTATTTCTTCGGTGAGATAATTACTTTCACAATTATCGCAAAAAATCCGCTTAAAAAAGCAAGCGGTTCTTTTCATTCTGAAATCTCGCGGATGTGGACAATGTCCACCCTCAGGATCTACAACAAGTTCGGAACATACTCCATTCTCTACTAATTGTTCGTGAATAAACCTTGAACCAGCTAATCCTTCGTCTGAAGTATCAATGGGTGCTAAATAATCAAACTCGCCATGAAACATTATCATCGGTATCATATCTGATGGCTCTATTGCCATCACATTGGTCGCACCGCAATCACTAGTCACTGCTTTGATATCGAAGTTATGTTCTAATTCATTTCCAGAAGAGTTTAATGCCCCCCACCGATTTATAATACCTGGAACGGTAGCTTCCCATTCTGATTGATTTGCAAAGACACAATTTAAAGCTGTCCCTGCGCCAGCACTTCTTCCTTCTATAAATATCCAATTAGTATCAATGCCGTAGGTATCGGCATGTTCTACAATAAATCTCAACGCCGCAAAAGCATCTTGCTGGGCGCGATATGCTGCTGGGTACAAACCATCATCAGGTTTAGTGTCATTGTAACCTAATCGATAATTTATGGCAGCTGTTACAAAGCCTCTTTGTGTCATCACTCTACTTGCAATAGTTTTATCTTCTTTGCTGCCTTCTGTAAAACCACCGCCATGAATCATTAATATGAAGGGTCGTTGGCTTAAAGTCTCATTAGCTCCCGAGGGATAACGAATATCCATTAGCAAGTCCTGTGGATTACCTTCATAATCGGTGGCATTACCGTAAACTACATCGCTGACTGTAGTAGTTTCACTGTTAGTAAAATATTGTTCTTCTGTAAACCGATTATTTTCTGTGCAGTATTGTGCTTTCGTCGTGATTGAAAAGAGTAGTAAAAAAGAAAGGAACAAGTAATTTGAATTTTTCATTTTTTTGAGACTTTCGTGCGTCTTGGTGCTAAATTTGGCTTCAGATTAGAACTAAAAAAAGGAATACACAATTCTCGAGACTTGATCGACCTAAGTTTTATATCTCAAATATAGTCGAGGTCTCAATTGTGTTATCATTGATAGTTGTGGCTTCACATTTTCCAAGCAAACTAAAGGGCACGTATTCAATAAATTCGCTCAAATTCGTAAAATACTCTGTTCCGTATTTTTGAGTCCCCTTATAAAACACTTGATTTACTATTAAGTGTTTGCCTCTAAAATCATCTTGCATAGTTTGAAGTATGTTTTTAAGGTCAGGAAGTATATACCAAATGATTTCTGAAAGTATGATACACTCGTAGTCTAAATATCTTTTCAAATCAGTTGAAATATCAGCCACTTCAAAGTCTAAGTCAGGAAATAAAATTTTAGCCTTTTCGATAGCAACTGGAGAAATATCAATACTCTTCGGAACGATATTGACTTCTTGCTTTATCCAGTTTGTATAATAGCCAAGTCCACAGCCACACTCGAGAATTGATTGAACACCAAAGTTTTTGATATGAATCATTCCAGCCATTCTCGAGTATTTGTTGGGTTGTGTCGATTGCATCCAAGGGTCTTTACATTCGGCATACATTTCATCAAATTTTCCAATAAATTTCCCGTTCTTGATGACGTAGTCGTGATATGTTTTTGCTTTCATAAATTGTTCATTTATTATTGCACATACTTTATCCCACAAAGGTATAAACTTGTTTAATTATTAAATATTGAACCTACGCTGCTTTATCCAAACTCTCAATCCTGTTATTATTGGAGCAAGCATTAATAACCACAGAATAAACAAAAATGCTATGGTATCTAAAGGTATAAATAACAGACTAAAAGATAGTAAAGCTATGATTAAAATAACTACTCTTGCAGTTTGATGAACCCTGATAAATGACTTTGGTATTTGTATTCTACCTGAGATGAGCACTATCGAGACATACACTGTACATATCGCCAAAACTAAAAAGGACTTAATGTCCATAAGCAGTTCATGGTCAGTACTCTCGATGATATTCAGAATGCTCACACCAATCGTTGCAATCCCAATAGTAAGGGGTAAATGTAGATATGCCCAAGCTGTATGAGCGAACATGTTTGAATGGGGCAAATTTGGAGAAATCAAATCAAAATAAAGCCACCATAAACCAATAGCAATGCCCATTCCCAATAATGCAATAAGTCCAGCAGTTATATTTAAGTGATGAATATGTGATAGCCCCTGCATAATACCAATAATGAATTCTCCCAATACAATGATGATAAACAAACCAAAGCGTTCAACAAGGGCAGGAGAAACTAAGGCTGACTTCTCGATTTGCGCTTTGACTTGCTTGTCATTACGCCTAAAATAGGTCAGCACAACAGGCAGAAATAGGGTACAAAAAAGCGATAGAGCCCATAAATAATAGCAAGTTGGCGCTTTGATAAAAGCAGAAAGAAGCATTAATACCGTAGCAAATAGATAGGCGACTGAATGAGGTAGAGATAATACGGAATGTGCTTTATCGTGAACACCAGTACGCCACCATAAAAAGGTGATTACCAGTAAGAAAAACGCATAACTTAAGGCAAAACCAGTGGCACCCTCTTCTATGGCATGAGGTGCAAATAATGCCATTCCAGCCACAGCAAACATTTGAAGAAAGGTAAAGATACGGGTTCTGATGTCATTATTACCATGCAAATCATGATAAGCAGCACCATTGAACCATGCCACCCAAACCATTAGAAATAAAAAACTAAACACTAAAAATCCTTGAAGGCTGAGATGCTCTGTCAGTACATGGTCTATTTGTGCAATCATAAAGACATACACAATATCATAAAAAAGCTCTAGAAAACTGACTGATCTGTCTAGTAGTTTATCATGATGTTTACGAGGTCTTTGCCACCAAATCCTGAAGTTTTGAGAAAACATATTCATGTAAGTCTATGATGTTTATTAAAAAATAACAGCCTTTATTCTAAAATACTAAAATAGTTATCGGACTATGGTCTGTCCGATAACTCAATCTATGAAAATAATTCAGAAAAATATGAATACTATTTTTTGGGAAATCTCCTCTCAACTTCGGCTTTCAAAGCCTGACCTGTCGATGGATTTATTGTTATGAACGTTGTAACCTCATTGCTGCCATCTCTAATATTTCCTGAAATACCTCGAGAAGAAGAAACTCAGCTTTTGAGGTTATCAAAATCGGTTAAAACCTCCCAAACTTTTTGTGGGCCAGTATCAATAATGATACTAGCCTTCACATTTGTTTTCCTTCCCGCTATAAACTATTTGGGTCAACAGTCAGAAAATCGTTCTTTTTAGCTTTCCAAGC
>CAYZQI010000104.1:0-17476 GCA_964480455.1 uncultured Cytophagaceae bacterium
TTCAAGATAGGGTTCAGTGGGTTGCGTAAATCGTGGTTTACGGCAGAAATCATCAAGTCTTTGAGCTGTTGGGTGTTTTGCAGCTCGGTATTGGTATTTTCTAGCACATCGGTTTGTTGGCGAAGTTCTTCGGTGAGGGCTTCATATTCATTGTTTTTTTCTTGAAGTGTATCTCGCTGGGCTTGTACAGTATCTGTTTGTTGGCGGAGTTCTTCGGCGAGGGCTTCTAGTTCTTGAGTTTTTTCGGTGAGTTCTTGGCTTTGTTTTTCTATACTTTCTTTTTGTTTTCTAATCTGTGCGGTATATAACCTTTGTCGAATAAATGAAATAATAGAGACCACCAAAAAGAATAGTGCTATTACCCCAATGATAACTGACCAATAAAAGCGATTCTGAGCAATTTTAGTAACATCTCGGGCTATTTGAGTTTGATTTTGGGCTTCTTTTTTAGCTGCTAGTTCTTTTTTGGCTAGTCTTTCAGCTCTGTTTCTTTCTTTTTCTGCTTTTTCTCTTGCCTGTTTTTCAGTGATGGATTGCTTTTTTGCATCTTCAGCCCTATTTTTTGCTTGTTGCGAAGCAAGTTCTGCTTGGGTTTGCTCTTGTTGTGCTTTTAGTAGAAATAGCTGAGATTTTTGATTTTTATTCAATAAGACGATTTCTTGTATATTTCTTTTAAAAACTATCGCCTCTTGATAAGTAGCATTGTCACCAATAGTGCTCGACGAATTAACTGCCAATTCTACAAAGTGCACACTACTATCTAATTTATCTTTTTCCTTATATGTTTTTGCAAGTGCAAGGTATAGTTCAGGACTTATAGTATTTCTTTTTTGAGAGTGATACTGTCTTTTGAAATATAATAAAGATTTATCATAGTCTTGCTTAATGAAATAGATACTCCCCAAAGCATATAACCTCTGCTGATAAAGAATATAATAATCGGTTCGCCATTTTGAATCCATTAATGCTCCTAACTTGTTGAGTAGTTGTTCATTCAACTGAATAGCATTTTGTAGGTTTCCTTTTTTGAGATAGTTGTCTGCTTTCTGAATGAAGTATGGAAAATCAGGTTCTACTTCTTGCTGCGCATAAAGTAGCGAGCAGGAAAAACCAACAGTAATTATCCAAAACATATAAATTTTTAGTCTATTCATGGTACTTCTATCTATTTTTTTTGGTTTTTAAGATAGAATTTACTACTTCATTCATAGTATCAGAATTTCCATTGAATGAATACCAATCTGCATCATCAGAGAATTTCACAAAGCCCTCAAAGTACAGTATAGGTTGATTTCCATAGATTATTGCAGTTCCTCTGAACTGTACGTCATCGGATAGATATATTTTATCTTCTTCTGAAATACTAGCCTGTGCCATAATCGTAGTAAGTGAACGCTTTGACTTATCTTTTTTTATTTGATTTTCAATTAGCTGAAACTTATCAAATCTCAGTTCTTGTATTTGGTTATCTTGATTGGTGAATTTATAAAAGCCTACTCCCTCAAATTTAAAGGTGCTTTTAAACCTTAGCCTTGCTTTTTCGAGTTGATGGTATTGAAAAGCAGTGTCTAATAAGATAGTGGCATTAGAAATCACCTCTATTTCAGCATCTCTTTTGACCCTTACTCTCCCATCTGATAATACTACCTTAGATTGCATACTGTATATACTAGGAACACCTGATATTTTTACCATCATACTGTCTTTGTCGATAAGGGCATCAGTTGCCCAGAAGCTAATATTTTCAACATTAGAATCCTCTAGTCCGTGTATTGTACTTGTAAAATACATTGCGGTATCTTCTTTGATTTCAATGATATTTTGTGTTCTATCCCAAGTAGCCATCTTAGCAGATGTACGCAATGTAAAAAAAGGAAATTCAAGGGAAGCAAAATCTCTAAACTCTACATCAGGTTGAATATACACCTTATCAGTTGTATAATCTATTGTAATGTCCACAAAATTTCCTAATAAAACAGCTTTATGTTCATTATAAAAGTAACCAAGATCATATTCATAAGGGTCTCGCTTGACAGAATTTATCCTGAGTTCTGTATTAGAAAAAGTAAGTTTATTATCATCTGGACGAAGTGCGGCAGGTTCATCACTCGCAGTCAATATACTAAAATCCTCAGTGCTGAAGAGCCCTTCAGCAAATAAAATATTATCCTTATCAGTATGGTATAAATTTCCATTTATGGTTATTGTATTTCCATTTTCTTCAAAGAGCGTAAATAATAGATCGCGGTATCTCTGCTGAAATATCGAGTAGTTCGTGGATTCTTTTGTCTTTTCAAGATTCACTATGTCGCGTCTGTTAGAAATTATCATAATAGAATCATTTACAAGCCAATTCAAATGACCTTTTTCAAAATTTTGTGCATTAAATACGCTTTCGCTCCAATCTATTTTGCATGTTTCTACAACTAATGAGTCTGGAAATAACTGAAACTCAGGCGACCTTATCTTGATACCCTTGTAGTGAATCTCACCATCCGCCGTAAAAGAATATGAACCGTCCTGCTGTATCATTTTGATAATTCCATTGGACTTAAATATAGCTCCTTCTATCGCATTAGGATAAATGGCAATATCATTCTTGAATGTATGCTCGAACCCATAATAGCTCGTATTCTCATTGTTGTAATCTCTCAAAATAATGCTATCTAACTTTGGGAAAATATTAGAATTAAAAGTTATGTAAGGATTTAATAGTTTGACATCTAAACTATCTCTGTACACTGTGGGGATAGATGCATATACCCTACTACTATCATAAGCAGAATGAGAGCTTGGAAAAAATACTATTCCTCCGTCTGGGATATTAAGTATTGGATAACTTTCATAGTATAGGTTACTCTTTGAGGAGGGTATCTTTCCCTGTTTTAAGCCTGCAAGATTAATTTCGTTACCTAAATATATTTGCCCCGCACCCCAACTAATATTATTTTCTATGATTTCTTTTCTGAAATTGATTGTATCCTCTATCGTGAAAAGTATTTTCTCAATTTCGGGTATTTCAAAGCTAAAGTCATCCTTCATTAGATATGCGTTTCTGCCCTGAAAATTAAGGTTACCTATAGTTGCTTGAAATCTATTAAAAAAAATGTTAAAACCACCATATATCTTGACAAGGTTACTATCAACAGGTTTTATTTCAATATTTTCCTTTACATAAATTTCTTTGGGATTGTATAAAGCAATTGCATTGTTTTCTACTGTGATAGCTGCTTTGGGCGAGGCATCTTCCTGATTTCCTTGTGCTTCTATTTTGATATTTGTAAAATCATTTTGGTAATAAATTACACTATCTTTTGGAGTAAAAGGTGCTTTTCCATACTTTTGTGCCGCTAATGTCAAGTTATAGCTATTTATGCTATGATAAAATCTAAAATTTGGCTTCAGATAAAGACTGTCGATGCTAAAAGTAAAATAATCTTTTTGTGACAAAGGTTGATAAACGCTGAGTAGCTCTTTTAGTGGAATCAAATAGGTACGACTAAGTTCATCAAGTGCAATGCTTTGCGTAGTATCTTGAATTATATAGTAGTCATTTGATATATCTTGTAGTTTTTGAACTGCTTTATCTTCTAAATGAGAAGCTATAAGTTTGAGTGGATGAAATCTTAAACCTGTACCCATTTCCTCAAAGGTATCAAGATTAAAATAATCAAAAGATGTAAAAATTGCAGGCTGATTATTTTGATTGTAAATAAAGAAAGTTTCTTCCTCAAAATCATACTCGATTATATCAGCATCAATGTACATACCATGATAGTTAGCTTTAAAAAGATAGTCTTTGTGGCTATAAGGTTTTATGAGTCTGATTTTGCTTCCATCAATATCATACTCCAAGTTCATAAAAGGTTGATAAAAAGGATATCTAATTCTGACTTCATCATAATATGAACTGGGGGCAAAACTGCCATAAGATTTGACTAAATTGGTAGGAATTGAATAAACCCACTTTTTGGTATCAATAGTTGTGATTGGCTCGTGAAATGTAAATACAGTATCGCCTTTTTTTATTATGTCTGCGAGGGCTAGCTTTGAATTTCTGATATTTAGTGTAGTCAGATTTTTTAATGCTTTGATTTCAATTGGTAAACCCTCCAATGAATCATTATAACTTAAATCCAGTTCTTTGAGTTTGGATAGATATCCTATTTCGGCTGGTAAACTTTTCAATCGATTTCCTGACAAATCAAGTACTTCAAGGTCTCGAAAATTCCCAATTTTGTAAGAAATGTATTCCAGTTGGTTATTACTAAGACCGATTTCTTTGAGTTTAACGAGCTTCCAAAAGCTTTCAGACAATGTATTGATCTTATTGTTTGGCAAATAGATATACTCAAGGTTTTTTAGATTGCCTATGTTATCAGGTATATCTCGTATTACATTGGAGTCTAATTCCAAAAAGAAGAGGTTTGTCATCTTAAAAATATCTCTTGATATATTTTTAGATGGTGATTCTGATTTTGATATGGACAAACTTTCCAAATTTCTTTTATTTAGCCTAATTTTTTTAACGTCTTTTAATTTTACATTTTCATCTAATACAATTCCTTCAAATTTCAGCTCACGATAATTTGACTCTTCATCTTTTGATATTCTTGTTTTTTGCCTAAAAATTGTGCAATTAGATAGCAGGTACAAACTAAATAGCAGGAGTAATATTTTCTTCATAGTTCTCGATCGTTTCCCCAAAAATAAGTTTTTTTTGGAATAAAAAAGGGGAAGTAGTGATTTTTTGTCTGCCTCTCCTTATGACTAATGACAAATCAACTAATGACTTTTTCAGGTATTGGCATTAGGAATCATGAGGCACAGACTGAAGTCCGTGCTACAGAAATTCCTTTTGGGGCTAGTGGGCTTTCTTCTAATCCTGATTGAGTTTCAGAGCCTCGAGCTGTTCTTTGAGTTGGCGTAATTGCTCTTCTACTTCATCTGCACGTCTTTTTTCTTCATCTGCACTTAGCTTTCTTTTTTCTTTTTTGGCGTGTTCTTTTTCAGCTTTTTCCCTTTCGGCACTGTATTCGTTGATAAAATCATCGCAATCAGACTCCAAAAGCTGATAATATACTGTATGAGCATAGACCAACTGTCCATTTTTGCGGGCCACAATTTCGTAGCGATTGCGCAAATTTAGCTCATCTAATAGGGAATATTCTTCTGTTGTTTCTTCCATAAGACTAATTTAAGGTTTGTTGTAGAGATAAGCAAATAAATACTCAAAAATTACGCATTTTTTTACCAAAGCAGAAATTAGGAACTAGGTTTTGCCTTCCTAATGACTAATTGACTAATGACTTTTTAGGGATTGCCTCTCCTAATTTCTAATGACTTTTTCAGGTATTGGCATTAGGAATCATAAGGCTCAGACTGAAGTCCGTGCTACAGAAATTCCCCCTTTGGGGGTTAGGGGACTATTAAGGTATTTTTTGCCAAAATTTTGTATATTTGCCTAAGCAACAAAACCTGAACAAGATGCAAAAAGTATATTTTCCTTATGGCATTAGCAATATTGAGCAATTGATTACGCAGGGCTATGTGTTTGTGGATAAAACTCACTTTTTACCTGAACTAGAGTACGAAAAGTTTAGCTATTTCCTTCGCCCACGCAAGTTTGGTAAGAGTTTGTTCTTGTCGGTGCTGGAGTATTATTATGATATAAAGCAAAAAGATAAATTTGAGGCAATCTTCGGTAATACCTACATGGGTAAAGATCCTACGCCTTTGGCGAATAGCTTTCGCATCTTGAAATTTGATTTTTCGGGGGTGGATAGCTCCACAGCCCTCAGCACAGGGGAAAGTTTTACTACTACGGTCAAAGCCCAAGTAGAAGGATTTTTAGACGTATATGGACTGTTTAGTCTTCCCGAAAGAGAAAAAATCCTTGCCCAAAAGAGTGCAGGGGGTGTTTTAAAGCAACTCTTTCAAAAGTACAGAACAGAGAAACCAGCTATTTACATACTCATAGACGAATACGACCATTTTACGAATGAAATCCTGACACGTAGCTTAAAAGAATTCAGAGAAACAGTTTCTAAGAATGGCTATGTGCGGAAATTTTATGAAAATATTAAGATTGCTACGCAATCAGGCATTGTGGATAGATTCTTTATCACAGGCGTTTCGCCTATGACCCTCGATGGCTTTACGAGTGGATTCAATATCACTAAACAACTGAGCCACGCAGACGAATATCACGCTTTGATGGGCTTTACAGAGCAAGAGGTGGGCTACTTGCTAGACTTAGTGCTTAAAGACAAAGCCAAGCACAATGAAATAATGAAAGACCTGCGTAATTGGTACAATGGATATTTATTCAGTTTGAGTGCAAAGGAGAAAATTTACAATAGCAATATGGTCTTGTATTTTTTAGATAACTTCCAAAAGAATCAGCTCCCCCCCCGCCAAATGCTTGATAGTAATATTCAACCCGATTATGGCAAATTGAAAGCCATGTTTGAGGTAGCCAATTATCAAAATAACTTAGAAGTTTTGCAAGAAATCTTAGAAAAAGGTGAACTCACAGACGACCCCGTTTATCAATTCAACTTTGAATCTCCTTTCGGGCGCACAGAGTTCGTCAATTTTTTGTATTATCTGGGGAATCTCACTTTCAAATCAGAAGGAGAATACGGCACAGGGGCAATTTACCAAATCCCCAATCACGTCATAGCCGAATTGTATTGGAAATACTACGCCCTCATTCTGCAAAATCGCTTAGATTTTGAATTTGAAGAGGTTAATATGAAGCAAATTATCTTTGCTTTGCAAGCAGGGAATGAAAAACCTTTTTTCGAGTTGATAGAACAAAATCTAAAGGAACTTTCTAATCGAGATTTTCAACGCTTTGATGAGAAACATATTAAAATGCTCATCATTGCTTATGCTACTATGGGCACTGCTTTTTATGTGCTATCGGAGCGAGAAACCAAGCAAGGTGGTTATACGGATATAGAGCTATGGAAACGTCCCGGCAATACCAAGACCCACACAGAATACCTATTTGAGGTCAAATACATCAAAAAAGGAGAAGAAAATACCTTTGAGATAGTAAAGCAGAAGGCACTCACCCAACTCAAAGGCTATTTGCAAGATGAGGTCTTGCTTGAAAAACCCCTACTGCGTGCTTTTGTGCTGATTTTTGTGAAAGATAGCCTTTTTGTGGAGGAGGTTAGTGTCCTCAATTCCTCTCTTGGGATTTAGTGGGTTTTCAGTCATTGGTCATTAGGAATTAGGTTTTGTCCTCCCAATGACTAATCTGCTAATGACAAGTTTAGTTATTGGCATTAGGAATCTTGAGGCACAGACTAAAGTCCGTGCTACAGAAATTCCCTCTTTGGGGGTTAGGGGGCTTGAGCTACGCCGTAGAGCAGATGCCTAGGGTATGACAGCAGGAAAAAGTCCCCTTTTCATGACTTAAGGGGCTTTTTTGAGATTTATACATTGTGCCCCTTCATCATTTTATTCCAATAGAGGTAAGGTAAGATGTGCTTTTTGAGCATCCATAGTCGCCAATGTTCTTTGTCAGAGTTAAAGACCAGCATTTGTTTGAGTTTGGGGTCGGGTGTGAAATTATTTTGATAATCAAACTCTGCCAATACCATTTTGCCGTAGCCTGTTACGAGTGGGCAGGAGGAGTAGCCATTATAGACCTTAGGGCTAAGGCTTTGTGCTTTGACGAGGCGTAGTAGATTTTCTACTACTATGGGCACTTGCTTTCGAATGGCTGCCCCTGTTTTGGCAGTAGGCAAGGCGGCTACATCACCCAATCCGAAAATGTTTCCAAATTGATTGTGCTGGAGCGTACCGTGGTTTACATCTAGCCATTTCGCTTCATTGACAAGCTCAGAATTTCTCACAAAAGCGGGGGCGGTTTGTGGAGGGGCTAGATGTAGCATATCAAAAGGCATCACGATTTCAGAGGTGCCATATAGCTGTTCATTGAGTACATTGCCTTCATTGATTACACAGTTGTTTTCATCGGGGGCTACGCTGCGGAAGGTGATTTTACGGTTTTCCCCATCAATTTTTACAGGGGCATAAAAGGGTTTAAAGTGGATTTTATATCTATGAATAACCTGCATCAGTGTTTCGGCGATGGTTTTGACCCCGAATATGACCGAGCCGGGTGTAGCAAATACCACATTGGTTTTGTCTGCCAAACCTTGTTTGCGCAAGTAATCGGCAGCTAAATAGGCTATTTTTTGGGGTGCACCACCACATTTGATAGGGGTAGTTGGCTGTGTGAATACTGCATTTCCTCCTTTAAAATTCTGCAATACCTCCCAAGTATGCTCAGGGTCAGTATAGTTGCTACATACTACTCCTTTGCCAAGTGCCTCGGGTAGCCCTTCTATCAGAGAGGGATCCATTACTAGCCCTGGAGCAACTACCAAGTAGTCATAAGATATTTTTTCTCCAGATTTTAGTGATATTTCGTTTTGTGTGGGGTTAAATGCTGCTGCATATTCTTGTATCCAGTGTACTCCACTAGGAATTAATGAAGCCATGGGTCGTGCCGTCTTTTTCATGTTATAAGTACCTGCCCCTACCAATGTCCAAGCGGGTTGGTAGAAGTGTTCTTTGGCTGGTTCTACAATGGCAATATCCAAGGCTTTGTTGGCTTTTCTGAGTTGTGCAGCTACCATGATGCCCGCTGTTCCACCTCCGATAATCAAAATTTGATGATGCATATCTTTACATTTAGATTAGTATAATTATTAACTTATGTAAATATGCATATTTGTTGATATGTTTTCAATGATAAATGTCATTTTTTGCTTATTTTTTTATATTTTTCGTGGTAGAGTAGTTGTTTCTGTTTATAGATGCAAAGTGGAATAGCTGACTTTGAAAAATAAGTGCCTGTTGTTTATACTACTATGAATTTCTTTATTTTACGAATTTGCAAGATTTTTTATAAGCAAAGATACTTTTATAAAAAGAAGGCTTTTGGTAGGGTAGGAAGCCTTCTTTTTGAGCATTTTTTCAAAAAAATTACATTTTATAAAATATCCACTTGCCTAACTCTTTGAAAGTAGGTTTTTTGCCATGCATCAAGATACCAATTCGGTAGATGCGTGCTGCCACCCACGTAGTAAATACAAAACCCAGCACCAAAGCAAACATAGAAGCAATCAATTCCCAAGCGGCTACTCCGCCGAAAGGCAGACGTGCCATCATCACAATTGGCGAGGTAAAAGGAATGATAGATGCCCAAACTGCTACTGCGCCATCAGGGTCTTTAATGACCGCCAATTGTGCAATCAGAAAGCCTACTATGAGTGGGGCAGAGAGCGGAAACTGAAACTGTTGCGTGTCAGCTTCATTGTCCACAGCCGAAGCCACAGCCGCAAACAGAGCACTGTAGAGCATATAGCCTCCCACAAAATAAAACAAAAATGCTCCAATCACTAGGGGTAGGTTAATAGTGCCTAATGAAGCAAATATCTTACTGAATCCTTTTTGTGTTTGGGCATCATCTTTTTCTTGGCTACTTTTTTCTACCATAGATTTGTCTTTCTCTACCAATTCTGTTTGTTGGGTTTGGGCATCAGCCATTTTATCTAGGCTCATAAAGCTAGTTGCCCCAATGAGCAGCAGGTAGGTAAGCCCAATCCAAAGCACAAACTGCGTAACACCTACCAGCCCTACGCCCAGTATTTTGCCCATCATAAGCTCAAAAGGCTTCACAGAAGAGATAATTACTTCAATGATTCGGTTAGATTTTTCTTCTATCACTCCACGCATTACTTGTGCACCATAGAGAAAAACCGCAAAGTAAATAGAGAACATAGCTAAGAAGCCAATAATAGTAGCTGCTCTAGAGCTACTTTCTTGCCCTTGCAAAGTTTCTGTGCCAAGGTCAATATTGGTTTTGATTTTATCCAGCACTTCTTTATCTATGCCCGAGCGTGTAAGTTTGAGGTCTTCTATACGGCTTTCTACCTCAGCCCTGATGTCGCGTTCTACATCAATACTAATACTTTTTTTGGAGAAAATCTTGATGTCTTTGGGTTTGTCAATATCAATTTTAGGGATATGAAGTAAAGCATAGCTTTCACTATCTTCTAAGCTTTCTTTTGCCTCTTTGAGATTTTTGTTTTCTGATTTGATAAATTTAAGCTCGGTTTGGTCTTTGAGCAGTGCCATAATTTCCCCACTTTCATCAATCACTTCAATCACTTTGTCTGATTTGAAGCTCGTAGTCAACCAAACAGGCACAACAAAAAGTGCTGCCATAAGTATAGGCGTAAGCAAGGTCATAATCAGAAAGGTGCGTTTTCTGACACGCACCAAGTACTCACGCTGAAGTACAAGCCATATTTTGTTCATAGTTTTATTCTTTTAATTCTTTACTTTATTCTTTAATGTTCTGCTTTCGGGGTTAGGGGCTTTTCCTAAGGAGCTTCCACCTCCGAGTTTGTAGGTATTTTGACGAGCGAAGTAGCCGGGTTTTTACCTGTTACCAAAGTGATAAAAATATCGTTCATACTTGGTACTCGCTCTTGAAAACCTACAATTTCTACCTGTGGCATCAGTACGTTTAGTAGTTGGTTGGGTGTGAGGTCTTCGCGTGCTTGCAAGTTAGCCTGATAGTAGTTATCTTCTATTTTTTCTTGTGCCAAGATGCTGTAAGCCTCTGAACTGTTGAGCGTACCTCTGTACTCAAGCCTGAAGATATTGCTTTTGAATTGGTCTTTGACCTGTTTTTTAGGACCGTCTAAGATTTTTTCAGATTTGTTGATAAGCGCGATATGGTCGCAGAGTTCTTCTACTGATTCCATTCGGTGGGTAGAGAAAATAATGGTGCTACCTTTTTCGCGAAGTTCTAAGATTTCATCTTTGATAAGATTGGCATTGACGGGGTCAAAGCCTGAAAAAGGTTCATCAAGAATGATAAGTTTGGGTTCATGCAAGACCGTAGCCACAAATTGTATTTTTTGCTGCATACCCTTTGAGAGGTCTTCTATGTTTTTATCCCACCAGGTTTTGATGTCAAACTTTTTGAACCATATTTTGAGCCGCTCGAGGGCATCTTTTCGGCTGAGTCCTTTAAGTTGAGAAAGGTAAAGCAGTTGCTCGCCTACTTTCATCTTTTTGTAAAGCCCTCGCTCTTCGGGTAAGTAGCCAATCTGAGCAATGTGTTGCTGCGAAAGTGGCTCGCCCTCAAACAAGATTTCGCCCTCATCTTTGCTGATAATTTGCGTGATGATGCGAATAAGGCTCGTTTTGCCTGCACCGTTGGGCCCAAGTAGCCCAAAAATAGTTTGCTTGGGTACACTCAGGCTCACATCTTTGAGTGCCTGATGGTTGGCATAGGTTTTAGAAATGTTCTTGACAACTAATAAATCGTTCATTTTTTTCTTGATTAATTCTTTGGGTTGGTAGCGGTGTTCAACTTTGCATTACAATTTTGCACAAAAATAAATACTTATTTGTACTTATTTTGAATTACTTTTTCATTATTTTGCAGGTGATAGTTCCGCACAAAAAAAGCATAAAATAATTTCACCAAAATTTTAGTGTGTAAACGCACATATCATCAAAATTAGATAAAAAATGAAAAAACAATCCTTCTTACACTGCTGCCTGATAGCAGTAGTACTGTTGTTTTGTACCTTATTTTCTGCAAAAGCACAGCAAAATCTATGGTCCATCACCTCACAAGCTGAGGAACAAAAGCTAGGTACACCGCAAATCTACACACAAAACTCCAAAATATTTCATCTTGATTGGGTAGCAGCCCTTAATCTACTCCAAGCTGCCCCTAAAGGTCAAGGTTTTGAAGCACCTCAGTCTTCCTTCATCTTCTCAATACCAATGCCTGATGGCAGTTTAATACCTTTTAGATTGGTAGAAACTGCACTACTTTCGCCTTCATTGGCACAAAAAAATCCCCAAATAAAAACATACAGCGGTACAGGGCTTTCAGACAAAAGCACTTACTTGGTGATGGATATTACTCAACACGGTTTTCACGCAATGATACAAAGCCCTAGCGGCACTGTATATATTGACCCCTTCCAAAAAGGAAATACAAAATACTACCTTAGCTATTGGAAAAAAGACTTCGACCCAAGCACCAAAGCCAACACACAAAAATTTTGTGAGCTTGGCAATGTTTCTAAGCAAGACAAAAGCAACACAGCACCACAAAACAAAACACCCAACCACTCCCACGAAAAAAAAGGAATACAAGCGCGCCCTTCTGGCACTCAACTCCGAACCTACAGACTCGCCGTGGCTGCTACGGGAGAATATACCCAATTTCATAATGACGGTAATGCAAGTAATGGCAATGCCATAGCAGATGCTCAAGCAGCCATTGTTACGACCATAAACCGTGTCAAAGGGATTTATGAAAAAGAAGTAGGTATTAGTTTTGTACTGGTTGATAACACTTCATTGGTATTTGAGGACGGCACCACAGACCCTTTTACTGATGATGATGCTGGAGAACTCATAGATGAAAGCCAAGCCGTGATAGACAGTAACCTTGGCAGTGATAATTACGACATTGGCCATACGCTGAGTACAGCAGGAGGTGGACTGGCTGGGCTGGGCGTGGTGTGCATCAATGGGCAAAAAGCAAGAGGTATCACAGGGCTAGATACTCCTATTGGCGATCCCTTTGATGTGGACTTTGTAGCACACGAAATAGGGCATCAGTTTGGCGCAGAACATACTTTTAATGGAACAGGGGGCGCGTGCGTTTTCAATAGGTCTGGCAGCAATGCCTACGAGCCAGGCAGTGGCACTACCATTATGGCGTATGCAGGTATTTGCAATCCACAAAATATTCAAAACAATAGTGATGCTTATTTTCATACCCACAGCTACGACCAGATTCTAGATTATACCTTAGATGATGATGGCAATAACTGCCCCACAGTAAGCAATACAGGCAATACACCTCCAACTGTAAATGCAGGTGCAGGAGGGTTTACCATTCCTATCAACACTCCTTTTGAACTGATAGGAACAGCTACTGATACTGATGGTGATGCCCTTACCTATTGTTGGGAACAGTTTGATTTAGGCTCCGCAGGCGCGCCCAATACTCCCACAGGCAATGCACCACTGTTTAGGTCATTTATGCCTATAAACAGCCCTACCCGTATTTTCCCCAGCATACAAGACATCATCAACAATTCGCAAACCCTTGGAGAGCTACTGCCAAGCTACTCAAGAGATTTGACCTTCAGGCTGACGGTAAGAGATACACAGCCTGTAGCCGGGGTCAATTATGATGAAATAAGTTTTGCCGTAAGTGCAGAAGCAGGTCCTTTTGTAGTAACTGCACCCAACACTTCCCTCACTTGGCAAGCAGGCAGCAATCGATTAGTAACTTGGGACGTAGCAAATACCAACCGCTCTCCCGTAAACTGCCAAAGAGTAAACATTTTACTCTCAAAAGATGGGGGATTTACCTATCCCATCACTTTGGCGACCAGCGTACCCAACACAGGGAGTTTTTGGATAGCCGTACCCAACGAACCTACCACACAAGCACGTCTCAAGGTGGAGGCAGCAGACAATGTGTTTTTTGATATTTCTAATCAAAATTTTACCATCAGCGCAGCTCCCTCAGCTACTTTTAGCTTAGAAGTACTGCAGCAAACTGTATTTGCGTGTGCCCCCGATAATGTAACGATAGATATTCAGCTCAATAGCCTCTTAGGCTTCAACAGCACGGTCAATCTGAGTGTTAGCAATTTACCCATAGGGCTAAATGCAGCTTTTACCCAAAATCCGCTGACTCCCACGGCAAGCACCAGTCTTACGCTCAACAATACTGTAGCAGTCAGTTCGGGCATTTATGAGGTAGAAATAATGGCTACGGCAGGAGCTACTACACGTACAATCCCCATAAAGCTAGAAATAGTAGGAAGTATATTAGACAATCCTCTTTTACAAGCTCCGCTCAATGATGCAACGGGCATTGCTATAAGACCATTATTCGCTTGGAATCCACTCCCTGCAATACAAAATTACCAAATAGAAATAGCCACCGATGAAAATTTTGATAACATCATTTTTAATGAAAGTGTAATCAATAATAGTTTTCAGTTAAATGTAAATCTAAATCCATTGACAAGATACTATTGGCGCGTAAATGCTACAAGTATTTGTGGACAAAGTAGCCAAAGCGAAACTTTTAGCTTTGTTACTTTTGCAGTAGAATGTGAGCAGTACCAAGCTAATGACTTGCCCATTACGATTAGCGATGGACCTCCAAATGTCATTAACGCTGTTATCAATATTCCTGATGACTTGAGCATCACAAGTGTTAGTATCCCTAGCATACAAGGGCAACATACTTGGATAAATGATTTGACTTTTGTATTGATTAGCCCTTCGGGTACAGAGGTAGTTTTGATGGATAGAATTTGTGGCAATCAAGACAATTTCAGCATTGGCTTTAATGACAACGCCCTCAATAGCAGCTATCCTTGCCCCCCTACAGATGGAAATGTATATCAACCCAAGGGCAGCCTAGCAGCTTTTATAGGCGAAAGCACACAAGGTAATTGGATACTGCGTGTCATAGACAATGCAGAGTTAGACGGAGGGATACTACAAAATTGGGAACTTGAAATTTGCTACGCTAACACAGGCAATACACGCCCACAAATCACACAAAATCTCACCTTGTTTGCTGAGCCAGGGCAGACTAGCTATCTCCTTGAAAGTGAGTTGCTACAAGCTACCGACTTTGAAGATGAAGATGATAATTTACTTTATGTCGTTGAGAATACTCCCCAAAGTGGTTTACTCAAAAAGGGGAACACAGACCTTGGCGTAGGGGCAGTATTTTTACAATCAGAACTTAACCAAGGCCTGATTACTTTTCAACCTAATGTAAGTAGCGTTTCTTTGAGTGATGCTTTTCAATTCAAAGTAAGCGATAGCGGCAACCTCAGTACAGCCATTACTACTTTTAAAATTGAAATTGGTTTCCCGCCCGTAGTCATTACCAATAATACTTTGGTAGATATTCCCAGCAGAGCACCTTACTTTATCACTAGCAATTTATTAGAAAGTACTGATGTGGAAGATGGAAACAGTACGCTCACTTACATCATAAGTAATACTACACAAAATGGGTTATTAAGGCTGCAAGGCATAAGTTTGCAAAGCAATGATTCCTTCCTACAATCAGATATTGATAATCAAAGAATAAGCTATGTGCCTAGCAATGCCCCAATAGGCGCGCAAGATAGTTTTAGATTTAAGGTGCAAGACTCAGTAGGTAACCTGACCGAAGAAAACACCTTTAACATCAGTATAGACGTGGTCAATAGCCTCAATGGTGATTTGCTTGGAAGTGGTACACAGCTATCTCCCAACCCTACAAAAGATGCAGTATTACTTCAAATGGATTTTCCTTATCAAGGAAATATTTTACTGCGTTTACTTACTGTTGATGGCAAGGAGTTGCAGACGCAATCTATCCATAAAAATACTTTGAAGTCTGAGGTCATACTTAATTTGAGCTACCTCTCAGCAGGTATGTATTTCTTGGCAATAGAGACCGATACAGGAAAGACCATCAAAAGAGTGCTAAAGTACTAGTATACCCACTATGTACGGTCAGCAAGTGTCACAAGGGGCTGTGTTGAGAGGATGTGCTTGCTATAAACTTCTTCTTTGAGGACAAAAAGGCATGCCCTCTGTAGCAAAAGGGCATGCCCTCGGTAGCAAAAGGGCATGCCCTTTTGCTATTCCCCCACCATCACAAAAGCACCCCAATAATAAGGCTCAGGGTATTTCTGACGCAGGGTACTTTGAGCATTCTTGAAAGCCTCCCTTTTACTTTGCTTTTTGCTTAGGAGATTGTCATAGAACAAGGTCATCATTTCTTGGGTAGCTTCGTCTGATACTGTCCAGAGCGACATCAAGACCGCCTTTGCGCCTGCTTGCTGAAAACTACGCTGCAAGCCATAGACTCCTTCACCATTGTTGATTTCGCCCAAGCCCGTTTCGCAGGCAGAAAGCACTACCAATTCTGTATTGTCTAGGCGGAGGTTCATGGCCTCATACGCCGTGAGCACTCCATCTCCACCCTTCTGAAAGGCCGTTTTGGCATAGCTCATCAGTAGCCCTGAGCGCAGCAAAGGATTTTCGGAAGCTGTTTTCTTGTCCATTCCGAGGTATTTGCTTGTATCTTGGGCAATGTTGGGCAAGAAAAATCCGTGCGTAGCAATGTGCAGAATATCAGGAAAATCTATCGCTTTGAGGCTTGGCTCACTGGCTTCTTTGCCTAGGTAAACTTTCGTGTCTATTTTGGCTTGCCTTAGTTTTTTAGTGATGGCTTCTACTTCTTTTTTAGTTCCTTCCAGCGGCGTAATGTCCTTGTTTCCATCAAAGAAGCGCAGGCTTTCATTGTCTATACCTCTGGTCAGTGCCAGTATGGGAGCTTGCTCTGAGGCAGTGCTATCGGGTGTATTGTTGTAATCAGGGTATCCAAACAAGACGGCATTCTTGAATTGCTTGCCAGAAGGCTTTTTCTTTACCAAGTCCCTGCTGCTGCCTATGAGTTGCAGGGCGATTTCTTCTCCTAGGTACTTATCAGTTATAGGATTTTTGAGGGTTTCTAGGTTGATTTGATGATACACTCCATCGGGTGAGAGATACACCTTTTCGGTACCCACTAAGCTGGCTGCCAGCCTCTGCCAAAACTGCGCATAGCTGTATTTGTCAGCACGCTTGTTTTTGATTACATTGCTGTAATAGCTGATGTACTTTTTTTCAAGTTCGGTACCATTGGGCAAAACGACCATCTCAGGCTGCTTGCTCTCAGGCTTTAAGATGAGGGCTACATAAAGTACAGAGTCTGTCCATTTTTTGTCATGATAGCGAATACGGTTAATTTCTATAACGGCTTCCCCTTTTTTGAGTTGCTGCTGTACTTCCTGCCATTTAACCTGCTGATTGTCTAGTGCGGTGGCAAAAAACTCAGACTGGGCAGAGAGTTGTTTTTCTAGCGCATTGGCTTTGGCTTCTTCTTGGGCTTGGTTGATTTGTCGGCGTTCCTTTTCAGTAGTAGAAAGCTGA
Organism: uncultured Cytophagaceae bacterium; assembly: GCA_964480455.1. Lineage (GTDB taxonomy): Bacteria > Bacteroidota > Bacteroidia > Cytophagales > Microscillaceae > JAABSX01. The sequence continues at coordinate 17,074 of CAYZQI010000104.1, forward strand.
TAAATAGCAGAGAGGTATTCTCTTTGACTTTGCCAGTCTTTGAAGAGGCTTTTGAGTGCTTCGTCATTGCTTGCCATGACTCGTTCTCTTATCTTCTGGCTAGATTGAAAGAGCAAACCCTTGACTGCCAAGGTATTGTCATACAACCAGCCTGCCAGCTCAGGCTTTTGGGCTTTGAGGGCAAAGGAATGATAAATCTCAAAATAATACTTGAAAGTTTCCAAGAATAACCCTTTTTCTTTTTCTGAAAGGTTAGTAAAGTTGGTTTCGGTTTGTCCTATCAGCACTTGGCTTGCCTGCTTGTACAAAGGCTCCGCCTTGGGGTAATCGCCCTGCGCCTGATACAAGAAAGCCAGATTGTTGAGGGAAAGCGCAAAATTGGGGTGCATTTCCCCCAAGACTT
>CAYZQI010000105.1:0-17436 GCA_964480455.1 uncultured Cytophagaceae bacterium
ATAAAAATTTGACTCAAATATTATCCTGAAAATCAAGTTTTAATACAGAATTACTGTAGAAGACCAAATATTAAAAAGAGTAATTTAAAATTTTAAGCAAATTCTTCAAATAGCATGAAGATTCCTACACTACCATTTATTTTTTCGCCGTTCTGACTACTATCTCTCACCCTATTTTGTTTTATCTCTTGTATTTTTGCTGATGAAGAAAGCTGGTGCTGGCTCAAAAACGAATAACGTTTTCTGCTTTCGTATAGTTTAGCATCTTGGTTAGCTACAATAAGCCAGCAAACAGGCATTTAATACAATTAATGAATAAAACAAAATTGAAGTATGAAACGCAATCAATGGCTCACCCTATTGGGGATATTGACTTTTTTGGCAATTATTATTTATAATTTGTCAGATACACAAGTAGGTACAGACACACAAAAACCAGCCGATTATTTAAAAAAAATACAAGAAGCACGTTCTGAAAAAGATGATTTTTTCAAAACTTCTAAACAATCTCCTCTTAAAGAAACACAAAAAAAAGAATTTGAGCAATTGGCATATTTTCCAGTAGATGCAGCATACAGAGTAGAAGCAAACCTTGAGCGTCTGAGTGAGCAAGAGGCACTACGGCTACCCCTGAGTGATGGTAATGAAGAAATTTATATCAAATATGCTTGGGCTAAATTTACGCTCAGGGGTACTTCACAAAAGCTACTTCTCCTCAAAAAATCAAGGCAAGACCCACGCCTTTTTTTAATCTTTACTGACGCTACTTCTGCCAATAGCACCTATGCAGGAGGTAGATACATAGACATTCCGCACAAGCGCAGCGAGTCAAAAATTATGATAGATTTTAACGAAGCATACAACCCTTATTGTGCTTACAATGCCGACTACGCTTGCCCACTACCTCTGGCCGAAAACGATATAAAAATGGAAATCAATGCAGGAGAAAAAAACTATCTAAAGCCCTAAAAAAAGATAAGGAGGTGTAGTCGGGGATGACTACTTAACCTCCTTTATCCTTCAACCAGCTATGTATCACAAAATTAGTGGTTGATTTTTAGTTTACAAATTTTTCGAATCATTTTTTTTGATATTTTTTGTGAATGGCACAAATCAATATCACTTAATCAAGACTGGATTCATAGGGGTAAAACTCTAACTTACGAGTTGAAGGAAATTGCCTTGTGGGTTCTTTTTTGAGGGGTACTAGCACTGAAAATCTCACCCTCAACACGTTGTCATTGCCCGACTGCTTGCCCCAAGCAGAGATGTTATCTAAAAAATCAGTTTGTGTATTGATGATTCCTAGGTAGGCACTCAAACCAAATCCATTTTTAAAAAGGTACATGCTGCCTACTCCAGAAGGTAGTTGCAAGGAAATGTTCCCATAAGATTCATCAAAAGGGCGTGTAAAGCTCAGATCTATCAAATTTTCTCTTGCTTCATTTTGAGCTTGAAAGCGAAACAAACCAATCCCTTGACTCAGATAAACCCTAAAATTTCGTCGCTTGATGAGGTTGTACTCCAATTCATAGACAACAGATAAAACCCGTGTTCTAAAAAAAGTATTGGGCGTAGTGAGGTTGCCCTCTGTATCTCTAAAAGTATAAAAACGGTCATCACCTGTAATATAACCAATCCCTCCACCTATTCTATGGTTGATGCGCTTATCTTGGTTGAAACGAATAGCAGCATGTACCATAGGACTCCAACCCTGATAGCTACCCAAATCGCCCCTATAGGCATTGGCACTTGCACCCAATTCTAGCAAGCGTGGTATGAGTGGACGAGAGAGATTGACGAGTACAGTATCTTGTGCCTGCAAGGGCATTGTAGCACATAGCAACAGGCAAAATAAAATTTTTTTCATACAAAAAAACTTTTTTAAGGCGTCTATTATTGAGTAATAAGGATAAGTTGGAGCACTAAGGCTTTTTCTACCAACGTTTTGGAGGTTGAAATCTTTTGATGTACTAAGACTTTTACTCTTCACAGTCTTGCTGGCTTCGAGTATCTATAATTTGAATGATTTTCCAGCCTTCGGCTGTTTTGAACAACTGAAAAGCATTGACCCCACAATGGCTGAATTTATCTCCTACATAGAACCGATAAGGAGTCCAGGCGGTAGCCATCACGCAGTCTATTTTGATGTCATAATCTAGTATGCGTTCATCATACATTTCGGGGTGTGATGTACTCACTTGTCTGATAAAATTATCAATAGACTCTGTAACCAAGCGTGTTGCTTTGGTCTGTGGATGCTGTAGCGCGGTTTGCAGGCGTGCTTCTTCGTGAAAAACTTGCCTGAGGGCAGTAGAGTCGCCTGCACGCATAGCCTCAAACAGTTGCTCTATGACTTGCTGTACTGCCTGTGTTTCTTGGTTTGCAGTGACTGTTTGTGAAAGGCTTATTTCGATTTGAAATAAGGCAAAAATTAAAATGAGCAGCACTTGTAATGAATTTGTTTTCATATTGTATAATTTACCAATGCAAGATAGTAGTTTCTTCTTTAAATGGCAAATAGCTTGGTGGTAGTATCACTTAATAAATTAACTTTTCAAAACTTTTATTACGAAGTAACTTTTATAGTTTTAAGGTTATAATGAAAATTTTTATGCGTGCCAAAAGCAAATTACAAACACTAAAAAAATGGTTTCTTTTTTGCTATTAACAATTTCAATAACTTTAACATTCTTCATTATCTTAAAATTTTACTAGAAATGACTAAAACTAACACAGCTAATATATTATTACATTCTGATTATAATGAAGACAAAAAACGCCCAATTCACCACATTAACATTCATTTTTTTGATGTTTATTGCGTATGTGCATCAAGTTCAGGCTCAAGTAAATTTTATCGGATCAGCTACGCTTGAAGCAGGCAACCCCAGCAATTGCATTCAAATTACACCTGCTTCTACTAACCAGATAGGCTGGGTATATTCTACCGAGAGGTTCAATCTAAATGCCAACCAGAATATGATTTTTGACATCTTTGTTGGTACTGCAGGCAATGCTGCCGATGGAGTGGTATTTGTACTTCACAATGACCCCAGGGGTTTTAATGCTGTAGGGTGTAGAGGGCAGGCAATGGGCTACGGAGGGCAAGCAGGCTTTCAAGTAAACTGTGATTTGCCCAATGGAGGTACAGGGCAAGCCATTACGCCCTCTATTGGTGTAGAACTTGATATTTTTTTAAATAATGATTGGGATGAGGATGATATTGGCTGCGATCATGTGGCTTTTCTTAGTAACGGCAATGCCAACCATGTAGGAGCGGGGGCAGACCTTACCAACATTTCAGATGGTTATATCTTTGGAGGAGCAAGCCCCGTCCCTTGTGGCATCAACAATGGCAGACTACACGAACTGGAAATAGATTGGCAAGCTGCGCCAGTCAATCGCTTGACTGTTTTTTTTACTTTTAATTCCAATGGTACAGAGGCGGGCAAAGTGCGTGTGAAGGTGCTGGAGCGAGACCTTCCCAATCTGATTACACAGTTGGGTACTTCTGAGCCTTTTTGGGGTTTCTCAGGTTCTACGGGTGGATTTGCCACACAGCAGTATTTCTGTATGGACGAGGGCATCACACTCAACGAACCCTTGCCTATTCGTCTGTTACGATTTGAAGGTAGCCAAGTGGGGCAGAAAGTACGCCTTGAATGGGCTACTGTACAAGAAGAAAATAACAGTCATTTTACCGTAGAGCGTTCAGCAGATGCCATTCATTTTACGCCTATTGGTACACAAATGGGGGCAGGCAATAGTGTAGAGCTGCTTTCGTACAGCCTATTTGATGAAAGTCCGCAGCAGGGAATTAATTATTATCGCTTGAAACAAACCGATTTTGACGGCACGTTTACCTATTCTTATATCATTGCTGTTGGTTTTCAGTTTAGTGAGATAATTCCTAAGGTTTATCCCAATCCAGCAAAAAATGGAGAAATGATTTTTTATCAAGGAATTTACGAACCACAAACAATGGTAGAACTTTGGGATATGCAAGGCAAAAAATTATCTACTGTGCCTTTGCAGAAAGCCAATGAAAGTTCTTTGAGTTTTTTTGAAATGCCCATGTCTCAACCGGGGGTTTATCTCATTAAAATTCAAAAAAGTAATGCCTCTGAAACCTACCGTCTGGTACTTCAGTAGTATTTCCATTATCAGAAGACTTCCTATTTGTTTGGAATAATAACAATATCATCTGCTTGATTGGCAATTATCTGTGGTTTTCCTTTTGCATCAGTCGAGATGATGCCTTTTACACGTAAATGTTTTTGGCTGTAATGATCTGCTAAATTTTCTGGAAATTTATCAAACTGCCGCCCAAAAATCACAATCTTAAAGGGATTATCAGGATAGGCTTTCTCAAAATGAATAAAAGCAATGCCTCCCTTCTCATTATAAATCACTTTCACGTCGTGTACCCAGCCTTCTACAGTACACTCCTCGGTGAGGTGCTTATGGGTTTGGTAGGGTGAAATAAGGCTTTGTGAGTGGGCATTAAATATGAAAAATAGAAAAAGAAGGGAAATAAAAGTGGAGAACAAGCGCATAAGTAAGAGATTAGTTATTGAATTGTTATCTGTAACTCATTAGTAATGAATACCTTACGAAAAGTAAATTATCTACTTTATTTAGTTAGTTAGCATTACTAATCGTTTTTTAACTTACCAAGTTAACAAAAAATTGCCAAATACATAAATATATTTGGCAATTTTTTAAAAATATTTGTTGATTTAGCTTAAACTAAGCCTAAAATCAAAAATACTAGCCCCACAACTATCACAATAGAACCTACTACGCGTAATATATCTACTGGCAAAATAGTGAGAATAATCCCTACGGCTATCAAGATGATGCCAGTACGCACATTGGAGTTCATGGCTTTGGTCTTAAACACTTCTTTTTTTAAGTCTTCTTTGTATGCTTTTTTGGCTGCCTTATCTCCTTCAAAAGTTTTAAGGGTTTTCCTCATCTGCTTTTTTTGCGCCTTAATGCTAGTTCTTTTCACAATCCATTGTCCAAACTTAGAGTTGAGAAATTTCTCTATTTTAGCTTGCTTTTTGGTAGCTTTTATGGCTACGGGCTGTTCTGTATTGGTTGATGTGAGTACTTTCGGTGTTACTACATCAGCCTTGGGCGTTATTTTTTCTTCACTTTTGTTGATGAGAGTTTCACGTTCAGTGGAGATTACTTCTTCTAAGGTATTTTCCAAGCCAATATCTGCTGCATTTTGGGCTTTGAGGGGCAGCACAAATAGATAAATACAAGCAATGAATGAGAGAATTAAGGTTATTTTTTTTGTCATGTTTAAAAAATTAAATGGTAAGATAACACAAATATAAGGTAAGTAATTATGAATTTTTAGTATTGAACAAATAACTATGTTAAATTGCTAATAATCACACATTTGATTTGGTTTGATAAAGCACATCATTTCTGCTAAATCTAACCCAGTGCTACTACGCCAGGCAGTGCTTTGCCCTCGAGGTATTCTAAGAGTGCGCCTCCTCCTGTAGAAACATAGGAAACCTTATCGCCAAAGCCTAAATTATTGACTGCTGCTGCAGAGTCACCTCCGCCTATGAGTGAATAAGCTCCATTTTCAGTAGCTCTTACCACAGCTTCAGCTACGGCAATTGTCCCTTTGGCAAAATTAGGCATTTCAAATACGCCCATAGGGCCATTCCAGAGAATGGTTTTGGAATTTTGAATAATGTCAGTAAATTTCTGGGCAGTCTGTGCGCCAATGTCCAAGCCCATATAATCAGCAGGAATGGCATTATTAGGAGCTATTTGTGTATTGGCATCATTGGCAAAGGCATCGGCTGCTATGGAGTCGTCGGGCAATAGAAGATTGACCCCTTTTGCCTTGGCTTTTTCAATGAGTGATAGCGCAAGGTCTAGCTTATCCGCTTCTAGGAGTGATTTTCCGATTTCGCCCCCTTGTGCTTTGGCAAAAGTATATGACATACCTCCACCAATAATGAGGTTATCTACTTTATCAAGTAGCTTCTCAATCACTAAGATTTTATCTGAAATTTTTGCTCCACCCATAATGGCCGTGAAAGGACGCTCAGCTTGCGAAAGTACCTTTTCAGCATTTTTTAGCTCGGCATACATTACATAACCTGCAAACTTATCTGTGAAAAACTGCGCAACTACTGCTGTAGAGCCATGGGCACGGTGGGCTGTTCCAAAGGCATCATTGACATATACATCGCCTAGAACTGAAAGGCTCTTGGCAAAATCCTCTTCACCTTTTTCTTCTTGCTTGTGAAAGCGCAGATTTTCTAGTAAAAGTACTTCGCCTGTTTTCAGACTCTTGGCCTTCGCTTCGGCATCTGTGCCGATACAGTCTTCGGCAAACTTTACGCGCTGCCCTAGTTTTTCACTGAGGTATGCTAAAAGGTGTATGAGAGAAAATTTTTCTTCGTAACCTTCTTTGGGTCGCCCTAAGTGCGACATTAAAACTGCCGAACCTCCATCTTTCAAAATCTTCGTAATGGTAGGCAGAGTGGCATCTATGCGTGTGGTATCTGTGATTTGGTACTGCTCATCAAGTGGCACATTAAAATCAACCCTAATGAGGGCTTTTTTTCCTGTAAAAGTATAATCATCAATGCTTTGCATATATTTTCTTGGTTTTGGTGATAAATATTGCTTGCAAACTAGGAAAAAACTTTGAAAATTACTATAATAGCATGTTGTTAATTTTTAATCTCACAAAAAACAAAGCTGTTTTTGTAGCAAAAGGGCATGCCCTTTTGCTACAAATTTATCATAAAAAATTATGGCAAAATTTAATTTACTAAGTGATGAAAAGTTAATTGATACCATAACCCAAGAGTTAGACTGTGGTTTTGTCTGCTATTTACACAAAGAAACTGGTGAATATACAAGTGTGTTAGATGAGAATGATATGATGTTTTATGACATGGAAGAAGAATTTATTGAAGAACAGGAGAAAACAATGGAGCTTATCCATCAGAACATCGATGATTATGTAGAATTTCGTAAAATGAGTTCAAGGGAGGGCTATCTTGTAATGCAAGATTTTGCAGAAACAGTAAGCCATCGAATTACTCAAAATAAATTGCTTATTGCGCTAGAAAAACGCAAACCCTTTCAAAACTTTAAATATGTAATAGACAACAGCAATTACAGAGAAGATTGGTTTGCCTACAAGCACCAAAGGTACATGGAGTATGTAAAAGATATTTGGAGAAGAGAAACTGAGGTTTATGATGAAGATATAAATGATGATGATGATGACGATAACAATAATGAATAAGAAAAAGGCAAGTTAAATTGCCTTCCTTATGCCCTCTCTTGAGGAAAGGGCGAGGGTGAGGTGGTTAAAAAGGGAAATTTGACTTGCACCTAATAAGACAAGATGTTATCTAGGAAAAAAGTAAAAAACAACTTTGTAAGTTTACTATTTAAGTAGCTGATAATGAACACACTAAAAATTATTGGTTCATAATTTTTCATTCATAATTCCCTTAGTCCGCCAAACTTTAATCATTTTCAGAAAAAAAACGTTGTATTGGCACATTGGATTATTTAAAACCCTGTCATGCTAAATTTTATATCTAAAAAGACTTATTTTTTATTATTGTTCACCTTCCTAAGTAGTAGTGCTGCTTTTGCCCAGACAGACGAGATTGCGGTGAGAGGAATTACTATGACCAGCATACAAAGTATGATTGCAGATGAAGAAGGTGTATATTATTATCCAAACTTGGTAAAGCAATTTGTAGAAGACCCTAAGGCCATGCAAAATATAGATTTTTTAATGCTTTATTATGGATATGTATTTACAGATGAGTACGACCCGTATGCACATTTTGGCTTAGAAGACAGCCTCAGCAGCCTTCTTGACAAAGAAAAATTTAAAGAAGCTACGGATTTAGCAGATTCTCTGCTTGCTATGAACCCCGTATCTATTTTTGGAAATATCCAAAAAGGAATCGCTTTAAGTGCGCTTGGCAATGATGAAGCCTCAACGCGCTATCTTGAGCGTTACAGAATATTGGTAGAAACTATCCAGACTTCGGGTATAGGCAGCAGCTACGAAAGCCCTATAGTGCTGATTACGGAAAAAGACGCGCAAGCTATTTTGTTGAGGTATCAACTTACAGAACTCTCCAAATCGCTCAATGGCAAGGGCAGCCGTTATTATGATGTATATGTAGTCAGAAATCAGGAAGAAAAAGAGTACCCTATCTATTTTGATGTTACCCTGCCCCGACAAATTGGAATGGCAAAACTTAAAAAAACAATGAGCGGGAATGGAGAAGCTCCCTAAATCTCCCGAAGGAGGATTTACCAAAGCCCCCCCCTTTTAGGGATTTTGGAGCTTTCTCCTATTTAAGAATTTTGCCATTAAATATTTTTAAAACATTTTTTGCGTTGAACGTTTATTAGCATTAAAATTGAAGATTTTGATTTTCAAATTTTACACTTAACAGTAGTTTTAATATGTATTGGACACTTGAATTAGCCTCTTACCTTGAAGACGCACCCTGGCCCGCCACAAAAGAGGAGTTGATTGACTTTTCTGAGCGTTCTGGCGCACCCTTAGAATTGAAAGAAAACCTCCAACAATTGGAAGATGACGGGCAACCTTATGAAAGTATTGAGGAAATATGGCCCGACTACCCTTCCAAAGAGGATTTCTTATTCAATGAAGACGAGTATTAGTCTTTATAGGTAATTTAGACAACAAACGCTTACCACCAACAGGCAGGATTACATTGCTTGTACTTAACCTTAATGGATTTGAGTTGCCTAGCTTTACTTTTTTAATAAGCAAGCACACCACAGCTCACACGAATCTCCTCAGTAGCATAATTTTCATAGCAAATCTTGGATTTGCTATGAAAAACTGCTTGATGTGAGTTGCTCTATTTGTTTTGTAGTTGCATACATTGTGTAAAATACGCCCTAAGATAATAAAACAAGCACTTTTTATGTACTCTTGAGAAGGTTTCTCTCTAACTAACACCGCATTTTCTTGTTCCTGTATTCCAAAAACGAAGATTTTATCTAAGTCATGGAAGCTAATTACTCTAAAATTTCCTCAATGACAAGGTTGTGATTTGTATAAATACAAATATCTGCGGCTATGTGCAGGGCCTCTTCTACAATTTGGCGTGCAGTAAGGCTGGACGCGTGCTTTGTAAGTGCAAGGGCGGCTGCTTGGGCATACATACTTCCCGAACCAATAGAAGCCACGCCACTGTCAGGCTCTAGTACATCACCCGTTCCAGAGATAACAAGCAACTCATCTTTGTTGGCGGTAATGAGCATTGCCTCAAGGCGGCGCAGGTAGCGGTCGGTACGCCAGTCTTTGGCGAGCTCGATAGCTCCTCGCTTCATATTTTGCCCATAGGCATTGAGTTTTTCTTCAAATCTTTCTAAGAGTGTAAAGGCATCGGCAGTAGAACCTGCAAAGCCTGTGATAATTTTTCCTTGAGAAAGTTTACGGATTTTTTTTACATTGCCTTTAGCTACTGTGTTGCCCATAGTAGCCTGCCCGTCTGCACCTATAGCTACCTGCCCATTGTGTAGCACAGCTAGTACGGTGGTTGCATGAATGGGAGTTATCATAATCTTTTGTGTTTATCAATTTTAAAATATTTGCTAAAATAACTAAAAAAACTGAAAATGTCTTTTTGTGTGATTTTACAATGAGAAAATTGTAATTTTGTATTTATTTCCAAGAAATTTTGCTAATTTAGGCTTGCACAAAGCCACTTATTTTTTTGTAAATGGTGTAAGCTACCCTAACACTATAAAGTACACGTGATAAAAGAAGAAAACATACGTTTGATTTTTGGTTTGAAACTTAGGCAACTCCGCATGGAGAAAAACCTTTCACTGCTCGAAGTATCAAAGGCTTCGGGCATATCAGTATCTTATCTGAATGAGATAGAAAAAGGGAAAAAATATCCCAAAGCCAATAAAATAGCACAAATGGCAAAGGCACTTGATGTGTCTTATGATTGGCTGGTTTCTATGCAGCTCACCAAAAATCTCAGTCCTATTGCAGAGCTTGTCAAGTCAGATTTATTGACCAATCTCCCCCTTGAGATTTTTGGTATAGAACCTGCTGATTTGATGGAACTCATCTCTAATACACCTTCAAAAATTAGTGCTTTCATCAGTACCCTGATAGAAATAGCCCGAAATTATAACATAGGCGTTGAGAATTTTTACTTTTCTGTCTTGCGCTCATACCAAGAGATGCACGAAAACTATTTTGAAGACCTAGAAGAAGTAGTAGATAACTTTGTGAAAGAATACCCACAATCGGCACAACTGCCTGTTTCTTCCAAAGTGCTTCAAGATATTTTGCAAAAAGTCTATCATTATAAAATAGAAGAACAAGATTTTGAGCATTACCCTGAGCTAAAAGGACTGCGCACGATTTTGTTGCACGAAAAAGAACCTCGTCTGCTCCTCAATAAAAACCTGACAGATACCCAAAGACGCTTTGCACTTGGGCGTGAGATTGGTTATCAGTACATGAAACTCAAGCAGCGTGCTTATACATCATCTTGGATAAAAATAGAGTCTTTTGAGCAACTCCTCAACAACTTCAAAGCCTCTTACTTTGCGGGGGCTTTGCTAGTGCCACACCAGCAGATTGTAGCAGATATTAAGGATTTTATGCAGTTCAAACAGTGGAACGCACCTGCGCTGATTGCAATTATTAATCGCTACCAAGCCTCCCCTGAGATGTTTGCACACAGACTTACCAGTATTGTACCGAAGTTTTTTGGTCTGAAACAGCTTTTTTTCCTTCGTTTCAACCATCAAAGAGGAAGTAATTATTTTCATCTTGATAAAGAACTACACCTAGCAGGGCTTTACAACCCGCACAGCAACATGCTGCATCAGCACTACTGCCGAAGATGGGTTTCGCTTAACATCTTAAAAGACCTTGAAAACCAGCAAAGCCAAGCAACACAAACACAAACAGATGAACTCCTCTGCCAAGCCCAACGCTCACATTACATTGGCTCTGACAATGAATTTTTGTGCATTTCATTGGCACGCCCTGTCTTGGCGAATACTCAAATCAATAGCAGTGTAACGATTGGCTTTCTGATGAACCAAGCCTTCAAAAAACAAGTAAAGTTTTGGAATGATGCTCAAATGCCTAGCCGTGCTGTGGGAGTAACTTGCGAGCGTTGTAGTGATATGCGCTGTGAAGACCGTGCCGCCCCTGCCAAGATATTTTTGGAAATAGAACGCACCGAGAAGATTCAAAAAAGCCTTGAAAAACTGAGAGAGGAATACTCTACATAGCCTTTTTTTCTCCATAGGTAGTTTGTAAAATACAGAGAAGGATATTGGGTATTCATGCGAGTAGTAATTTTTAGCGGTCTGCTGTCTTACCTCTTCCATTGGAAGACTTCAAGCAGCTAGAGAAGAAAATGTCTTTTTACTCGAAAAGTTATATTTAGAATTAGAATAAGTAAAAGATTGTAAAAAGATTGTAAAAAGATTGTAAAAAGATTGTAAAAAGATTGTAAAAAGATTGTAAAAACACTACATTTACTGTCAGTTAATTCAACGTTGAATGGAAATGCTTCAAATCAGCTTTATTTGAAGGATTGTGTTCCATCTTAATTAAAATCAATTATTTCTTTGCAAAATTATCAGGTGTAAAATTCACCAAAATAAGATAATTGTCTTTTGATTTTTCATTGGGCTAAAATAAAAATACTGCAATCTTGAAAACCACAGAGCTACTCTATGCACCTTAGTAAGCTTTTGAAAGAAGATATTGCAAAGTATTTTTACCAAAATCACAGTGAATATGGATTTATAATGAACTGGCTTGAATAAATAAGCCAAGCTTATGGCAGATTGTGTACAGATGCCATATAAGAATTAACAGTACACCGCGGAAGCCGAAAAGCGTATGAGTAGGTAAAAACTTAGTATTTTGATTTATGAAAAAGATAAATTATTATTTCTTCGGTCTATTTGTATGTTTCATGATGGCTTGCACTGACGAGCAGTTAAGCAATGAGCGTGAATTTGCTGAATTAAACAGTACTTACAAGCTTTCTTCTCCAAGAGGAATCCAAATAGCAAAAGATGAAAAGCAACTTCTTGAAAAACTAAGTATTCCTGATGTAAAATCAAGTGATAAGTTTGAGGTAGAAAGTATTGAATATTTTGAAGATAATACTTATTCTTATGCCTCTGTGAATGTATATGTGAATGCGCAGTTCTATTCTGTGTTTCTGATAAATGAAATGCCTAAGGGAAAAATTATTTTACAAGATAAACACTCCCTCAAAATTGTTGATACAGCACCTGCGGCCAATCAGACGGGAGAAACGCTTACTTTTACAAGCACTAAATCAGGAAGCGAGAGCGCAAGATGTTTTGGAGGTGATTGTTGTAAATGGCAAACGGTGGTAGCTGGTTCAGAGTACAACTGTGGTTGCCCAAGTACACTAGAGCAAGATGGGACAGGAATTATTTTTACCACATCAGATGGCTGTAAAATAGAACTGTAAAAATTTCAGATTGATAGGTGGCTCATGTTTTATGAGCCACCTATCTAAATTACTTAACCTGAAACGAGTGCAAGTCAAATTTTTCTTTTTAGCCACCCCACCCCTTCCCTCTCCACAAAAAAGGCACAAGGAAGTCAATTTGACTTGCACCCCCTCTAACCAATTTGCTGTTATGATTCAAGACGCTCTGATTAAATGAGGATTTCAGCTCCAAGGGGATTCAGGAGAAATATTTCATATCTACTTAGAAAAATATACAAAAAATTTCAAAATAGCACAATTCTTTATGTTTAGTGAAAATAATATGAAAAAACTACTGATTTTTTTTATTTTTACCTGTCATTGGCCTTGTGAATTTTTCAGTTGGAAGATTTTGCACGCAGGCTGTCCGTTAAATCATCAAAGATAGCAATTTTATTATGCTAAAGATTTCAGCACAACACCGATTGATGGGTACAGGGTTGCTCTTATTGCTGAGTGTATTGCTCAACCTTGGCTCACATTATGCTCAGAAAAACCCTCAAATAGGAGAGTTTTATCCTTTTTATAACTGGAGACTGATGCCTTTTCCTGAAATGAATACCCCCAAAGAGCATCTCTTGCTGATTTATAAAAAGCAAGTAAATCTTGATTGGGAGGTGTTTTTTTTGAAAAAACATCTGACCCAATTTGGGATTTGCTTAAAAAAATACGAGGCAAATATTTATTCTAATGCTCAATTCAAAGCAGAAATAGCTACATTTTTTCCTTATGAAGTGTATGATTTTAAAATTGTCAGAGAGATTTACTACCCCCAAGAAATAATCAGAGGTCAGCATGAGGTTTTTAGAGAAGATTTTATCCTTTTTGAGTAGTCAGCCAGCTTGGGCAGTGAGCCTTAGCCACACTTACCATACCCGAAGAGATTGGCATAAATTAGTCAATTTTTATTGTGCTGATAAGTTATTATTGGTATATGTTCTCTTTTGGCTTTATAAAAGGATAAACTACCGAATGTTTGTTTTTCCGAGTCTTTCTCTCGATTTTTTTACAATACAAAGCCTCACAGCACGCTATTTTCTTGAATATATGCTTCAAGAAGAAATCTGGTATGCTCTTTTTATACTCACACCGCTAAGTGTACTATTGCTTTGGAAGTACTCAGGAAGCCTTTTTTTGAGGGCTACTTTGTTTGTGGGAGTGGCACTGCTCAAGCTTCCTGAGGAGTCTTTTGGCTACCATGGGCATGGCGACCGATTTTTTATGTTGCTTTTGTTTCTTTGGATTTTTGCTTTTCCATCACTCAAGCTAAAGCCTTTAGCTTGGCGAAGCACTTCACAAAGCTATGATATGCTACTTGCAGGTTTATTATTAAGTTATTTTTTGGCGGGTTACTGGAAGCTATATCCTATGTTACTGTATCATCCTTGGAATCAATATTTTGAGAAAGATGGTTTCTTGACTTGGCTTTCGGTAGATGCTTTTTGGCTGACAAGCTTCATACACTTTTATCCAGTAGGAGAAAATATTTCGCCTGCTGTGCTTGCATTTGAGTACCGCTATGTATTTCGGATACTGGTAGTCTTAACTATTTTGCTACAGTGCTTGGCTTTTGTAGGTGCTTGGAGAAGACCCTTATTATTAATCTTTGTGCCTGTTATTCTACTTTTTCATCAGTTGAGCCAATATTTTCTGGTTGTTAATTTTGGTAATAAAGTTCTTCTCTTTATGGTTGCTTTCCCTTATCATCTCTTTTTCTTTAAAAAGTCAGCTTCCGAAGCAGCTATCGAAGCAAATCAATTTAAAGGTAAATATACTCAAGCAAGCTACGAGCGAAAATATAAAAATGGAACACAAGATACCTACAAAAGTAGCTATGCCTATAGAGCCTATCTTGAAGACAAACACAATTTAGTGTATATCTTGATGTATTTCCCCCTTGTATGTTCTTTGCTGCATCTATCTTGGAGAGCATTTAGGAAATTATGAATTGGGTAGTCCCTGACCAAAGTGTGTGTATTAAAAGAATCCCTTTTTTGCTACACCCCACCCAGCCCTCCCCTTAGGGCGATGGCTATATCTTTTTGAAGCTAATTCGCTTTTTTTCAACAACTTAGCTCCTATTCTCCCTGAGGGGAAGACGTTGAACACACTTGCCTCTCACCGAAGGTATGACAGCTGAAACGTTAAATTTTTTGAGGGAAATGCAAATAAAGGTTAGTTTTGTTTTTTTGATATTTAGGCAATTAAAAAACCCTTTGCTTTTGCCATAAAGCAAACACTTTTGGAAATTAGCGGCGCAAGTGTCGTTGCTCTGATGCAATATCTCTGCATCTGAAGAAGAGAACCACTAAAGTAAGGGTAGCGTCTTGAATAAACAATGCCTTTCCAAACTTTTTTTGTGTTGAAAGGTTTGCAGTTTTGTTAAATCAAAATGCAAATATTAAATGAGTGAAGAAAAAATAGCTACCGAGCAGACCATCAAACAAGCAGCCAAGAAGGTTTTTTTGCTCAATGGCTTAAAAGGTGCAAGAATGCAGACCATAGCCGATGAAGCAGGCATCAACCGTGCGATGCTACACTATTATTTCCGTAGCAAAGATAAACTCTTTGAAGTAGTTCTTGAAGATGCTATCGGCGAGATGAACGACCGTATGGGTACAATTGCCAGCTCGGATAGTGATATTTTTGATAAAATAGAACAGTTCATCACACAGTTTTCCGAACAAGCTATGCAGAATCCTGAGTTTGAATTATTTATGATGAATGAATTTAGATTGAACCCTGAATATTTTGAAAAACTAATGCAAAGCTCTAAAACAGGAAAATCTATTCGGGCTTTTATCACTGCGTTAGAAAAAGCAAGTGAGAACAAAGAAATTATAGGCGAGCCAAATCAAATTTTCTTAACTGTGATGAGTGTGTGTATTATGCCCTTCTCTGCCATGACAATGATGCGGGCAATTATGGGCAAAAATGAAGCGGATTACCTACAATTACTGCAAGACAGAAAGGCTATTTTGCTTGAATTTTTGATGAAATCCTTGAAACCCTAAATTTTTTTCTCAAAAACTAACAAAATTGTTAAACATTAAAGATTGATTGAAGTTATAGAAACATAATCAACAAAATTGTTTAACAAAATGATTAATACTATAAAATTTTGGCTTTTTTTGGGCTTGCTATTGTCAAGCTCGCTTGCCACGGCACAGCAGACACTCAGCCTTGAAGAGTGCGTAAGCTTGGCACTTAGCAATAATTTACAAGTTAAGATATCAGAGGCGGAAACCCGAAAAACTACCCAACAAATCAGCGAGGCACGCGCAGCCTTGCTTCCGCAGATAGAAGGAGAGTACAATTATGCTTATAGCCCTGATTTGCCTCCTGCATTTTTGCCTGGATTTATAGTGGGGCAACCCGAGCGTGAAAATGTAGCGGCTATCTTAGGCTTGCGCCAAACTCAGTTTGTGGGGGTAAGTGTAAGTCAGCAGCTATACAATCCGCAGATTTTTTCGGCACTCAAAGTGGTTCGCACTGCCAATGACCTGACCACGCTACAGGTTACCCAAACTAAAGAAGAGGTTGCCTACAATGTATCATCGGTTTATTTTAATTTGCTGACCCTCTACAAATCAATGGATTTGCTGGAAATCAATATCAAAAGTTTTGAAACCACTATAAAAACTACTGAAATACTGGTAAGGAATGATTTTGCCAAAAAATCAGATGTCAATCGGCTTATCTTGGCGAAAAAGAGCCTTGAGACACAACTACTTGGCCTAAAAGTAGCAGAAAACGAGCTTTTAAATGCCCTCAAATTGCTCACCAACAGCCAAGAAGAAATCGCCATCAAAACTGAGGTAGGCAAGAAAGAAGATATTAATTTTGACAATTCAGAGGAAATCAGCCAACGCACAGATTTGAAGCTCATCGAATCATCAATTACCCTCAAAGAGCTTGAGAGAAAAAGCGTACAATCAGAGTACATGCCCGTTTTGGTGGCTTTTGGAGGTTATTTTTCTTATGCTTTCAACAATGATTTGAACCCTTTTGACCGTGTAGAAAATAAGTCTTTCCCTGTATCACAAGTGGGTGTCAGCCTGAAAATACCCATTTTTGATGGAGGACAAAAGCAAGCAAGGATTAGGCAAAAAAGCATAGAACTTGAAAACCTGCACTACCAGCAAAACTTAGCAAGCAACCAAGCAAAAAACGAAATCAGCAATGCAGCTAACAAGTACAACACCAATTTGCAAGTGCTTCAAAAAGAAGAAGAAAGCATTGCCCTTGCCGAAACTACTCTAGAAGAAACCAAAACCAATTATAAGAATGGCTTTGCAAGCATCACAGACATCATCAATGCGGAAAACGACTTGCAGAAAACGCAAACTGATTATCTGACTGCCCTCATCAATGTACGATTGGCAGCTTTAGACTGGAAAAAAGCAAACGGAACACTACTTAATTTTTAATCTTAAAAAATAAAACAAAACAAATTTTACAATGAAATCGAGAAAAATCATCACCATCATCTTGGTAGTAATTGCCGTTGGCGGAACAATCGCTTTTACTGGAGCTACCTTGCTTGAAAACAAAGACAAAGTAGAGGAAGTCGTGTATCGCAAATCGCCTGAATTAAAGCCCTTGGTAACGACTTTTAAGGCAAGAAATCAGTCTGTTGATGGGCAAAAAACGTATTTGGGTACTTTTCAGCCTTACCGTGAGATTGACTTACTTTCTGAAACTTACGGAAAAGTAATCTATGTAGGCGTAGAGCGTGGGCAAAGTATCGGGCAGGGGCAGGTGATTGCTAGGTTAGACAGTGATATGATACAAGCCCAAATGATTTCTGCCAAAGCTGCCTACGACAAAGCCCTTGCAGACGTAAAACGCTATGAAGATGCCG
>CAYZQI010000106.1:0-16799 GCA_964480455.1 uncultured Cytophagaceae bacterium
GGACCAACAGCAGCTTTTGTTTCTGTGATGCTATGGATATGGTTGTATTTGTGATATAAGCAGATACACACCCTACAAAAAAAACAAAACTGTTTGGTACTCACAATCAAAACCATTAAATTGGCTTTTATTTTAGTATCATCAAAGAATAAAACTGTATGAATTTTTTGTATCCAAGTATCCTAGTATTTCTCATAGCTATTTTTAATACAGCACAAGCACAGATTGGCATAGGGCAAACCGCAGGGCAGGTAGAGATAAATGACGCACCTGGAGGGCAAGTGAAAGTGATAGAATCTGAAAAAAACTTAAAATACAAAGGCTCTCCTTACTTAGCCAAAGATTGGCATCCCTTGGTCATTTATTTTAAATCAGGATTGGAATACGAAGTATCAGAGGGAAACTTCAATGTGCAGTCTAAAATGATTGAAGTTAAAATAGGAGCTGAGATACATCAATACAGTTCGTACCTTGTAAAAGGTTTTAAATTCTTAGATTCAGAAGCATACTATCCAAGTGTAGAAACTTTTGCCCCTTCTATGCAACTAGGTCGTTCGGGCTTTGTAAGATTATTGGTAGATGGTGCTACTCAATTACTGACTAAATACAGCATTGGGATTAAGAAAGGATATTATGTGCCTGCCTTAGATGCAGGAGATAAACGTGATGAATTATTTTTGATTGAAGAATATTTTATGCAGCGGCAAAAAGAAGTGGTACTACTCCCTAAGAGTGAAAAAAAGATACTCTCTCTTTTTAGCAAAGAAGTAGCTACAAAGCTCAAAGCACACATCAAAGAAGAAAAACTTAACATTAAAAAAGAGGAAGACATCATCAGATTATTTGAATACATAGTAACCAAGGGCATTTGAGTAGGGCAAGGCTTTACGTCTTTTCTTCAAAAAATCAGCCTTAAAAGCCAACAAATAATATAGTTTTTGTTTTATACTTTGGTCTTAAATCACTTACTAAACATTACAACTTTATATCTATATGAAAGCATCTAAATCACATAAAAAAGAACTCCCAGAACGTCTTTACCCAAGCAATGAAGTCTTACTTACTTTTAAAGATTTCTTTCCAGATGTAGATTTAAGTCAGGTTACTTGGTCTTGGGAAGTACCTTATAAAATCTATGAAGCCGAATTTGAATATGGCGAAACCGAATACGAAGTAGAAATCACAGTTACAGGGCATTTGTTACTCACAGAAGTAAGCATCAAGACCGAAGAACTGCCCGAAATTGTGAGAAAAGCTATGAGAGAAAAATACCCTAACCAAAGCATTGATGAGGTGGAGCGCGTAGAATACAGCAATGGCATAATTTGCTACGAAATAGAACTAGAAAAAGGAGAAAAATCACGCGAGGTGCTTTACAGAGAAGATGGACTCTTCATTGGCGTAGGCGAAGATTTGTAAAATATCTGTTTCCCACAGTGCAAGTAGTTTTCATCTGTACTGTGGGTTAGAAGCGTTAAATCTTCTTACCTCCCCTTCCTAATCACTGCTGCACTAATAAAACTCATCAAAGAACCAATCAGCAGTTTTACTCTCAACTCATAAAAAGCCATTTCGCTGGGGGAAGTATTATTGACATCTTTCAATATTTTTTCATAATTCTCTTTTCCAAAAGATTCAATGGCAGCTTCTGGATTGCTAGTAAGCGTAGATAGCAGGTATTTGATGTGTAGGTCTAGTACTTCTGGTGCTATGTTGCTCAAAAAAAAATAAATAAATACTGCGCTGAAGCTCGCCATAAGTAGAGACACCCCTACTCCGCTCAAGAAGCCCTCCCAAAAACTCATTTTACCCTGATTCAACTTAAAACGGTACAAGAGTAAAACGCCCACTATCACAACGATATACACAAAAAAATCAAGTGATTTTACATCAGGCGCAAATGGATTGCTGGTAAGCCAATGCAACATCAAGAAAAAGACAATGAACAAAAGACCACCTGCAACTCCTCCGAGTAAGGTGCTGAATATAAGTGTTTTATTTGATTTCATACAATTGATTTTGATGAATGACTGCAAGGGCTTTCCCTTGAAAAGTATGCCCTATAAAAGGGCTGTTTTTGGCAAGAGAGCAAATATCTTTTGCCTCCAATGTCCAGGTGAGTTCAGTATCAAACAGCGTGAGGTTTGCTTCATTGCCAACAGCAATACAAGGCACGGGAAGGGCTAAGATTTGGCGTGGGCGTAAAGTTATTTTTTCCAATAGCTGAGCCATTGGTAATGCTTTATTTCCTCTTTTTAAGTTTTGAGTATGCAGTACAGCAAAAGCAGTCTGCAAACCCAGTACACCAAAATCCGCCAAATCGAACTCTAGTTGCTTGCTTTCGCTGTCTTGTGGATTGTGGTCAGAGACCACAGCATCAATGGTTTGGTCTGCCAGTCCTTCCCAGAGTGCTTCTTGGTCTGCTAGCGTTCTAAAAGGTGGATTTACCTTTAAGTGAGTATCAAAATCTTGTAAATCTTCATCAATAAAGGCCAATTGGTGTGCAGCTATATCACAAGTAACTTGTAAGCCTCTTTGTTTGGCTTGGCGAATCAGCTCTACCGACTTGGCAGAGGAAATCAATGAAAAATGAATTTTTCCCCCTGCATATTCTAGGAATTGCAAATCTCGCTGAATCATCATTTCTTCGGCAAGTGAGGGCATTCCTTTTAGTCCTAGCAAGGTGCTGTATTTACCTTCGTGCATTTGCCCGAACTGCGTCAGTAATTTGTCCTCAGGGCGATTAATGAGTAAGCCATCAAAAAACTGAAGATACTGTAATGATTTCACCAAGATATCAGAATGCCAAACAGGGTGTGTACCATCTGTAAAGGCTGTTGCCCCTCCGTGGTGTAGGTCTATCATTTCGGTTAGCTCACACCCTTCAGTATTGAGTGTTATGGCTGCGCTAGGATACATTTTGACAAGGTGCTGCTGGTTGTGTTTCTGTACAAAAGCCAATTGATTTTTGTGTTGTATTACAGGGTCGGTATTGGGTAGTAGCAATATTTCAGTAAAGCCACCCCACTGTGCAGCCTCGACTCCACTGGAGAGGGTCTCTTTATGCTCTAAACCTGGCTCAGGGATAAGCACACGCATATCTATCCATCCGATAGATATTTTTTTATCACTCGCTTCAAGAATATATGTACTTTCGGGTACCTCTATAATTTCGGAGGAAGGTTTAATCTCTTGAATTTTTCCTTCTTTGATACATAGATTAACCGTTTGCTGATGCCATTGAGAATTTTTATCCCAAATTTGGCAAGATTTTATGAGACAGTCCATTAAAATTCAAAGGAATAAAAAAAAATCATAAAATCACTATTTTTTAGTGCTTTCTAACCATTTTTGTTTCTTTCATCAGAAAAATTAAAAAAGTGTATAAAGATTATTCCTTATTTAATTTTTGTATTGTATTTTTGCTAAAAATTTTATTCTACAAACCAGTGCGAACGAAATATTTTACTAATCTCTTTAAAATTCGTAAAACTCTGGGGTATCAGTTGTTTATTGCAAAGCAAGATACTGCACAAACGCCTTGGCTCTACCTGACTTGGATAAGTAAATACCTTTCATTATGGCTTTTTTTCTGTTTACTTGCTTGCCTTAGCCTAAGTTTGGGCATAGTGGCGAGCTATTTCGAGACACGATACTTGTTGAATTGGGTATTGCCCAACCTACTACTGCTAAGCCTATTTGCTTTTCTTTTTTTTAAATTTCAACAAAAAGGCAATCAGCTATATCATCAATTTATGAAAGCCGTAGAGCAGCGTCATCAAAGCGAAAAAAACACAATCATATCTCCCGAAAACACAAAAATACTTCGGCAGTATCTTTTCAAACTACAAAGTGCTTGGTGGAGTCTTGCCTTATTGCTACTACTACTGCCTTTGCTAGGACTTGCCATACATCATTACCAGTCAGATAGGGTATCAAGTTTTGTAGCTTCCAAAACAAGCAAAGCATGGCAACAACTCATCAATCAAAAGAAAACAAAGATACGACAATGGCAGCTATACCTCAGCCATACACGGCTTCGTATCAAAACTGCTCAAAAAAAATATGTAAAAGCCTATACTCAATACCAGCAAGCGGCAGCAGCTATTCAATACCAACTCAATACGCTCTCACAATCGCAAGCGCAGCAGAAAGCACTCAGTAAGTTCTTGCAATCGCTCTTTACCTCTCCTAGCCTTGCTAGCAAAGAAGCCCTTATCAAAGCAAATAAGTCTTTTTATGCTCAAGCCCAAGGTGCACTAGAGGCTCAACTAGCCCTCAACGACCAAAGCGAAGCAAAAGCTGCTCAACTACTCAAACAAGAAGGCAGTCTATATGAAGCATTACAAAGCTTGCATAGCAAACAAGCTCACAGCATTGCCAAGGCACAAAAAGCCCTCAGCCAAGAGCGTGTCAAGAGAGAAGTCCTGAAAGAAGAAATGCTTATAGCCAAGCAATTGCTTGCCAATCTGCTCAGGATAGAAGACCAATACTGCCACCAAAAACAAAAATTTGAACAAGATTTGCCACTTCTCCAAAAAAAACACCAAGACGCACTAACCAAAGAAAAACATTACTAAATCGTTTTCTAATTATTTTGATTGTCTGACAGTTTCTGTGAAAATCTGTAGCAGCGGACTGGAAGTCCGCTGGCATTTATATTCTGAACAGTATTCAAGCCATCTTATGAAACACTACCACAAAAATTGTCAGAGAACCATTATTTTTTTGCAAGCATGAAGTTAGTTTTATGCGAATATTAATAAATTGTTTGCTTATTTCAAAAGTTATTTAATAATTTGCAAGCGTTTTTGAATGTGATGTGAAGATTAGATAATTTTATGAAACTAAAAACACTACTTTTTTTAATCATTTCCCTGATTGTGCTAGTCAATACAGCATCAGCACAAAGCAATAGTACACAAGCCAGTTCTGCGGTAAGCAATCCTCAAAACCTTAGTATAGATGACCAAATCAATGCAGTAATGACTCCTGTTACGAAGGTCATCTCTGATATTGTATTCTTTGAAGTAGGATTTGGAGCATATACCGTTCCTTTTGTATTGATTTGGCTCATCTTGGGTGGCCTGATATTTACAATATACATGGGTTTTATCAACCTGACAGGCTTTAAACATGCCCTAGATGTGGTGGCAGGAAGATACGACAACCCTGATGATTCTGGTGAGGTCTCCCACTTTCAAGCACTTACGGCTGCGCTCTCAGGTACAGTAGGTGTAGGAAACATTGCAGGGGTTGCCATTGCGATTTCGCTGGGAGGACCTGGGGCTACTTTTTGGATGATTATAGCTGGTTTCTTTGGTATGTCTTCAAAATTTGTAGAGTGCACACTAGGTTTGAAATACCGAAAAAAGAACCCCGATGGTACAGTTTCGGGAGGCCCTATGTATTACCTAGATAAGGGATTAGAGAAGCGAGGCATTGGCTGGCTTGGCAAAATACTGGCAGTGTTTTTTGCGATTGCTTGTATTGGAGGTTCTTTCGGAGGCGGTAATATGGTACAAGTAAACCAAGCCACTCAGCAGCTCATCAATGTAACGGGGGCAGAAAATAGCTTTCTTTACAATCAAGGTTGGATTTTTGGAGTGGCAATGGCCGTATTGGTTGGGTTTGTGATTATTGGCGGCATCAAAGGCATTGTAAAAGTTACTGATAAAATCGTTCCTTTGATGGTAGGTGTATATGTCATTGCTGCTTTGATAGTAATTTTTGGCAACTTTACCCAGATTCCAGACGCTTTTGGTAAGATTTTGACAGGTGCCTTCACTCCTGAAGCAGGCTATGGAGGTATGATAGGCGTACTTATCATGGGCTTTAGGCGTGCAGCTTTCTCTAATGAAGCAGGCATTGGCTCTGCCTCTATTGCGCACTCAGCTGCCAAAACAGACGAACCCGTGAGTGAGGGTATTGTTGCCCTATTAGAGCCTTTCATTGATACAGTAGTAATATGTACTATGACCGCCCTTGTGATTATTATTACGGGTGAGTACCAAAGCCAAGTAGCTGGCAACCAAGAGGCCATCTCACTTACTTCGAGAGCATTTGGTTCCGTGATTACGTGGTTTCCTGTGGTACTTTCTATTGCAGTTATTCTTTTTGCACTTTCTACGATGGTTTCTTGGTCATATTATGGTCTAAAAGCCTGGACCTACCTCTTTGGCGAGAGTAAAACTTCTGATGTTACCTACAAAATTGTATTTTGTATTTTTATCATCATTGGTTCTGCTATCAATGCCACCAGTGTATTTGATTTTGGAGATGCCATGATATTTGCTATGTGTTTTCCCAATGTATTGGGCTTATACATCTTAGCTCCTGAGGTACGCAAAGATTTACAAAGCTATTTTCGCCGTATCAAAAATGGAGAAATTAAGCGATTTTCGTAAAAAAAGCTTAATTCATCAATAAAGTTATTCTGATTATAAATTTGCATTGAGTACTATCTCAAGTTATGCCGTTTTTATTTTCTTTCAGATATGAAAATATTACATACTGCTGATTGGCATTTGGGTAAATCTTTTAATAATCACCAGCTTCTAGCAGAGCAACAAGAAGCCCTCTCACAAATTGTCCGAATGGTCAAAATACATCAGCCTGATGTAGTTTTGCTGGCAGGCGATATTTATGACCGCTCCGTACCCCCTGCTGATGCCGTCAGAGTATTTGATAGTGTATTAAGTGAAATTATCTTGGACTTAAAAACGCCTGTTATTGCCATAGCAGGCAACCACGACAGCCCCGAGCGCATAGGTTATGGCGCGGGGTTGCTCGAAAAACAAGGGCTACACATTACAGGTACGCTTTCGCTACCTGTCAAACCTGTGGTGCTTACTGATGCGTTTGGAGAAGTGTATTTCTATCCAATACCCTATACCGAGCCTGAAACTTTGCGCTTTCTGCTCAGAGATACGGCTGATGCCGAAAAAGAAATCCGTACGCATGCACAAGTCATGGAATACCTTGTCGCTCATATCAAGGTAAATCATCCCAAAGGCAAGCGTGCCGTAATGATAGGGCATGCCTTTGTGGCAGAAGCCAAAGAAGATACCTCCGACTCTGAGCGCGATTTGATGGTGGGTGGTGCTGCTTACATCCCTGCCGAAGTTTTTTCTTTTTTTGATTATACCGCTCTTGGACATTTGCATAAGCCTTTGAGTTTTTTAGATGGAAAATTAAAATACGCAGGTTCATTGTTTAAATATTCTTTTTCAGAAGCCAATTATGCAAAATCGGTTGTTTTGCTTGAAATGGGAGCGCAAGGAGAAATCACGTACGAACGGCTGCCACTTATACCCGAAAAAGAGGTTAGGAGAGTAAAAGGACGTATTAAAGAGCGTAAATTTTACTTAGAAGAAGATACAAAGATAGACATCCAAAAAGATGATTTACTTGAAGTTTCCCTGCTCAATGAAGAGGTAGTGCCTAATGCCATGCAGATTATCCAAAAACAGTATCCCAATGCCTTGGTACTTAAGTGGATAGAACTGTCTAGCATCAGTCAAGTTACAAAACTTACTACTGCAGGCATAAGAGATATGAGTGAAGAACAGCTTTTTCAGGATTTTTTCAAGAGTATGACCCAAAAAACACTTGAACAAGACCAAGAAAAAGCTACTGTGCTTACAAATACCATCAAAGAACTCAAACAATCAGATTAAGTGCTTTCCCTACAATGCCAAGGCTTCACTAGGATTCCAGAATACTTTTTCAAAATCTTGAATTTGATGTTCTACTACCACCACTCCTTCCGCTGCTAAGAGTGCTTGCATCTGTTCAGGGGGGTTGAAATGATTTCTTCCAGTTAGCACCCCTACCCTATTGACTACCCTGTGTGCTGGCACATCAGTATAAACGTGAGCGGCGTTCATAGCCCAGCCCACCATGCGTGCGCTGCCTTTGCTCCCGAGGTAAGCTGCTATTGCGCCATAGCTCGTTACACGCCCTGCTGGAATAAGCCGAACTACTTCATATACTTGTTGAAAAAAATTATCTTTTGCAGTATCCATTGCCAAATCGGTATCAAACAAAGTGATTTACCATAGTTTGCGCTCAAAGGCAAAGCGTTTGGTATAAAAATTATACAAAAAAATTAAGCCCACAGCAATTAATTTGGTAATAAACTGGTATTGCTGAAAGAAAGTAATTTTGTTGAGCAAGAAAATCAGCGTAGTGCTTAGCCCAATACCTATCAATGAAAAGGTGATAGACCAAGCAAAAGCAGCACTTGTGCGCCGCTCTAGCGTAAAAATAAAGCGTTTTTGCAATAAAAAATTAATCAACATACCACAACCTGCCGCGATAATATTGGCAATTACCGGATTGAACGAGTAAGCTACCAAAATAAGATAGAGTGAATAATCTACCACAGTTGCTACTGCTGAGGTAGTTGCAAATTTAACTTTTGGTATGATAAAATTTTTTATCTTCTCTATCAATCCCGTATATGGCGTATTGGGTGACGTAGGCATTCATTTTTTGTTTAGCAATAAATTCGGTTGTCTGACAATTTTTGTGGAAATCTGTAGCAGCGGACTGGAAGTCCGCTGGCATTTATGTTCTAAACAGTATTTAGCTCATCTTATCGCACACAATCACAAAAATTGTCAAAGAATCATAAATTCTATCCTGCAAAATTAATACGTTTCACTTAAATAATTTTAAATTAAACAACTCATTTGCTCCGATTTACCCTTTGGCATAGTCCACCAAAGTAGTAATTGCTTGATGAAGCAGTTCACCAAATTGATAAACATCTTCGAAGGTATTGTAGAGTGGTGCAGGTGCAATCCGAATCACGTCTGGTTCTCTCCAATCTCCAATGACGCCATTTTCTTCTAAAAATTCAAATAGTTTACGTCCTTCTTGTCTTACAAGCAATGAAAGCTGACAGCCTCTTTCTTCAGGATTAGAAGGGGTGATAATCTCAATAGGATATTGCGTAGCTTGGCTCGTTTCTTTGATTACATACTCTAAAAAAGCAGTAAGTACTTTGCTTTTTTCACGCAAGGCAGCTACCCCTCCTACTTCTTCAAACATCTCTAGCGCGGCCCTATGCACCGCCAAGAGCAAAATTGGTGCATTGCTCATTTGCCAAGCATCTACATCAGGCTCAGGTACAAAGCCTTTTTTCATTTGGAAGCGTGTTTTTTCTTCATATCCCCACCAACCCGTCAGGCGAGGCAATTCAGGGTTTTGATGGTGCTTTTGATGCACAAATACACCTGAGATACCACCAGGGCTAGAGTTAAGGTATTTGTAAGAACACCAAGTAGCAAAATCTACCTGCCAAGCATGAAGCGAAAGCGGCAAATTACCCACGGTATGCGCCAAATCTAACCCTACTATTGCCCCTACCTCGTGAGCGGCTTCTGTGATGGGCTTGATGTCAAAAAACTGCCCTGTGTAGTAATTTACTCCCCCTAGCAATACAATCGCAAGCTCATCGCCTAGTGAGCGTATTTGTGCTACCATATCTGCAGTATTGAGGGTATGTTTACCGTTTTTAGGGCAGAACTCCACAATATTTTTGTCAGGGTCGAGGTAATGAAAGCGACTTTGCGACTCTGCCACGTACTGGTCGGAAGGGAAGGCAGAGGCTTCCATCAATATTTTGCTGCGCCTGCCTTTAGGCTGATAAAAACTTGCCATGAGTAAATGTAGATTTACGGTAAGGCTGTTCATCGCTACTACTTCTTCGGGCTTTGCACCTACTAGGTTGGCAAGCGGTTTTCTTAGTATTTTATGGTAATCATACCATTGTTCTTTGATACCAAAATGACCTTCTACACCGTGCAGCTTCCACTTTTCAACTTCTTGAAGTAAGTATTTTTGGGCAGTTTTGGGCTGTAAGCCCAAAGAGTTTCCTGTGAAATACAATACTTCTTTTTCTTTTTTTTGAGGAATATAAAAATCCTCTCTCCTTGTAATGTCAGCAAAGCGTTGGTCTAGTTGCTTTGCAAATTGAATATCGTTCTTAAATTCCATATTTTAAGCTATCATTTGTGGAATGTGTTGTTTCAAAAAATTAAACAACTCAAAGCTACAAGAACTAAACCTGAATTGCAAAGGTATTTTTGAATCTACAGAAACATAACACGCCTTACAAAGTCAAATCTACAAAATGAAAGGCTGGCGAAGGCCCTATGTACTTAAAGTCAGCTTCTTGTTGATGGCTCTCTCCAATTTGCTGCACAGCTTGGTCAAATTCACTTTCTTTGCTTTTGTCTATCAAAAAAACCAAATTGGCAAACATCGCCTCACCTTGCGCCTCTTTGACTTGGTAATGATGCGCCAAAGGCAGCAGTTTATCTAAAATGGCGTTTTGGTAATTTTCTTTGAGTAGCTGTAATGCACGCTCTACTCGCTACCCAACTTCTACAAGTAAACTCTGATTACTTCCTTGAGTAAGGGCTTGTTGTTTAATGTGTTGAATATCAGGATTTTGAGTTACAATCTGTTCAAAAACTGTAGGCATATCTTTCCAGATACCTTTGAGTGAAAGCTCTATTTTACCCCTTAGTTCAGTAAGTTTTTCTTTGATTTCGTCTGCTTTTTGTGCCACGAGTTCTTCTAATTGTGTAACTGAAAGCACTATACCAAATTGCAACGGCAGCACAGTAGTCTGCCGAAGTACGTCTTCATTGATTTGCTGATGTGTCAGTAGGTTTTTGCGTGAGCTACGTACAGGCATTTCGGTATCTCCCATAAACTCACTTACTACTATTCCTATTTTTTCAATACTTAGGCATTGCACTGTCTGTGAATCTATGCCTTGTATGTTTGTGCTACGTGAGTTTTCTACAAAGCAACACACATAATAATTTTTATCTGTCATTTTTGAATTTAGGTAATTATTGTTTGATGTTGAAGATAGTAAAAAAATTTAAAAATAGCTGCCAATGCTTACTTTATTTTGTGATTTATCTAAAACTAAATACTTCCCACTGCCAGTCCTATGGTACGCAAAGCAATCAACATTGTAATTAATATCACCAACAGACCACTCAGGTTGTGTAAGATTTTATTTTTGTTTTGTTGCATCAATTGGTTATCGTTCATCACCCAAAGCAAAAAAGACGCAATGACGGGTAGCAGCAAGCCATTGGCAACTTGTGCGAGTAGAATCACAGCAGTAGGTTTGAAGCCTAGCAAAGAAAAAAAAGTGCCTGTTAGCCATACTACTCCCCATACCCCTCTGAACGAATTACTTTTAAGGTCTTTTTTCCAGCCCAATAGCTCCGAAACTGCAAAACTAGCTGCCAAAGGTGCAGTAATGGCAGAAGAAAGCCCTGCGCCCAAAAAACCAAATGCAAGTACAAGGGTAGCTCCCTCGCCCAAAAGTGGTCTGAGCTGAAGCGAAAGGTCAGTAGCTTTGCTGATGGCTTGGGGGCTTTGCTCAAAAACAACCGCCGCACAAACTAGAATTGCCATAGTGATTATCCCACCTAGTAAGATGGAAAGCACCAAGTCCAAGCGTACCTGTGCTAAATTGCCTTTGCCTTGCCATTTCTGGCTTACTGCCGAAGCGTGTAAGAAGAGATTATAAGGCACTACGGTAGTGCCTATCAATCCGATGACCAATAGCCCACTGTTGGGAGGAATCTGAGGAACAAACAAACCTTGCAATATTTTATACACATTGGGTTGTAATACAAATGCTGTGATGAAAAAAATGATACCCATACTACTTACTATCAGCACAAGGGCTTTTTCTATGAGTGCGTATTTGCCCGTAAAGAGTAAGAAAAAAGCACACAAACTCACTAAAAGTATGAGTGGATTGAAAGACAATGACTCAAAGCTTTGGGAATAAGCCTCAAAACCCCATACTGCGCCCGTGAGGTTGCCAGCTTGGTAGGCAGCATTGCCCACAAAAATAGAAATCAATATAAGTATTGATGCCAAGAATTTTAAAGCAGGAGATTGAATTTTTAGCCGAATGGCATCACCTAGCCCCATGTTGGCGACCCAGCCTAAGCGTGCTGACATCTCTTGTAAAATCAAGAGTGCAATGATAGAAAACAATACCGCCCACAAAAGCGTGTAGCCATGCGCGCCTCCTGCCAGTGTTGCCGTAGTAACTGTGCCAGGTCCTATAAAAGCTGCCGCCACCAATGCCCCAGGACCTATTTGAATGAGTTTTTTGAACATTTTGCTTGTGGTTATCTCAAAAGACATTCAATATTAACCATTTATGGTTTTTTGTATTACTACAATGGTAGTATTTTTTCAAAAAAAAACGCTTTACTATGGATAAACCAAAAAAAATCTGTTCCTTTATGCCAAACTTTACGTAGTAAAAGCTATATATTATTTTATTAAATCACTTAACAAATTTTTTTAAGCATGATAAACCACTTCAAATATCAAAAAACACGATGTATGCTCAATTATGTAGGGGTACTATTTGCCTTGCTATTTTTGGCAACAGCCTGCGGAGGAGGTAAAAGTGTAGAACCTACTATCATTCCGAGTGATGTAAGTGTGGTAATGAGTATTGATTTTAAGTCTATGTCGTCAAAAGCTACAGAATGGAAAGACCTTTTCAATACTGAGTTTTTAAAAACCGCCGACCTTGACGACAAAGATGCTGATGTAATTGCAAAACTCTTAGGTAGTGGCATAGACCTCAACAAAACGGGTTATTTCTTTCTCAGAGTAGATAAGGACACGAAAAAAAGCTATGTAGCTGCAGTAATGGGGCTGAAAGATGCCAAACAGTTTGAAGAAGGGCTAAAAAAAGCCACTGAAAAGTTTAAAATCTCTAAAAAAGGAGAGCGTAGCTATGCTGTAAATGAAGGTGAAGGTATCATAAGCTGGGACAAGTCTAGCATGTTGCTGACCACCACCCCCGAAAATGACGACCAAAAAACCCTCGAGGCACTCCACGAGCAGATTCTTAAAACTTCTAAAAATAATTCTCTAGAAGCTAAAAATAGTGATTTCAAGAAATTTCTTGGCACTACACACGACATTGGCGTGTGGGTAGATTATAAAAAAGTAAGTGATGCTGCCACCGAAGCCGATGCCTTTGTAGATATACCCCCAAGCTTACAAGACCTTACCAAACTTACTGAGAACCTGAGTTTTATACTCAATTTTGAGAAAGGAAAAGTAGTTATAGATGCTCAATCTAAAATTGATGCAAAAATAATGGAGAAGTATGCTGACCTATTCAAGGGTAAAATGGATGCCAACCTAGTAAGCAGTACACCTGTGTTATCTCCTATTATGATGCTTGGCTTTGGTATAGGTATGAAAGGAGTAAAAAAATTACTCGAGGAAGCTGGCACACTCAAAGAAGTAAACGAAACTGCTAGTCAAGTAGGGCTGAGTGTAGATGAGCTATTTGCAATGCTTAGTGGAGATTTGGTAATTGCCCTAGAAAGTGCAAATGTAGAAAATATATTTAACCCTGATATACAAGGCACAGTAGGACTTGGCATTGCTAAAAAAGAAACCTTACAAAAACTGTTGAATAAATTTGATGGTTTGCCTTTCTTGAAGAAAAAAGATAATTACTATGTAATACGTGCAGAAGGGCAGCAATATTTTTTGATAGAAAAAGATGATATGCTTTTCTTGGCTTCTAATGAAAAAATTAGAGACAACATTGCTAAGGGTAAAGGAAAACTTGATGATAAAGTAGCTAAAATAGTGAAAGATAAACTTTCTTGTATGTATGTAGATTTTCAAAAGCTATTCAAGTCATTGCCTAAAGGCACTTTTGATGACCCAATAATAGAAAAAGAAGTGCTACCAAAATTCATATCTCTTGAGATTTATTCTAATGAGTACGAAGGAAATACCTCAAAAGGTAAAATTACACTCAACATGAGCGAAAAGAACAGAAATGCTTTGGCTATCTTGGTAGAAATCGCCAAGAAAACCTCCAAAAAAGGTAAAACCTCTAAACCCAATGCTTAACAAAGAATGGGTAATTATGAATTTTCGGTTGGCAATTAAAATAAATACTGATTCATACTATTTCATAACGGGTGCAAGTCAAATTTCCCTTTTTAGCCACCTCACCCCTACCCTCTCCTCAAGAGAGGGCATAAGGAAGTCAATTTGACTTGCATCCTTCATAACTTATCAAAACCCAAAAGCCTACTTCCCTAGCTAAGGAAGTAGGCTTTTCTATATGATGTTATTTTGCTGACAATTTGTGTAGAAATCTATGGCAGCAGGCTTTCAGCTCAGCAGCATTTATATTCCTTTACTGACAATTACTTACTGTCCTTTACTTTTGCGCTTGGCAGCTTCATCAGCACCCAAAGCCTCATCAATGCTAATGCGCATACCATCACGATACGGTGCCACAAAAGGACGATAAGCAGGTGTTCTGAAATCTAACTGTAGTAAAAAATTACGCAACTGGTCGGCTTGCTCTATACTGTTGAACACCCCCATAATGTATTTATTAAATCCATCGGCGTTTTCTTTTCTAAAATCGGGGTTATCATTATTCACTGATACGTCTTTTTGCTGGAAAGCACCAATCTGTACTACATAATATAATCCTTGCTTAGGAATCCCGAAGCCCTCGGTGATGGCAGGTTGGGCATTTTTCTCTCTAAGCCGTCTTTCCAAGTCTTCTATCTGCTTGCGAAGTTCTTCAACTTCATTGGCACACTGTGCCTCGAGTTCTTTTACACGTATTAATTCACGGCTATTAGAAGCAAGGTCAGACTCTGCCCGTGCTTTGTCTTCTTTAAATTTTTTAAAAGAGGGTAAATTTTTCTGATATGCCTTTACTTCACTTTTGAGCGCACGTTCTTCTTCTCTGCTTAGTTTTTCATCGTTAGAGCCGCTATCGCGTGAGCGTGATTTACGTTCTTTTTTTTCTTTGGGTGCTTTTTCTTTTTTGCTGCGACTTTTTTGTGCATATGCATCAGGAGCTTGTACAAATAAAAAGACTAACAGTACAAAGCCAGCAATTTTTGTAATCAATTGAGTATTTTTCATGATAGAAATAAGTTTTTATAAGGTGTAGGATTTTTCTGAAAATCAATAACCTGCCTTATTCAAAACCCATGCCGAAAAAATAGCCTATCGCTGAATATTGCGCAAAGGCATTGTATTTTTAAAAAATTTGCTAATTTTAGCTCAAAATAAAACCTGAAATAAATTGAAAAAATTACAATCTACTGAAAATCACTGTACTCCTAACAGACGTAAAGTCTTAAAAAATCTTGCACTCGTAGGCGGAGGATTACTCGTTGCGCCACATATCAGCGTAGGGCAGTCTAGCAATCCTTATAAAATCTCTATCCGCAATGGAAAAGTATATCATAATGGAAAAATAGAACCGCTTTGCGTAGGCATCACTAAAGACAACAAAATCAAAATCAGCCCTCAAAACCTAGATGCCGACCAGATTATAGATGCTGCTGGCAAAATAGTTAGCCCGGGCTTTATTGATATTCTGGCAGACAATGCAGGCAACCCGCAGCAAACTTATATGATTTTTGAGAAATATAAACTCACAGATGGAGCTACCACAGTATTGCAAATGCATGGCGGTGCTGCAAGCCCAGCACAGTTTCATCAACAATTTGACCCACGCCCCCACTATGTCAATTATGGAGTGGGCGTTTTTGTAATGGTAATCCGAAATGGCTACGGCGACCTTGCCACTCGATACCGATTGGTAGAGAAAGGCTTGGCAGAGGGTGGTTTGGGAGTTTGTCATAGCATAGAATACCAGCCCACTCCCTACCAAGAATTACTCGGCTATGCCAAAATTGCCGCCAAATATGACAGACCTTATTTTTTGCACCTACGCTACTCCTCTCCCGAAAAAGAACTTGAAGGCGTAAAAGAAGCAATACAACTGGCTCAAGACTCAGGCGCACGCATACACATAGACCACCTGCACTCCACAGGAGGCACACACAATATGCCCAAAGCGCTTGAGCTTATCCAAAATGCCAATAATTTTGGACTTGAAATCACTACTTGTGTCTATCCTTACAGCTATTGGGCTACTTACATCGCTTCCAAACGCTTTGACCCCGGCTGGCAACAGCGTTTTGGGCTGACTTACAGCGACCTGACCGTAGTAGGTACAGGACAAAAAATCACTGAACAAAACTTTCCTACTTACAGAAGAAGGTTTGGGGTGCTGGTGGCTGTGCCAGAGGGTACTATGCCTATGGAAAAAACCGTGAACATGGCACTACAGACTGACTTCTGCATGATTGGCTCTGATGGAGGGATTGAGCGCGAACCGAGTGCCAATAATCACCCACGCGGTGCAGGTTGTTTTGCTACTGCAGTAAGGCATGGCATGGAGATTGGTATTAGCCTTGAGAAAATACTTTCTAAGGTTACTACACTACCTGCCAAGCTGATGCGAGGAGCCATGGAAGGAAGAGGAGATATAGCTGATGGCAATATAGCAGACATCACCATCTTTGACCCCAAGACCATTACAGGAAAAGCCAATGTAGCCAATCCCAATCAGTTTTCAGAAGGGATTGATTGCATGATTGTAAATGGTGAACTAGTCTATCAGGATAAAAAACTCTTGAAAACCAATGGTAAACCTATCAAATATTGATGGTTGAATTACTGAATGGTTAAATGTTTGGGCTACACAGTGAAATCTTATAACAATCTAATTATACAATAAGACAACAAGAAAGTAGAAAAAATGAAACATACCATTGATGATATTGACTTCAAAGAAAAGGAATACAAAAAAATCATCTTAAATTTTCTGAAAAAAAAAAAGAAGGAGTGGGTTAGTATTCCAGAGATTACCCTCGCTACTG
>CAYZQI010000107.1:0-16672 GCA_964480455.1 uncultured Cytophagaceae bacterium
AAGACAAGCCTTACAGCATTTTGTTTAGAGTTGCTTATTTTGCAAATTTTTTCTTAGCACAGTTATACTGAGTAGGCGTTACTCCAGAAGGGGTGCCGTTAGTAGTAGGTCCGTAACTTCCTCCTTGGTATTTCTGGAAGATGTAGAAATAGTAATGATAACAATTTCCATCAGTTCCTGTGTAGGCTACATAATAACCTGGACCACTTCTGCTTACGGGTACACCGAAAGAATTCACTTTTACGTCCCAACCTGTTTGATTTTTATCGCCATCCTGCACTACAAGCGCATCAACTTTGGCAGCACCGTACCCTTTTTTCAAATTGGTTTCTATGAGCTGTTTTACCTGAGCAAAGGAAACTGGTTTGAAGCTATGGCTATACAAGCCAGCGTTCTCAAATTGTTTTGGAAGTCCACGCGATAATAACTTTGACCTTTCTTGTTCAGCTTTTGCTTTTTCTATAGCCTTTGCTGCATCTGCCAATACCTTTTCTTTGTTCATTCCAGAAAGGCTGATAGTAAGGTCTCCTTGAGTGGAAGCGAACCTAACAGGAATGGTATGTGTGCGAGGTGATTTTTCACTGATGGTTTTGGCAAAGCCCTCGATTGCTCCTTGATTGTCTGCTTTGTCTAAGTTGGGTTTGAGACTAAATAACAGATAACCTTGTTTTGCCATTTCTCCCCAATCTCCTGCAACGAATCTCATCATTGTTGATTTTCCATCAAAAGATATACTCTTATATTTATCAAATACTGCTTTTTTGTTATAAGTCTTGGTAGCTTCATTATAGCCATCATTTTGTTCCTCAATTATTTCCAATTCTAGTAAGCTTGCATCAAAATAAGCAATGGCATAAATTTCATCGTTTATCGTAAAGTCAGTAGCAAAAGTAGAAGCATTGGCAGTTTTAGGGTCAATAGGTTTTTTGGAGAAAAATATTTTGCCTGCGTTGGCTTTATGAAAATCATTGATAAAAATCTTTTCTAGCTCCTCAACCCCCATATCATTAAGGGCAGCTTTTGTTTCTTTTTCCAAGTTATTTGCCTCAGTTAAGATAGAACTACCCTCTGGGAGTAGGCTTTTGAAGAGATCGAGTGTCGTGAGTGAAGTCTGTAACAGTTTAATAACTTCTCTTTGTTCTTTGTCTTTTTCTTGATATGCCAGTTCAATAACGTAATCTGCTGTTATTTTCAGCCCCTTAAAATCCATACCATTACCATCATTCTTCCAAAATTCTTCTGCATCTTCTGGTTTATAATTTTTGCCACCTAACTTCTTGTATTCTTCGTAAGCTTGGTAGCCGTAATTGTAGCTTCCTCCATACTGACTCCAAGTGTCTGCCACTTTCCTTTCGTTTGTATTCGGGCTGTATTTACCTTGTGCTACTTTCAGGAAACGCTCAATATCCGTTTTATTTTCTTCATAAAACTTCTTTGCTCCATCACCTGCAAAAAACTGTAAGTTCTTGTTTGCTTTCTCAAGATTCCGCCTCATAGTAGTGGGCGACCAATGATTCTCAATTGTTATGGAAGCAAGTTTCCTAAAATTCATATTGGTAAATTTAAAAAAGCTTGAGAACTCCCTTGCCAGCTTATTTGACTTTTCAAGGTCTTCATCTGATATTGTTACCAATGCTTCACTCGCTACTTCAGCAGGATCGCTGGAAGTGCTTGTTTCAACTTTCTTTTTGTTCTTTTTCAGTATATCTTTTAATCCTCCTAGCTGCGCTTGGCTAGTACAAGGTATCAAAATAATGCCTAGGCATAATAATACTACTAAGTGTATGAATTTTGTTTTCATGTTTATTTGTGTTAATAATTAAAAAATATTTACACTTGCAAGTTAGCTTGCTATACCTTGGGTATCAATTCGGAAAATTACGGAAAGTGCTGTGTGAAAATTACGGATAATTATACTCGTCAGTGTGAAGGGCAAGGGAACTTCTTCAATAAGTAACTGATAATCAATTATTTATAGCATCGGTGTTCTATGGCTGAAAAATAGGTGTGGGGGTTTTATTTTAGCACGCTAGTTATTCAAGTATTATGATTCCTTCTTTGATGGCATATTTGATAAGGTCCACATTGCTGTTAAAGTTTAACTTCTCAAAAATACTTTTTTTGTGCGATTCTACGGTACGGGCACTGATGCTCAGTTTATCAGCAATTTCTTTGTAGCTCTGCCCTTCGGCGAAGCCTTTTAATACCTGCATTTCACGTTCGCTCAGGCATTGTAGCTCTTCATTTGATTTTTGCTGCACGTATTGCACAAAATTTTGAAAAACCGAACTCGTAATGTTTTTACCAAAAAACAACTGTCCTTGGGCTACAGCACGGATAGCATTCAGCAATTCTTCTTTGGAGCAGTTTTTTGGCAAAAAGCCCAATGCGCCTGCCCTTACTGCCGCTATGATGTAATTTTCTTGGGTATTAGCACTTAATACCAAGATTTTTATGTCTGGAAAATCTTGCTTCAGTACTTTGCTAATGTCAATACCCGACATACCGGGCATGGCTATATCTAGCAGCACCACCTGCGGTTGATGGGTTTTGAGCAGGTCGAACAGTTCATAAGCATTGCTTGCCTCTGCCACTACTTTGATTTGCAGGCTACCAAGCAAAAGGGCGCGCAAGCCGTCTCTTACAATTTCGTGGTCATCTACAATGATGATTGCTATTTTTTCCATATTATTTTTGAGTCAGGAGGGTAGGCACTACGAGGAAAGCGGCAGGGAGAATATAAAACGACTACCTTTACCTTCTTGGCTTTCTACCCAAATTTTGCCTTGTTGTTTTTCTACCAATTCTTTACACAAAATTAGCCCCAAACCAGTACCTTTTTCGGGAGAGCTACCCACCTTTTTGGGGTCGCTATCTATGCGAAACAGTTTTGCTTGGTCTTCTTTGCTGATACCTATACCAGTATCTTGTACTATAATGTGCAAGTATTGTGCTTTTTGAATGGCTTGGAGCGTAATTTTGCCTTCTTTTGGCGTAAATTTAATGGCATTAGAAAGTAAATTTCTGAGCGTTAGGCTGGTCATTTTTGGGTCAGCAAAGGCAGTTGGTGTGGGTTGTATTTGGTTGGTGACTTGGATTGATTTTAGCGTGGCATTAACTTCAAGTTGCTGGATGACTTGCTTGCTAAGCATCTGTATATCAATGGCTTGAGGTTTATATTCTATCTGTCCAGTTTGGTTAATTGCCCAGTGCAGCAAGTTTTGTAATAGTTCGTAGAGTTGCAAAGAAGAAGTATTGATTTTATCGAGAAAATACTGTATTTCTTTTTGGCTAATTTGATTGAGATTTTCAGAGAGAGATTGAGTAATGGCTCTGAAGGCAGAGAGAGGGTTTTTGAGGTCGTGGGCAACAATGGCAAATAGCTTGTCTTTGGTAGCATTGAGTTGCTTTAGTTTTGTGCTGTATCGATAATAAATAAGTGCAATCACTATCAAGAAAAAAGCTACCAAAGCCACGCCATAGAGCAGGTACTGCTGTTGTTGTATTTTCTGATTGAGTTGAAATTCTTTTTTGGTTTGCTGGAGTTTGAGTGCTTGCGCACGCTTATCAAAAGCGTACTTTGCTTCCAAGCGTCCTATTTCTCGCGATTTATCTTCATTAAAAAGTGTATCTTTGGCAGCCATGTAGGTCAGTGCATAGTCGTAGGCCTTCGCTTTATTGCCAGCAAGTTCTTCAAGTTCCATCAGGCTTTTGGCAGCTATTTGTACACGGTACTTTGAGTCAATCGCTTCTGCAATGGCAAGTGCTTCTTGGCAATAAGCGCGCCCTTTGTCAAATTTTTTCTGCTTGTAGTGAAACTCTCCCAAGGCATTGAGTATATGGGTAAGGCGAAATTTATTGCCAACAGTTCTATTGATTTTAAGCGATTCTAAGTAGTACTCTTCGGCAATGGCATATTGTTTTTGTTTTTCGTGAACAATACCTATGTTGCTGAGGGTATTAGCAATGCCCTGCTGGTCGTCAATTTCTTGTTTGATTTTGAGCGATTCCTCGTAGTATTGTCTTGCTTCGGCGAGTTGGTCTTGCTTTTCATATACTACCGCGATGTTGTTGAGGGTGTAAGCAATGCCCCTTTTGCCTCCAAGTTT
Source organism: uncultured Cytophagaceae bacterium (assembly GCA_964480455.1). Taxonomy (GTDB): domain Bacteria; phylum Bacteroidota; class Bacteroidia; order Cytophagales; family Microscillaceae; genus JAABSX01. The sequence goes on from CAYZQI010000107.1 coordinate 4,110, forward strand.
GCGGTCTATTTCTAATGTTTTTTGATAGTTCTGGAGCGATTTATCATATTCTCCAAGATTATGGTATATCAACCCAATGTTATTCAGGATGTTGGCAACGCCCATTTGCTGCTTGGTTTTTTCATAGAGTTTTTGTGCTTGCTGAAAGTAATGCAGGGCATCTGGGTATTCACCTTGATTGAAATAAATAATGCCTACCTCCTTATAGCTGTCGGCTACTTCTTCATCAATGGCAAGTTTTTGAGCTATTTTGAGCGATTTAAGGTGATAGTTGAGCGCATCAAGATAATTGCCTTGCTCATCTTCCAAGATTCCTAGCCCTCTATTAATCTTTATTTGTGCTTTGAGGTAGGGCAGTTTGCGTGCTTGCTGAAGAGCTTTTTGGAGCAAGGGTTTTGCTTCTTTTGTATTGGCCTCTCTGATATAAGCAAAGGCAATTTCTACCTGTGTATCTAGGCGTTCTTCGGTAGTAAGTGGTTTGGAGAGGTTTTTTTTAAGAGAATCAATCAATGGACTGTTTTGTGCGCTTGCAGTGATAATTACTATCAAAATAAGTAGTATTTGGATAGTTATGAATGATATTTGTTTTGGTAGGACTTGTATCATAAGAAAAACGGAATTTCTTAGATGATAAAATATGTTATTTACATCATTACAACCATTTCTTTGCGGTTATGTTGTTGCCTTTTATGAATTAGTTGAGGTTTTTAATTATTTCAAAGTATAGTTCTGTGACAAATTTTGTGTAGAGGATAAACCTGTAAGGTTTTGAAAACCTTACAGGTTTGATAATCAGGTTTTTACAAAACATCATCAAGAAAAAAATACTTTAATCTACAAAAATTGTCAGAGAACCCAAAGTATCAGGTCTCTTACTTTTTGCCTTTTTTCTGAATGTACTGTTTGAGCTTGTCATAGTTATCATATTCTTGGTTGCTGATTTCCAGAAAACCATTTTTGAAGCGAGCAGTAAAGAGTTTGTATTCAGTATTGAAAGTTTTGATAGTCTGCTCATGGCTTTCTTCTAAATCGTTCAGCATTAATACTTTTTCTTTTAAAAGAAAAGGTTTTTTGATATTGATTTTACCTTTTTTTGCTTCAATGACTTTGTAATTATAAAAAAAACGAATTGTAATGGGCAATCCTATCAAGAGTAGTACAGCAATACCCACATAGTACCAAAGAGTATTTTCAGTATTTTGCAAAAGCCAATAAATTACTACTAATAACAGTACATAAACAGCACCCAAGAACAAAAGCATTGCTTGGGTAGCGCGCGCAAAAGGACGAGAGATAAGCATATTTAGGTAAGAAATTGGTGATTAAGTTATTTAGTCATTAGGTTTTAATCAATCCTTGAATTCAACAAACAAATGCAACTTTTTAACTATCTTTCAATGTTTCTAGCAAAGTAATCATCTCACCAATCTGTGTCTGAAAATGCCTGCGCTGATAGTTTTGTTGGTGGTCTTCTTGGGCGAAGGCATAGAGTTCTTCAAGCAAAGAGTTAGGTAGATAAAATGCCAATTTTTTGTAAAGTTGAGTATCAAGCTCAAAGGGGTGTTTGTGTAGATGGCTCAAAATTTCCATTGCTGCCTTGGCAGGTAGCTGAAAATAGGGCAAATCCAGTAAATAAAGCATAAAGTCTCTGAATCCATTTTTGAGGAAGATAGGCAAACAGTTCCATTTTTCATCTTCGGGCAAGAGTGCAAAAAGTGTAGGCTGGATAGCACCTTCTTGCTTAACCAAATGCAACGCCCACGGTTGGTATTCAAAAAGCAGGGTACTTTTTATGAGGTAATTCAACAAAAATTTTTTTTCGTGGGCAGGGCGGTTGAGGAGTGCCTCAAGAAGTTGGGTTTCTGTAACACTTAGTTTTTCTGCCAGTAGCTCAGGCGATACAAAGGCAAGCATTTGGGCAATACAGTACAATTGGTCAGTAATATTTTTGGTGTTGCTGATGTTGTCTATGCCTGTATCAAAAATTTCTTTGGTGGGTAGCAGACCGCTATTTATTGCGAAAGTCAATTTGACAGTAAAACCTATGCCCTTGGTCTTCTTTTCTAACGCAAGGGTTTTGCAGAGATAGTCTAGGTAGCTAGTTTGTACAGTACCACCTTCTATCTTTTTGAGTAATTCTTGCACAAGTTGCCTTACATGTTTGCTTTTGTCTTGCTTCAGCTTCATCAAGAATGGCTCATCATTTATTGAAAGTCCATCTTCTAAAACCGACACAAAGTCTTGCCTTTGTGCGGCATTTTCTTGATAAATAGTTTTCTCGAGTAGGGCAATGGCTTCGGCAGGGTTTTCTTGACGTACTTTTTGAAGATATTGCACTCTTTGTGCTTGTATGCCTGTGTACCAGGCCTCTTCAGTGAGTTCTTTGTGTTCGAGATAGGCTAAAAGTTCTGTCCATTCGGGGTTGAGCTGGCAGAGCCAATGCCCTAGCTCGCCCACTACTTTGAGGTACAAATCCATCTTTTTCTTATCTGAAAGGGCTTTGTTTAAGCAAAAAACCACCAAATCAGGACGAACCAGTTGCTGCTGTTTGTAGCAGCGTTCTAAAAGGTATTGTTGTGTGAGGGTATCGTTGGTAGTGAAACTATTTTTGAGTAAGTTTGCCTCATTTTCTGAGTGTAGTGGCTGTTTTTCAGGTGGGCAAGTATTCACTTCTACGTCTTGTGAAACAGGTATTTTGCCTGCTTCTTGGTAGAGCAACTGAGTGTATGCCACGCCTAGCAGTACCTCTTCCCTTGATTTTGCTTGCTTTTCTAGCTTGTCTGCAAGTGTTTGTATCAGGCCAAAATCTGACATGGTATATCGATTCGTGCCCAGCAAAGCATTTTTTAGCAATTCTTCTTGGATATTTTTGGTCATAACGAATAGCTTTTGTCTTCGGTGATGAGGGTAAGTATTTTAAAATAACCTTGCAAATACAAGCCAAAACAAGTGAAAGGCAATCCTTTTGTGATTGCCAAGATTTGCCAATTCACTTCCTCTGTATTGCTCAGCTGTAAGCTATTATTTTGAGCATCTATCACAAGGAAGTGCGGTGCTTGGTAGGACATCTTCACTGCTGCAAGCATCAGCGGAATCTCCTCTACGAAAGGCATCTTAGCATAGGCTTCGCTGATGTATTGGTGGGCTTGAAGAATACTTAGTCCTGTGGGTTTTTCTTGTAAGTCTTGTTTTTTTGTGTTTTTGAGGTCTTTTATCAAGGCGCGTAGTGGCATGGCTGAAGGGTAAAAACACAAATCTGCTTCTAGGCAAGTGCCCTCGGCTACCACTTCGGCAGGTTTTTGGGCAGGGGCATAGAAGTTGAGCAGCAAGGCAAAGCGTTGATTTGCCAGTCCATACAGCCAAGTTTGCTCAATGGTAAGTCTTTCCTCTACTTCGGTTTGTTGAGAGAGTACCCACCACGCATCTGTAAGAGTAGGTTGGTTCAGTACCTCTTCTTTGGCAGTATTCCAGCCTACCAAGCTGCGCACATCTTCTTTTAGGTCAGTAGGCAGTTGGTTTTGGTGGAGGTATGCTTCGCTGAGTGTATATATTTTGGCGAGCTGTCTGAGTAGTTGTGTTTGCCAGCCTTCGTTATAAAAATTAATTTTATGGACTGCACGTAGCTGATTTGCCAAGCCACTTGCCTGAGCATCTATCATACGTGCTGCAATTTTTTGAGTAAACTGATATTGATTTTGAGGCACCGCCATAATACCTGCCCTCACTACATCACTCAGCCAAGCCTGCAATTCTTCTATGCCTGCTTTCACTTTTTTTTCGCGTGCTTGTATGCGTTTTTGCTGGGCGGCTTCGTCTATGGGTTTGTTTTTTTTAATTTTTTGGGTTTCGCTTCGGTTGTTGCGCTTGTCAAGCCAAGCCTGCACTTCTGGGCTAAGATTTTCTTCGGTTTTGAATACCGATGGGTTTTGGGCATAGAGCAAGAGTAACCCAATACCATGCTTACAAGGAAACTTGCGGCTAGGACACGAGCATTTGAAAGCAATATTTTTGAGGTCTATACTGGTTTTATAAGGATTTTTTCCACTTCCCTGACATTCCCCCCAAAGAGCTTCGGGGTGAGCGTAGATGCTGAGCCACTTGGCAGAGGTGGCTAGTTTTTTGCCAGCACTTGCCGAGCTACTATCAGGGGCAAGTTTTAAGATTTGTTCTTGGGTATATTGCATCATCAATCAACTTGAGGGTGATAATGTGGGTTACTTTTATTCGTTTTTGAGAAAGTTTTATCCCGACTTTTTGAGGGTAAAGCCCTCGATTAACAAAAAGCGAGATACACACCCGATAATGACAAAAGTACAGCTTTTTTAGATTTTAACCCATCTAATTTTGAAAATTTTAGCAGGAAACATCTCATAACTTTCATGGGCTGTTAAAAAGCATTGGCGAAGTTATTCGCACCTATTGTTTTTTTCTCCTCAACCACACCAAAGCCCACAACCCTAAAATAACTACAAAAGACACAATCATCAAGATAGTAAAGTTTTGGGCAGATTGTGCAACAGGATTTGGGCTTTGTGCCAAAGTAAAATTAGTGAAACAGGCTAAAAAAAGTATCAAAGCGAAAGAGTATGTTTTTTTCATGAGTTATACAATCTTCTCAAAGGTCAAAGTTAATTTATTTTGGTAAAAAAATAAATTTTAAGCAAAAAAGTTACATTATACTTTTATTAAAAGTTAGTGTTACTATTCTAAATGATTTAACAAATATTTTACATTCAGTTAAAGTAATGAAGAAAACTATTTTTTTTGATTTCATAGCTTCTTATGAAAAAAAACTAAAAAAAAACTGATAAATTCTCTAAAAATAAAATATTGAGCAAGATTAGTATCAAAAATCAATTTTTAATTGACTAGAAATAAAATAATCTTTGCTTTGGAATAGTATTTTGCGCTTTTATTGGATTTGATATAAAATTTTGTTTGGTATGCTCTGGTTGAAATAAATATACGATTAAGTTCTAAGCGTAAATTTATTTAAAAAAAATTTTGATTAACTAAAAAAATTATTAGGTTTGCCAAGTATTAACATAAAAGTAACCTTAAATTATTAAAAGTATGAAGCAAAAATTACTCTGGAGTTTATTCCTAAGTTTGTTCTTCTGCCTTAGTGCTTATGCGCAGCAAAGAACCGTAACTGGAACGATTACCGACAATGAGTCTGGTGAACCAGTTCCTGGTGTAAGTATTGTGATTAAAGGCACTTCCACTGGTACAGTATCTGACATCAATGGGAAGTATCAAATAGGTGTGCAAGAAGGCGCAGTATTGGTATTCCAAGGTGTTGGGCTTGTGCAGCAAGAAGTTACCGTAGGTGCTCAGTCTGTCATCGATTTGATAATGCAGATAGACACGCGCCAACTAGGTGAAGTAGTAATTACGGCAGTGGGCATTGAGTCTGATAAGCGTACACTTGGGTATTCTATCCAAAGTGTAAAAAGTGAGGACATCGTTTCATCAAGAGAAACTAACTTGGTGAATGCACTTAACTCAAAAGTAGCAGGTGTGCAAGTAGTAAGTTCTGCGGGTTCTCCTGGTGCCTCTGCCAACATTCGTATCCGTGGCAACACCTCTATCACTGGAAACAACTCTCCTCTGTTTGTGGTAGATGGAATCCCAATTAGTAATGGTACTTCAGGTAATGGAGTTGGTGGAGTAGATAACTCAAACCGTGCTATTGATTTGAACCCCAACGACATCGAGTCGCTTACAGTATTGAAAGGACCTGCTGCCACTTCATTGTATGGTATCCGTGCAGCAAATGGAGCTGTAATTGTTACTACCAAAAGAGGTAAGTCGGGCAAGCCAAGAATCTCCATTACTTCAGCCTTTACTGCTGACCGTGTAAATCAGCTACCTGAGCTACAATCTACCTACGCACAAGGAAGACCCGTAGAAGGGGTTTCTACTTGGAGAGGACCAGAAACCTTTGAAGGTTTTAGCTGGGGACCGAGAATTTCTACACTAGAATTTGATGGTGATACTGATTATCCTTATGATCGTAATGGACGTTTAGTACCCACAGGTACTGGCAACGGTATTGCTGCACGCGCTTATGACCCCTATACTTTTTTTGTGACAGGCAATACTTGGGATAATAACATCTCAGTAAATGGTGGTACAGATGCAGCTCGTTATTTTGTATCTGTAGGTTACTTGACTCAAAATGGAGTAGTGCCCAACGCTGATTTTCAAAGAATTACAGCACGTGCAAACATAGATTTTAAAATATCTGAAAAAATTACGTCTGGAATCTCTGTGGGCTACACCAATTCAGGAGGTAATCGTATCCAAAGAGGTTCCAATATCTCTGGGGTGATGCTGGGCTTGTTGAGAAATACACCTACTTTCGATATCGGAAATGGTTTGGAAGGGCGTGAAGCAGCCGATGATCCCTCTACATATCAATTACCTGACGGAACACAAAGAAGCTATCGTGCAGGTATTTATGATAGTCCCTACTGGACAGTAAACAAAAACCCCTTTGAAGATGATGTAAATCGTATTATTGGAAATGTAAATGTAGGCTATCAGGCATTGGACTGGCTGAAGTTTAGCTACAAAGCAGGTATTGACTTTTATGTAGATAGACGATTGTCTGCACTTGATGTAAACTCAGCTGATACACCCGATGGTGCCGTATTTACCAGTAGCCAAAATGTTACTTTCCTAAACTCTGATGCCTTGGCGATTATCAGCAAAAAGTTAAGCGATGATTTTCAGCTAGATGCTGTCGTGGGACATAACTATTTTGAGCAAAATTTCAATACACAAACAGGTACAGGTTTGGCATTGGGTATTCCAGGGCTTTTCAACTTTAATAATGCAAGTACATTACAGACCTCAGAGGCCATTTCTTCAAGGAAAGTACACGGGGTATTTGCAGATGTAAAGTTGAGCTGGAGAGACATGTTGTTCTTGAACCTTAGTGCAAGAAATGACTGGTCTTCTACCTTGCCTAAAGATAACAATTCCATTCTTTACCCCGCTGTAAGTTTAGGTTTTGCCTTTTCTGAATTATTACCACAAAGTAATGGCTTTACTTATGGTAAATTAAGATTATCTTACGGTGAGGTAGGTAATGATGCACCTCTTTTTGCAACTGACAATTACTTCAATTCGGTTGTAGCAGGGGGTGATGGATTTATCTCAGCCCTTAGCGCGCCTATTAACGGCATTGGAGCTTTTGAGTTGGCTACCCTAGCGGGTAACAATCAAATTGTACCCGAGCTTACCAAAACTTTTGAAGTAGGTGGTGAGTTCAGATTCTTGAAAGATAGAATTACTCTTGATGTAACTTATTATAATTCGCGCTCAGAAGGACAAATTATTGGCGTTGATTTATCAGCAGCTACTGGTTTTACCTCTGTAATTCAGAATGCGGGCACCATTGAAAACTCAGGCATTGAGATATTACTTCAGGGAACAGCAATCATGCCTACAAGTGCAGATGGATTCCGCTGGGATATTGATGTAAACTTTACTTCTTTCAAAAACACAGTTACTGAACTGGCAGAGGGTGTAGAGCGCATTGGTTTGGCAGGATTTACCTCTACCTCTTCCAACGTAATCGCGGGTGAGCCTTATGGGGTTATTTTTGGTAGCCGCTACCGCCGCAATGATGCGGGGCAATTGATTGTAGGTGCCAATGGATGGCCTTTATTAGCTTCTACTGATGGTCCAATAGGTGATCCTAACCCAGACTTCTTATTGGGTATCCGTAATACTTTTACTTGGAAAGGCATTAGTGTTTCTGCCTTGTTAGACATCCGTGAAGGTGGTGATGTATGGTGTGGCACTTGCGGTATCTTAGATTATTTTGGTACTTCACAACGTTCTGCCGATACACGCGAGATTACTGGCTTTGTATTTCCGGGCGTGCAAGAAGATGGTTCTGTGAATACAGTACCTGTAGATTTTGCCAATCCTGCTAGTGTTAATGGTGTTAATGATTTCAGATATGTGCGTTATGGTTTTGGTGGGGTATCAGAGGACAGTATGTTTGATGGTTCTTGGATACGTCTGCGTGAGTTGACTATCTCTTACAGTCTTCCTTCCTCGTTGTTTAGTAGTGGATTTGTAAAAGGAGTAAACTTCTCTCTTACTGGACGCAACTTATTCTTGATTACAGATTTCCCAGGCGTAGATCCTGAAACTAACCTAACGGGTGCAAGCAACGGTATTGGTTTGGATTATTTTAACATGCCTAATACCAAGAGCTATGGATTTTCTGTAAAAGTAGATTTGTAGTGCATCATTTAACCTGAATAATCTTATTTGAAATTAAAATTCGAAATATAATGAAGATAAAAATTTTAACCTTAGTATTTTTACTGCTCCTAGGTAGTTTTAGTGCTTGCGATTTTGGGGATACCAACATAGACCCCACAAGACCCGCAGATGCACCCCTTAATTTGGTACTACCTTCTATTCAAGCACAAATCGCTTACAATCAAGTAGCAAACCCCGCACGTGTTACAGGTCTGATAATGCAGTACTTTGCAGGGCTAGATGCACAGCAGTTGGCATATCAGAACTATAACATTACTGAGATTGAGTTCAATAACTACTGGCGTACTGGGTTTTATGCTGCACTACTCAATAACTGCAAGGCAGTCATTGATAAAGCTGACGCAGAAAATAACCCTTACTACGCTGGTATTGCTAAGATTGTACAGGCTAATGGATTGGGAATGACTACGGTGATGTTTGGTGATATTCCCTTTTCTGAGGCAATTCTGGGTTCAGATAACTTGAAGCCTGCTTACGATACACAAGAGCAGATTTTCACTACTATCCAGTCTATTTTAGATGATGCCATTAGTGACTTAAGTACCGCTGCATACACTAGCCCTGCACCTCCTGCTAGTGATGATTTGGTATTTGGAGGTAATACAGCACAATGGATTGCTACTGCAAGGGCATTGAAAGCACGCTATCACATTGCACTGACAAGACGCAACGGCAATGCAGCAAGTGATGCACTCGCTGCTATCAATGCAGGTGCAATCAATAGTGCAGCAGGAGAACCAAACTATCCCTTTGAAACAGCACAAAATGGTGCGAACCCTTATTTCTTATTTGGGCAACAGCGTCCTAATACCATGGGTATAAGAGGTGTTTTTGAAACTACTTTGACAGATAACAATGACCCAAGAGCCAACGCTATCTATGTATTGAGTGGTGATGGTACTCCCTTTTATTATCAAGCAGGCAATACTGACTTATATTGGTCACAAGCAAATGCCATAGTACCTATGATTTCCTATGAAGAAGTTAAATTCATAGAAGCTGAGGCATTACTCAGAACGGGAAGTGCTGATGCCAATGTGCTTGCTGCCATGGAAGCAGGCATAAGAGCAAACATGACAAAATTGGGCGTATCAACAGCAGATGCAGATACTTATGTTACTGCCAATGTTAATTTTACTGGACTTACTACAACCGAAGAAAAGCTAGAAAAATTAATTGGAGAAAAATATATTTGTTTGTATGGACAAGGACATCTAGAGGCTTGGACAGATTATCGCCGTACAGGATACCCTGCACTTACCCCAGTGGCAAGTGATGGAGGTGGTCTGAACCCAGGAAGCCAAATCCCGAGAAGATACATTTATCCCATCTCTGAAAGACAAACTAACGAGGTAAATGTAGAAGCTGCTAAAACTCGCCAAGGTGGTGATTTGATGAATGTAAATTTATGGGCTTTTGAACCATAATCTTTTTTCGTGATTTTTTTAAGAAAAAGCCCTTATCCATTAAAAGATAAGGGCTTTTTTTATGCTACTACTGGTAGAATATCAAATATTCTGAACAGTTTTTTTTGTGCTACCCGCCCCAAAAAGCTCTAAATGTACTTTATTCTTGAAAGCCCCATAAAGAATCAATCCAAAAGGGATAATCCAGATGATGTCATTGGTGATGTTGATAAGTCCAAACTGCCAAGGAAGTTTGCCCTGCACAGCATACATCACAAAGCCAATCGGTCCGAATACTTTTCCTAGAAAACCTACCAAAGTGATTATCCAATGCTTGTAAGGGTCAAAAGAGGCAAGAAAATAACCCAAACCATATACGCCCACAATCATTCCTACTGATTGCCAGATAGCGGGGTAGTTGGTAAGAGGAAGGTCTGCCCACATAAAAAAACTCTGCGGAAAAAATACCACCCAGCTACCCCAAAGAATGTTGTAAATGCCTGCCATTTGTAAATTAAGTCTTGCCCAGCGCGGTGCTTGGGCTGTAGGTTGGTTTGTCATAAAATAATGATGTTATTGGTTAAATATGACTAACTTTAAGCCATTAGAAAAGTTTTGTGTCATTTCTTGGCAGGCTTTCTGAACGCATTTTTTTCAAGTAGCATAAATATTAAACCTGATAGAAGAAAATGAGTACTTGGCATTTGAAAAGTTGTTTGTATCTTGGCTTAGTAAATTCAGATTTATTTGATGAAGATGTGCAAAAGGTAAGAGATTGCTTATAAACTATTGAATGGCTAGTATATAGTTTTCTATAGCAAGAATTGCAAAAAATATGAAATAGAATTTACCACAAACACACAAAAAACACAAGTTTTTTTGTGTGTTGCTTGTAAAACTTGACAAGGAAAACTATATAACCAATTGAAAATCAATGCTTTTAAACTATCACTCACAAATCTATGGAGAAAAAAATACTGCACATAGGCCGTGCACCCGATAATGACATTATCATAGAAGAGGACAGCATTTCCAAAAAACATATCCAATTGAGTTTTGAAAATGGCAGTTGTTATGTCAGAGATGTAGGCTCTAGCAATGGCACTTCTGTCAATGATGTACGTATTCCCTTGTATGAGTTGATGCCCTTGCAAGCTGGAGATACACTCAAACTTGCGCATGTGGCTTTTCCTTGGCAAACGTATTTTGAAGCGTACAGCCAAGCACAGAATACCTCAGCTTATGAAAAAGAGCCCATCAATTCAGCAGAACCGCCTACACCCGTTGTTTCCCCAGAAGTACAGAGGTCTTCTGTGCCCAAAAAATCACTGAAAGAATCCATCATCAAACACAAAAAGAAGGTAAACCGTGTACAAGACTTTGCTTTCTATGCGTTGCTAGGGCTTACTTTAATTGCTTTAATGGTTTGGTATTTTACCAGTGTTACTAAGCCCTGAGTAGTGCCGAGCAAGAGCAATGAAAATAAAAATGCAAACCCTTCAAGAAGAAGAGGTCTGCATGAAAGATTTTTTGAAAGACATCAATTTATGTAGGCTTAGTCTATGATAACTTTGAGTTGCTGTACTTTTTGTGCATTTTCAACCGAAAGGAAATATACTCCTGTACTCAGTCCTTGCAATACTTGGGTAAGTATTTTTTCGGGCTCTAGACTTTGGGTTTGTAAGATTAGTTTTCCTTGTGTGTCGTGCAGTGTGAAGCGTGTAAGTGCCGATGTATCTAAGCCACTTAGATAAACCTGCCCGCTGACTGGGTTAGGGTATAAGCGAATCCTTTGCGCATAGTCAGGCACAAATACCGCTTCGCTGTATGTAACATCACCATCAATATCTAATTGCTTTAGACGATAGTAAGCGGCTTGCGGTTGAGTATGTGCATATTCATAGCTTTGTAATTCTAGTGAGTTTCCTTTACCTTCTATGAAAGTAACCGTCTCAAAAGTCTGTCCATCTTGGCTCATTTCTAGCGCAAAGCCCTGATTATCTTGCTCAGAAGCAGTTCTCCAAGCAAGCCTTACTTGCTCACCTTCACGCAAGGCTTCAAAGCTCAATAGACCAATGGGCAATGGGCTATCTCCATCTCCAGCAGTCCACTCTGAAAACTCATTGATGCTTGTTGCTTCTATGTAATTTGCACCATTTGTACCATTATCAAAGCCTGACTCATCTTCATCGGCACGTGTCCATTTGTTGTTTTTTCTTCTGAAAATAACAAGGTCTTCGGGGGCTAGACCCGCAACTTCGGAGGGGGCATAAGTTATGCGCATAGTAGTATTGGTACCTGTGGCAGTTCCAGTAATGTCATACACTTTTTTGATGCCTAGCCCATCTGCCTGGTAGTGTCGGCGTGCTACGGTTACGGTGTAGTCTGCACCTGCCGTTCTTTGGAGGTACAGCCCTGTACCGTAGATTTCTTCGGTAGTGGCTGTAATGCTTGCTTCAAAATTAATTGCCCCACCTTGTGTGTCGTCGTCTATGGCAGTGAGGTCAGTAATGATAAAATTATTTACGCCTCTATCTTCTTGGATACGCCCAGTAGTGCCTAAATTGATATTTCTTCCATTAAGATTTATACCTCCATTGACTACCAGAGTGCCATTGCTGAGGGTGAGGTCATTGGAAAGCACCGTAGCTCCTATTTGGGTGAGGGTGGCGTTGGCATCTCCATTCAAAACAATATTAGCTCCCAAGGTAGAAGTTTGCCCTGCTGCACCTACTACAAATGCGCCCGTAGTAGCACCCGCTGTTTGGGTAACTGTACCAATACCTGTAATGCCATTACGAAAAGTCTTTAAGCCTGCATTTTGAAAAGAGATAGAACCACCATCAAGCA
>CAYZQI010000108.1:0-16647 GCA_964480455.1 uncultured Cytophagaceae bacterium
ATTTTTGAGTAAGCTGACTACATATTGCTCAGATGAGATATCTAAGGCGGAAGTAGCCTCATCTAAGAGTAACAGTTCGGGTTGATGATACAGTGCCCTTGCTAATGCAATCAGTTGCCTTTGTCCTCCTGATAGATGCACGCCATTCTCACCTAACAAGGTATGATAAGCTTGTGGAAATTGCTCAAAAATAGCATTAAAACCATTGATTCTACAAAACTCAATAATCTTTGCTTCGTTTTCAGGCGAATTATCGAGTGCAATATTTTGTAAAATATTGGCATTGAATAGCTTGGCATACTGTGGTAAGTAAATGATCTTCTGCTGTGTTGCGATAGAGCTAAGTGAAGTCAATGTTTGTCCATTGAGTAGGATTTGACCTGCTTCAGGTTGATAAAAGCCTGCAATCATCTGCAATAAAGTACTTTTACCGCTTCCACTTTCTCCACTCAGTGTGATTAGTTCACCCTTATTTAGGTGTAGATTTATATCAGAAAATAACTGCCTTCTGCCTGGAAAGCGAAAACTGACTGATTTCAAGGTTAAGTCAGAGAAGTGTGTAGTTTTGATGTCATCTGTGAGTAGTTCACTTGGATTTACCTCATTTTCTAAGATTTCAAGCTCTACAATTCTGTCAAAGGCTACTTTTGCTTCTTGGATAGGGATAAGTAGCAAAGCTAGATTGACAACCGAAGCCAAGATATTGCCGCTGATGCTCAAAATAGCCATCAAAACGCCCAGCTCTATCATTTTATAGAATACAAAATAAGCAGCTAGGCTCAGGGTCAGTACTAAAAACAATACACTAGCCAGACCAGAAAACAGATTCAAACGGACTTGTACTGCCCCTAAATCAAACAAGCGATTTTGTAAAAAGCTGTACTTTTCTTGATTTTGGTCTTGAAAAAAAGCTGTTTTTGCAAAGGTTTTGACCTCTGTGATGCCTTGAATGGTATCTATGTAGTTACTTTCTACTATGGCAAAGCTCTGCATGGCTTCACGTTGTTTGCTAATAATGGCGTGGTTGAAAGCATAAATAATCCCAAAAATGATAGGCAAGCAGGCGAAGGCAATGACTGCTATGGTTGCATCATAGCTCCACAAAAACACCATAGAAATGACTACTACCAATACATCAATAATCACCTGATTGGTGAGTTGGCTAATGACTCGCTGGATTCGGGCAGTATCGTGCAGGCGTGTAGTGAGGTCGCCTATTTTGCGTGTATCAAAGAAAGTCTTGGGGCGATTGAGGAGCTTGGCAAAAAAATCTTGCATCAAGCGATTGTTAAAATCTTTGCTCTGCCGAAGCATCAGCCATTGCCTAGCTGCACTCAATAACACACGCCCAATCAAGAGCAAAGCCACTAGCACAATACCCAATACAAGTCTTTTGGTATCTTGTGAGGGAAGTATGTCATCAATGAGTTTTTGAGAGAAAATAGCCATGACAAGCCCCAGCACTGCTATCAAGATGCCCAATACCAAGCCTATGGATAGTATTCCTGCATCTTCTTTGATGAGTCGGTAAAGCCACTGTATTTTGTGTTGGTTACGGATTTTGCTTGTCTGGAAAGTATCACTAGGCGAGAGAATCAAACATTTTTTGGAAAGCCACAACTTTTCTAATTCCTCACTGCTGACTTGATAAACGCCCTTTGCTGGGTCTGCAATCAGAAAAAGGGATTCTTCTTGCTTTGAAGTAGCAATCGGATTGACTACTACATAATGTTGTAGCCCTTGCTCAAGCGTAAGGTGCAAAATAAGTGGCTCGCCATGACTGATAAGTGCCTCTATGCTTGCCTTACAGCCCTCTGCCTCAAAGCCTAATGCTTGTGCAGCTTGGTACATCCCCAAAAGTGTAGTACCTTCTGTGCTTGTGCCACTACTCGCTCGTATTTTTTCTAGGGTACTGTTGCCTCCATAATAGCGAGCGAGTGTGAGCAAGCAAGCCACCCCACAGTCACTCTGTTCTTGCTGGAATACATGGCTCTTTTTGAGTTTTTTGAGTTCACTTTTTACATTCATGGGTATATGGTTTGGTTATGATGCACCTGATTTGTTTCGTTTTTATCTTGCTTAGGGGAGATGTTCTAGTAGTTTTTCAATTTTTACTTCTCCCTTGAAGGTCTTTACAAGCTGCTGGTCTGTATCATAGATAAAAATAGAAGGCACACTCAAAGAGCCAAAGGTTTGATAGAAATGGCTTGGGTCTGCTTTGAGTAACCTGATGCTAGGAATACCCTCTAATTGATACTCTTTTGCAAAGGCTTTTATCTCAGCAATGGGCTGTGTAGATACCATCAACAACTGAATGGCTGCAAATTTCTGGTAATTTGCCTTTATCTGTGTGGCTTCGTACTGACAATGCTCACAAGAAGAGTTAAACAAAACCAATACTGTGCCTTTGCTAGACTCGAGGGCTTTATTAGTAAAAGCTGTACTATCAGCCAAGTGATAAAATGTGAAATCTGGCAAGGATTGTATATTTTCTTGGATTTGCTTTTTTTGTGTTATTTTTCGTTGAGCTTGTATGAGCATAAAAGCCATGAGTCCTACCACACCCAACAATAACAAGAAACCAATTCTTTTTTTATTCATTGCAATTTTGTGTTTGTTTAGTTAAGACTGACCAAAAGAAAACAGATAAAAACAATCCAAAGCAACAAGCCTACTCCATAACTGCTTAGTACTAATCGAAGTGTATCATCATACTCAGCCTGAGGGAGCAACAAGCGCAAGCCATAAGCCAAAGCAAGCCAATACAATAACTCAAAGATATTGGCTGAATACAAGATATATGTCCACCAAATCTCTAAGTTTTCTCTCCCTACCACCGCCAAAAGTGAGAAATAATCAAAGTTACTGATATCTTCAAAGGTGTAATCTTGAGCAATCACCAAAAACCAAAAGGATTTGATGAATACAGGCACTAGATATACTCCCTCTGCTACCAAAGCAACTTGAAAAATCTTTGAGAACCTGAGCTTGTACTCAAAGAAGAATGCCCCCGTAAACAAACATAAGGCAACACAAAATACCTTAAGACTTACTAAAACAGGGATAAGGGTATAGTTCAGCCAAGCATAACGCTTGTTGTTCTGAATCAAAGCTTCGATACGGTCATAACTTACCTGCTCCTGATATGCCTGGAAGTAAATCTCTTCCGTAAAGATATAAGCTTGGAAAAGATAGGTAAACAAGGCATATAAGGCACAGAGAGCTAGGAAGTAGTAGTAATGATTTACCTCAAAGGGTTTTAAACTTATGAATTGCATCGAATGTAGTATTTATTAAATTCAAAGAACATAAAATTTTTTACACAATTTTCTCAAAAGCTTTTTTATTATATTCTTTATAAAGTAAAGGCATTCTTCTATACAAAAAGTAAGTTCCGACTAATAAAACAGCACAAAAAATATAGTAGCCAAGCAAAGTATTTTTCATTAGTATTATTAAACTAAATGATATACTCGTAGAGATGAGAATTGATATAGTACTGGGGCGAGAACTTGCTCCAAATAATTTTTCAAATTTTTTGGGTGTAATTAATGAAAAATACATCCCTGAGAAGAACAAAGCAATAGTAACAACGATGTAGAGCAGGATTATGCTTATTAAATCTAATCTATAAAAATATATCGGAAATACAAAGTAGATAAATGTAAATATTACAATATTGATGGCTAAATCAATAAATAAAAGACGATATAATATGCTAAAATATACAGATAATAAAACATTAACATCACTTGTTGTAGTAATCACATGAGAATATATTGGACGCGTGATGGAAAAGACATTATTGAAAAAATAATTGAAAATCATCATGGGTGTAACCACCAAGACAAAATAATAGTCAGAGAACATAAACTTAACAATGCCATTGCCTGTTAAAACAAGAATAATTACCTTGATGATAAATAAAGTGATTAAATACTGCCTTGCAACACTATTTTTCTTGAAAGCTATGAAGACAATTGAACTTAATGATATAAAGTTATTTTGATAGTCTTTGACAGTATTTACCCCTATTTCTTGTTTCGTAATTATCTCATATTTTTTGTAAAGTATGAAAAATAGCAAGGCATAAGAAAACGCAAAAAGCCATAGAAAATGAAATGATTGCGTCTTATAGATTGGATTATATAACAAAATAAGTATTATCAACAGAATTTCAAATAAAACAAAAGTTATATTCTTATCCAGTTTAAGTTGATACCTAATACTCTTATTTGCACAAGTGGCCAAAAGTAAAATCAGGAGTGTATTAATAAAGTCTATTGTGGTGTAAGTTCTACTAACAACAAAAATGCTGAAGGAGAAAACAAACGCATATAATAAAAATGTGTTTAGTAATCCGCTGTAATATTCTAAGAGCATAAACCTAAATCTGCTCAAAGGATAAAAAGGTCTAAACATTAATTTTTCGGGT
This sequence comes from uncultured Cytophagaceae bacterium, assembly GCA_964480455.1. GTDB lineage: Bacteria > Bacteroidota > Bacteroidia > Cytophagales > Microscillaceae > JAABSX01. Next base: position 4,436 of record CAYZQI010000108.1, read on the forward strand.
TTATATATCGGGAAAATATTACGAATGGATAAAAAGATAAATAACCCAAGATTAATGAAATGTGTAAAAACTACTTGAGACTTGCCTTTATTTGGTAATATATCAATCACATAACCATAAAGAAGACCTAGCAAAGCAGTCGTCAGCAAAAAAAATATCACCGAAAAGATATGTAAGCCTGCTTTTTTAGAGAAATATCTTTCTCTTAACTTGATATAGGTTATATGTAGAATTAAATTAGTCAAAATAATGTGTTTGTATGATGGTTTTCAGATTTATGAATTAATTAATATGCTATTATATTTTTCGTAATAGTCTGAACCTAAAAAATCGTTTATACTTCCCTTGTAAGCTATTTTTTTATCACTTATTATTACTATGTGAGTAGCAACCTCCTTCAATAAATTCAAATTATGAGTAGCCATAATTGTAGTTTTTTGTGATTTAGCATTTTCTAATATTAAACTCACTAATTTCTCGGAAGCCACATAATCAAGAGCGTTGAACGGCTCATCTAATAAGACTAGGGTTGGATCATGTATGAAGGTTGCACACAATTCTACCTTTCTTTTCATCCCTGATGAGAAATTTTGTATGCTTTTATTGCGTACCTCCTTGACATCTTCAAAGAAAAGATTTAGTAGGAACTCTATTCTATCTTTCAACTCACTCTTAGGTTGTCCGTATAGTAAACCTACAAAGTATAAGTAATCCATTGGATTTAGCTCCTCAATGAGCTGACTATGATTGGATAACAACCCTATCTCCTTTTTTATTGAAGCCTCATCTATTCCTTCACAGGCTAAACCATTGTATAGTATTTTACCATTATTTGGTTTTATGAGATTTCCCAAGATATTAAGCAATGTACTCTTACCCACACCATTCTGCCCAAGTATATATACTATTGAACCTGCACCAATTTTCAAGTCAATTTCTTTCAAAATATTAACTTTTTTATACGACTTGCTAAGGGTTAATATTTCTAAATTCATAAAATATTATTTTGATTTAGTTGCAAATCCAAGTACACTACTCGGATTTGCATTTACATAATTCAACTTCACTACCCGATACTCTTAGTTTCTAGCCCCAATTGAAATAACCCCAGACCATACAGCCTATTGTAGCAGTGCCTAATATAGTAGCTCCTCCTGGTCCTAATGTAAGAGCCCCCACAAGAACTGCTGCATCGGCAGTTGCAATACCTGAACATCCAATATTCACAGCTTGTACCCAGCCATTTCCACTAACTTCTTCCAAATCAACTAAATTTAATTTTTCCATGTTTTAAAAGATTTTAAATTGATAAATGATAATTTTAAATAGTTCACATTATTTCGCGTTGTACAAAGCCCAGCCTATACAACCTAACTCAGCAACTAACAACACACCTGCCCCTACAGGGTTTAGAGCTACAACACCTAAACCAGCTGCTACACCAGTAACCCCAAAACCTACACAGGCAGCAGATACAGTAGTAGATAACCAGCCTCCTGCATTTGTTTCTTCTAGTTCAACTAAACTTAATTTTTCCATGTTTTAAAAGATTTTAAGTTGATAAATCATAACTCTATTTGATAGCACCACTTGCATAACCTATTATGCCTGCTACACACCATTGACCAGAAACAAACGCAAACGGAAGACCAAGACCTGTGGCTGCTAAAACAACTGTACCAGAACAAGCAGTTCCAACAGCCAAATCTGTCCAAGACCAAGCCCCCTGAACTTCTTCCATTTCCACAAAACTTAATTTTTGCATAGTTTTAAAAATTTAATGTGTTTAAGAATACTATAAAGCTACTTGCTTTATACCCACAAAGTAAATACAATCTCTCTGTAAAAACCTTTTCAAACTATGAAAAAGTTGGTTTTTTTCATAGTTTGAAAAACTTTATTTGAATTAAGGCTTCTCAGGAAACTCGAATAGGCTATCAGGTAGCTCAGGATTGAAGATGATATACTCAATATTTTCTTCCATCGTTAAGATGCCATCTACCCAGTATTCTCGTTTGTGAAATATCAGGTAATTTCTTACTTGACGGTAATCTTTCAGGAGTGTGTATTCAGGATTGAGTTCGAGTATTTTTTCTTGTAATCTCCCCGTGCTATAGATTTCTAAGAGATAAGTAGCTGTGTTGATATAGAAGTAAAGTTGCTGCCCCCTTCTCTTATGTGCTAACTCGTAATACTCCTGTTCATCAACTACTACTGTTCCTAGAAGAGTAATCTCTGCTTGATTTTCTGCTGCATTGATAAGCAAAGGAGCTACAAGCGTTCCACCAAAAACCAGTACACTGTCAGGAAATAAAGATTGGACATAATCACTTTCTATTTCGGCATTTTGGTCAACATTCTGTTTCCAATGTTCTTTTCCATCATACGCGCTTATCTTTTGTATTTCAGCATTTCCTTCTTTATGTTCTGTTCGTGATAACTTTGGTTTTCTTTCGTAATGTGTACTTGAATATTTTAGTTCGTTACCAACTGTGTAAACTACTTCCTTTTTAAAAGAATTTAAAGTCTTGAAATCTTCTCCAATGGTATAAAGGTATTTTTGAATTATGCTATCAGCTATTTGTGAAAATCCCAAATGGCTTAATCCAAAAAATAAAAACAAAAATAAAAGTAATCGTATCATTGAACTCAATTAAATTATGATAAATAAAAAATCAAGGCTTTTCAATTTTTTAGCTAACTAGAAAAGCCTTGAAATGGTCTTTTAGAATCCAAAACTCTGACAATCAGCCTCGTCAATCCAACCTAATGCCATTTTACCCAAAGCAACGTCGGCAGTAGCTTGCGCTTGTGCTAAAACTCCAGCATAAATACCACACCAAAAAGCAGGATTGAAAGGGAAATCTCCCCCCTGCACTTCTTCCATTTCCGAAAAACTTAATTTTTGCATAGTTTTAAAAATTTAATGTGTTTGAGAATACTATAAAGCTACTTGCTTTATACCCACAAAGTAAATACAATCTCTCTGTAAAAACCTTTTCAAACTATGAAAAAGTTGGTTTTTTTCATAGTTTGAAAAACTATGTAGGGTCTGTACACTTTTACAACAAAAGCTGCACTATCGGCTATGTGATAAAATGTAAAATCTGGCAGAGATTGTATGTTTTCTTAGATTTGCTTTTTTTGTGTTATTTTTCGTTGAATACGGTAAATCGCAAAACTCCCTAAAATAACTAGCAATCCAAGAATAGTAAAACCAGTAATTCTTTTTTTCATATTTTTTGAACCCAAATTACATAAAAAAAACGGCAAAGTACAAATACAGAATTAGATTGAACGCAGTATAGATTCCGTAGGAAATACTACAAAATAATACAATTTCTCGCTCATCTTTTTCTTTTAAAAGACTAGCAAAACTTAAAAGATAAGCAAGAAAATAGAGAATACCTAAAAAAGTGATTTTCTCTAGGAGAAAGTTCAGAGAATCCTTTTTGTTGTAAAGGTCTGATAATACTGGGAAATTGATAGATGAAAATTCCTTAATGTCATTAATAGTATAGTTAGTCTGAATTAGCAAAAACCAACCAACTTTTGTTAAAAGAGGAATTAAGTAAATAAATTGGCATAAGATAAGTACTTTGAAAATACCTTGCCAATCAATTTTAAAGTTAAAACTGAGATTGACAGCTTGTGCAATGAGAAAAAACCAGACAATTTTAAGCAAATATAAAGAAAGATTAAAGAGGTAGTTAGAAACAAGAAAACCAGTAAAAACTGTTTTTTGAATCTCCTCAAAGTCTTTAGCATTGCTTTTGATAGGAAAGTATAGCAGATAAGAAAGTACAAAAAAGACAGCTAGAAAAGAAATAAAAAACCAATATAAGGGTATCTTCCAAAACTTTTTCATGTGGTTAAATATTAGCTATTTTTTACTATTTTCCTTAAATTGTATTTCTAATTTTCGGTTAATCTCTAAATCGTATTTTGTTTTCGCTTGAATGGGTGCCAAGAGCAGTAAATTATAATTTTCCCAAAAATCAGGATGATAAGGTAAATCTTTATCGTATAAATCATCTTCTCTCGACTCAGCAAAGCGTTTTTTAATACGGTCTATTCTGCGCCTTTCGCTTACTATTTCATTGACCATCAGTGTAGCAATTGTATATTGTTCTACACTTGGCTTATCAAAGTTTTTTCCACTTTTTTCAAGATAGACAGGATAATATTTACCGTTATGTTTTTTAAATTGAGCAGTAAAAATGCTATTTTCTTTGCTATTCCCGAGCGTATAATTTTTTGAAATCATTTTTATGATAGCATAATCTCCCAGATTGATAGTTAGTTGCCCTCTTACACTCATTACTTGTTCATATTTCCCAAAGTTACTTTTGTAGGCAATCGTGATTACTCTCTGATTTTCAAAGTTTTGCAGGCTCACAAATTCAAAATCATAAAATTTGAGAAAGTCTTTGTCTAAATCTCCGCTTCTTATTTTATTCCCTTCATATAGCTTGATAAGTATGTTATTATTGGCTATACCTAGTTGCTGGGCTAATGCCTTATGATAACTGATAAGCCCTACATCATACAGCCGCATGTCATCACTTTTTCGCAGTTCTTCTACTTCTATCCTTACTGTTTTTTCAGTATTTTTCTTGATGCCTTTGTCTTGAATATTGATGGCAGCTTCCAGCAATCGGCTATATTTTCCTTCTGTAATACTTGTTTCTCTAAAAAAACCTGATAAGTAGTGCAGTCCTTGTGCGTAATTATTTTTTAGATTTTGGATGGTTCGCTGTATAATAACCTTTACTGAATCCTCTGAACTATAAGGGCTTACTACAAACTCATCAAGACTTGTAATGTCTATTTGCATTATAAAAGTAAGCGTATCTTGAAAATTGATTGCTTTCGTTGGAATGGCTATAGTTTGGTAAGCAATGGCTGAAATAATGAGTGTATCATACGCCGTATGACTAGGCAATGTAAAGGAAAATTTCCCAACTTCATTGCTCACTGTGCCATAATTATCTTGACTTTTGAGATAAATATGCGCCAAAGAGATGGCTGTTGAGTCTTGGCTATCCAAGACAATCCCCTTGACTGTTTTTTGTGCAAAGGTTTGAGTACTGAGAAATAAAGCAATTGAAAGAAGAATGTATTTCATAGTTTCAGTCATTTGATTCAAAAGAAAACTAGAGATGATAATACCCCTAGTTTTCAATATTTGGGTTAGTCAAGACCACGATAAATTTGCGTTTCTTTTCCTGCACAATGTGTATTCCATCCATAGTTCCAGCCTCCCATCGCTCCTTCATCAAGGTCATTATGTAAGGCAATCATTACTAGGGTACGGCAGTAAGTGAGCCAATCAACACCCCCCTGCACTTCTTCCATTTCTAAAAAAGATAATTTTTCCATGTTTTTAAAAAATTTAATGTGTTTAAGAATAATTTAAAAATACCATAAAGCTATTTGCTTTACTGCTACAAAGTAAAATAAACTATTTTTAAAAAGCTTTTCAAACTATGAAAAAGTCAGTTTTTTTCATAGTTTGAAAAATGATGTGGGTTTAGGGCTTTCGCATAAAAAACCTCCACGCAAAAATAGAAGCAGTAACTAGAAATATGCCTACTTGGTATTGACTGTTTTGCTCAAGGCTTCCAATTAGAAAGGTTCTCAGGGTAAAAAATACTAAAAGAACTAATAAAATAGGCATGACGGGTTTAGTTTTCACTTTAAATGCTTGTGTGTTTTTTCCAAAGCTAAACAGTATAAATCATCAAGATTCTTATTTTTTTTTGTTCCTAGATAAATCAATGATTATTATGATTATCATAAAAAAGTTTAAAAAATGTAGTACTTGGATACCTTTATTGTAAATCTCAATAACCGTCCCAATAAACAATAAAAAAATGCCAATTATATAAAGTGATTTCATTTTATTTTTAGGTTTAACTAAACAGACCTATCAGTTAAGTTAGGTCTGTTTAAATTGACTTTTGGAATAAATTATTATTGAGCACAGTTAATTATAGCTCCTGCTGTAATAGTTGTTACACCAGCACCCTGAAGAGCTAATGCTAAGGTTATCCCTCCTGTTAATGGCACACTTAAAGACCAGGCAAATAACACCATAGCACCACCTGCAGCAGCCAAACACGCACCATTGACTCCCCCCTACACTTCTTCCATTTCTAACAAAGATAATTTTTGCATAGTTTTAAAAATTTAATGTGTTTAAGAATAATTTAAAAATACCATAAAGCTATTTGCTTTACTGCTACAAAGTAAATATAAAGTGTTGGAATATGCCTTTTCAAACTATGAAAAAGTTGGTTTTTTTTATTTTTGAAAAATTATACTTACTAATCTATTCAAAAATACAAAATGAATAGCCTATTAAGACTCTACCCGCACAAAAAAGTGTAAAACCTGCACTTTTGTTTGCAAAAAATTTTATATTTGTAATATTTTTAATCTAAAATCTAGGTAAACATGGAAGAACTCATCAAAGTAGAACACAAAGAAGGCATACAAGTAGTGGATAGCCGAATAGTAGCCAAAGGGTTGAATATCAAGCATAAAAACTTAATTGAAACCATTAAAAAGTACCAAGAACAACTTGAGAAATTGGGAATACTTCCGTTTCAAACGGAAGTATTAAGAGGCGTTGGGCAGCCAGAAAAATTTTGCTACCTCAACGAATTACAATGTCATTTTGTAGTAACACTCAGTAGAAATACAGAAGAAGTAGTAAATTTTAAGTTGGGTTTGGTCATAGCTTTTGACAAGGCAAAAAAAGAAGTACAGCTATTAGAGCAAGTAATTGAGGAAAGTGAGGATTTTTTAGCCAAAAAACGAATTTATTATAAAAAGAAAGGCTACTCAGATAACTGGATTCAAGAAAGACTCAAAAGTATAGAAGTGCGCTCGGATTTGGAAGCCTTGTGGAGAAAAAACGGCATTGATAAAGCCCAGCAATTTGCAGTACTTACCTCCGTGATTTCCAAAGGCGTTTTTGGAATCATGCCCAGCCAACACAAAAAAATGAAAGGACTCAAACATCAAGCACTTAGAGATAATATGACCCTGAGAGAACTTATTTTTATGAGTTTGGCTGAGATTTCTACACAAGATTTTGCAGAGGCAGACCAAGCTCAAAATTATGAAGAACATAAGACCGCTGCTGAAAAAGGAGGGAAATTAGCAGGTACTCACCTTGCCCTCTACGAAAAAGAAACGGGCAAAACAGTGGTCAGTTCGCTTAACTTCTTACCCGAAAACAGAAAAAAATACATTCAGTAGATAAGCACCCATTTGTTTTCAAAAATTTCATATTTGTACTATTTTCAATATGACCGTCAAATCTAGGTCTATTCGATATTGACAGCGTGTAATTTAACGGAATTAAGAAAGATTTTATCATTTAAAAAATCGTGAGAGCTTTTTTGTGAAGTATTTAAAAAATAATTATAGCACATTTGAGCTTTCTGAATGGCTTTTAGGTTGGTAATAGAAATCTTTTCATTGCCCATCAGCTTTTTGTACTTTTCTAATAGTACTTGGGAGGCAATTTGATAAATAAAGGCAATATTGACGGCATTGGTCAGTTGGTTTTGTTTATAATTTTTGAAATCCGAAAGCCCAAAAAATTGCTTTGCATCTCTAAAATCAAACTCTATCTGAAATCTCAGGGAGTAATACCTGATGAGCTGCACTGGGTCTATCGTCAAGTCGTTAGAAAAGAGAATGGTTTGGCCTACCTGTTTGCTTTCAGGATTGGTTTTCTGAATGATGATTACTTTGATGAGATGGGTTCGCATCGTATCGGCATAGACATTCAAAGCCCACACCTTGATGTTGGGCTTATTGAGTTTGTGGTCTTTTGGCAAGGGGATTAGGGCTTCTTCGGGTATTTTGGAATACACTAATTTTTTATCATATTTTTTGGGTCTGCCCCTGCCTTTTTTCTGTTCGCCTGTATAAGGCAAAATGAGATGGGCATTAGATTTCAACTTTGAAATCATTTTAAGATTCTTACTTTGGGCGTATTTGAGATAGTGTTGATTACCATAAAAGCCGTATAGGACTACATAAGGCATCACTAAACTTGGGCAGTGCTTGGCTAATGGAGGCAGTAGGCTATCCACAGCGGTCTCGAAGGTCTGAAAAGAAAGACTTTCAGGCTCGGTATAGGGTTTATTTTTGCTTCCTTTGGGTCTGCCCTTTTTGCGTTTTTGAGCTCTTGTGCTTCTTCTTTGGATAAAAAAGTAACTATCACATCTACTTTGTCTTGCATAGATAATTTTTCATTGAGGGTAATTTGACCGTTTTCGTAAATTCCTTTTATACTTCTGTACATAATTCTTGGCGTTTTAATTAAAAACATAACGGATAAAAAATGATAATCATGCAAAGCTAAGTTACGTCTTTTGTCTGAGTGCTTTACTCAAAACAGAAGTTAGGATTATAGGAGTCATAAGCCTTTATTGTCTTTGATATGAAATTCAAGAATCAAGACAATCAAGTGAAACCAACACCGAAGGTATGGTATCTTTTTTAGTTTAAGTAAGATTTATCAATCTAAATGAATGTGTATCGGAATCATAAATCTGTAAGGTACTTTTTGATTTTTATGTTCGGCAGGTACCCATTTTTTTTCTCTATTAATCGCCTGAATAATTCTATCTTCTAAGTATGAATTTTCAGGCTTTATAAAACAAAGATTTCTCATGTTTCCTAGCGTGTCTATTACAAATGTAAATAAGAACTTACTCTCAATTCCCATTCTCCTTGTTTCTCTTGGGATAACAAGATTTTTGCTAATCTCTTTATAAAATGCTGACATTCCTCCTTGATACTCAGGAGGCTTTTCTGTGATAATAAAAACTTCTAAACCATCTAAAGTATCTAGCTGAGGAATACATTTGCTATAAATAGCCTGATTGCTCTGTGCAGATGAGTAAATACTCAGAAATACAAAATAGAAGGTCAATACACAATATTTCACCATATTTTTTTAAATATCTTGAAGGAAAATTCTGCCTAAACGACTCGTTTAGGCAGAATTTGTAATTGTTCAATTTAGCTACAAAGATAATAGCCCTACGGGCTTTTCTCGTTTCTAAAAAGCCGCTAGGCTTGTCATCTTTGTAGAAATAAGGCAATCAGGTGAAACCAACACCGTAGGTGTGTTAGCTAATACTCTTCAACCTTTTAAGTCCAATATTCACCTTCCCAAGGTTCACTAAAAGCAATAGCATTACTTGGCTGGAGTTCTATCATTTGTGAGGTTTCATCTGGGACTAACCCAAAAATAAATCCATCAATTTTTACTTGAAATGGCTTTACTACAATATCACAAAACTCAGTTTCACCTAATTTAGCCACCATTTCTTGTATTTTAGACTCAATATCAAATAGTAATGCATCAGTTGTTCCAGCAAACTCATGTTTTGCTTCTGTAAAATTACCATCTTTATCAAAGAGGTATAGTACTGCATATTCTCTCTTGTACTGTTCCCCACTCTCTCCTGCTGGAATGGGTTTTTTGGTATAAACAAAAGTTTCGTAGCCCCAAAACTGATTGCCTCCTGCATATCTTCCAATATAATGAGTATGGTAATCTTCTATTCTTTCAACTGGGATTTTATCTGGGAAAAACATTTTTTTACAATTTTAAATGACAAATTTTAATTTCTTGTTTTAAACAAAACTCCACAAAACCAAAAACCAACCCTAAGCTGGAGCTTCGGGCTACGCCCTACCCCATCATCACCCTTCCCAAACTATTCTCATACAAATCTTGGGCTTTTGCACTTGTAATCAAGGTTTCGCCTTTTACTTTAAAATCTTGGGCGGTAACTATGCCCAGGGCAGCATAAGGGAAATCAGCTTTTTCCATAAAATCTTCAAAGGCTTCTTTGTTGTTGGCTTGGATAGATACGATGACTCGGCTGCCACTTTCTCCAAAAAGATAGGCATCTTGGCGCATGTTGGAGAAAGTCTTTACTTCAAAACCAACACCTCTGGGCATGGCAGATTCGGCAAGGGCTACAAACAAACCACCTTCGGCTATGTCGTGGGCAGATTGTAGGTGTCCGCTTCGAATTAAGCCTTTCACTGTTTTTTGGAGTTTGGCTTCTTGCTCTAGGTCAAAGGCGGGCGCAGTTGAGTTTTTGATTTGGTAGTAATTATAGACATATTCTGAGCAGGCAATGTCCTCTTTGGCTTCGCCTATGAGGTAAATCAAATCTCCTTCTTGCTTAAAATCTAGGGTCATGCGGTGTGCTGGGTCTTCCAAAATGCCTAGCATGCCAATCGTGGGCGTAGGGAAAACAGAATTACTCACATTGCCGCCATCTTTGCTGACCGAAGAAGATTGATTATAAAAACTCACATTGCCACCTGTTACGGGTGTGCCGAGTTTTTCGCAGGCTTTTATCATGCCTTGGATACTGCCCACAAACTGCCAATAGACTTCTGGGTTGTAAGGATTACCAAAATTGAGGTTGTTGGTGATGGCTACAGGCTCGCCTCCAGCACAGACTACGTTGCGTGCTGACTCACAGACTGCCATCATTGCGCCTACTTCGGGGTCGGCGTGTACGTAGCGTCCGTTGCAATCTACACTAATCACGATGGCTTTGTCGGGTTTGCCGCCCTGAGGGGGCTTTACCCAAACTACGGCAGCATCGGCAGGTGCATTGCTGTTGGCATTGGCAGTGCCTACCATGGAGTCGTATTGCTCATAGACCCATTTGCGTGAGCAGATATTGGGGTGGCTGATGAGAAATTCGGCGATTTTTTGGTATTCAGCAAGGTCTTTAGGTTCGGGTACATCACTGATTTTGAATTTTTTGTATTCCTGATAATAGGCTGGTTCTGTATATTCACGGTGATAGACGGGTGCGCCACCGCCCAAAACCATAGATTCGGCAGGCATTTTGGCAGCGAGTTCGCCGTGCTGATAAAATTCTAAAAATTCGCCCTCTGTTACTTCTCCAATCTGTACGCAGTTCAAATCCCATTTTTCAAAAATATCCAAAATAGTTTGTTCTTTGCCTTTTTCGGCTACTACGAGCATACGCTCTTGCGATTCAGAAAGTAAAATCTCCCACGGAGTCATATTTTGTTGGCGAAGAGGTACTTTGTCAAGGTCAATCACCATGCCGTGTTTGCCTTTGGCACTCATCTCTGCCGTAGAGCAGATAATTCCTGCTGCACCCATATCTTGTACGCCTATCACACAGCCCGAATTGATGACTTCTAGAGTAGCTTCTAGCAAAAGTTTTTCTTGGAAAGGGTCGCCTACTTGCACTGCGGGTAGGTCGTCCATAGAAGTTTCGGTGAGGTCTTTGGAGGCAAAAGCTGCCCCGTGAATGCCGTCTTTGCCCGTGGCAGAGCCTACAATAAACACAGGATTGCCCACGCCATAAGAAATCGCACTGGCAGTTTTGCCCACTTCTACAATCCCAGCCGAGAAAGCATTGACGAGCGGATTGGTGTTGTAACATTCATCAAACATTAGCTCACCTGCTACCGTAGGCACGCCAAAGGCATTGCCATAGTCGCCGATGCCTTTTACTACGCCTTTGATGAGGTGTCGGGTATGTTTGAGCGCAGGATTGCCAAACCTGAGGGTATTCATTTGGGCAATCGGGCGTGCGCCCATCGTAAAAATATCTCGGTTGATGCCGCCTACACCTGTAGCTGCTCCTTGGTAAGGCTCAAGGGCTGAGGGGTGATTGTGTGATTCTATCTTGAAGGCACAAGCCAAACCATTGCCTATGTCCACCAGTCCCGCATTTTCTTCGCCTGCTTCGGCGAGCATACGGGGCGAGGTTTTGGGAAGTTTTTTGAGCCAAACGATAGAGTTTTTGTAAGAGCAATGCTCTGACCACATCACGGCGTATGCACTTAATTCATTAAAATTGGGGGTGCGTCCGAGTATTTCTGTGATTTTCTCGAATTCTCCGTCAAGAAGTCCTAATTTTTTGGCAGTTTCTATGGTAGGGGTCATGGGCTTTTCAGATTTGTAATGTTGATTTAAGGGCAAAGTTACTATGCTTTTGGGAAATCTGTATGGTAATTTTTGTATTGGATTGAAAAGCAGTTTGCTATGTAATGACAGTGGGTTTTGGTGTGTCATATAAAAAAAGCAAAGTGTAGTTTCTATACTTTGCTGTATTTTATTACAATAGTCCGCTAAATTTTTGGATAACAAATAAGAAAAAAAGCGTGTTAAT
>CAYZQI010000109.1:0-16492 GCA_964480455.1 uncultured Cytophagaceae bacterium
GAGGCTTATTCCCTTAAATTGTTTTTTGTGGGTTTCGAAATCAGCGAAACGTAAGAATTTAGCTAATATGCAAAGAATAAAAAATATTTGATGTTTTGACAGTTTTTGTGGAGAAAAAACAACAGAATAAATTTTAGTTTGTGTAAATGTTTTGGACGGCAGACTTGAGGCTATAGTTACAAACTTTTACAAAAGATATCAAACAACCCAATTTATCATTGGCAAATTGCTAGTAAATACCGCCCGATAGGATTTATACTAAGTAAATCCTTATTATCTCAGCTCAACCTTACCTTAGGGTCTATAGTAGCATAGAGAATATCTACTAAGATGTTGATAATCACAAAGATAAAGGCAATAATTATGGTAGCTCCCATGACTATAGGGAGGTCAAGATTTTCTACCGCTCTGATGGTGGTGCGCCCTAGGCCTTTCCAATTAAAGATATACTCAATGAAGAAAGCACCTGCCATCAGCGAGGCCAGCCAGCCCGAAACGGCCGTAATCACAGGGTTGAGAGCATTTTTGAGGGCGTGTTTTACGACCACTTGGTAAAAAAGCAATCCTTTGGCACGTGCAGTGCGGATATAGTCTTGCGAGAGTACCTCTAGCATCGAGCTTCTGGTAAGCTGCACAATGATAGAAAGTGGACGCAGTGCAAGTGTAAGCGTAGGCAGAACAAGGTTGCGCAATTGTAACTCTCGCTCTCCTGTAAAGGCGTTTATTTCCCAAAGTGAGCCTGTGAGTTTTAAGCCAGTATATTCTGAAAGATAAAAACCAAAGATGGTTGAAATAAGAATGGCTGCTACAAAAGAAGGAACAGAAATGCCCAATACTGATACAGTAACAAGTGTATAATCTATCCACGTATTTTGGCGCAGGGCTGCAATTACTCCAAAAAACATCCCAATGATGGTAGCAAAAAACATAGCTACAATGGCCAGCACGAGCGTTCCTTGTATATCTTCAAGCAAGATTTCATCTACTCTTTTATTGCTTTGATAGGAGCGGCGCAGGTAAGGGCGTTTGCTTACAATTACTTTATCGCCTACATTAGAGAAAGGGCTGTAACCATATTTTTTCTGATTTTCAGGCGTGTTTTCGTGGATACTAACAGGAGAGAGGTCATTTAAGTAATAAAAAAATTGATAGATAGTGGGTTGGTCAAGCCCCAGTTCTTCGGTTAGTCTTTTGCGCACTTCTTCATCGGTCTGTTGTCCTAAGATAGCATTGACAGGGTCGCCAGGTAATACATAAAAGAGCATGAAAATCACGATAATCACGCCAAAAATAACTAAAAAACCGTAGCCAAGTCTCTTTAATATAAAATAAATCATATTTTTACCCTGTTTAACGCCAAATTTTGTTGGTTGTCTGCTCTATCTGAAAAAGTTTGCTTTCAAAATTACAGAATAGATTACAAAAATCTTGCATGAATTACCAAAAATTATTATTTGAAAAAATTGGGGTCTGGGGTAGTGTTAAAGTGCCATTTCTTGATTACGGTACCTTCTTTCAAATACATTAGCCCAGGGTTGGCGCGAATCATGGTTTTGAGTACAGTCTTGTCAGCAAAATAATAGAGGGGTGAGAACTGAAACTCTGTACGGAAAGCATCATAGGATTGATAATCTGAGGCAGTAAGTACCCAAGTTTTGACGTTGGTTTTCTCTAATGCACGGCTGAGTTGGTCTATCGCACCGATTGAATTGGTATTTATGTCTTTCACATCTGGAATAATGATGAGTAGTTTTTCCCCTTCAAATACTTGTGCCGTTAATTCTTCGCCTTCGGCATTACTTACATTAAAGTCTGTGATTTTAGGCAATGCTTCGGGGTTAAGCAATGGTTTCTCAAAAGATTTGTATTTGTAAGTAGTAGTATCGCTGTATTTATTGTCCCAGACTTCAAAAGATTCATCTTTACCTGTTTTAAGGTTGGTGTAGGTGTATTTTTCTTTGCCATATTTAAGTTCTTCAGCAGGTTGCATATATTTAGGAATGTTTGCCCCTACGTGGTATGCCCTAAAATCAATAGGAGGAAGGTAATTGACCGCATAGACTGCCAGACTAAAAGAAGCAAAAGTAGCTACTGAAGATACTGCAAATTTAAGCCAGTTGGTGCTGGCAGAAGCAAAGGCATTTTTTTGAAAGAGCAAGACTAAAATAAGCACCAAAAGCACTACATCTTTGCTAAAAGACTGCCAAGGGGTGAGTTTGATGGCATCTCCAAAACAGCCACAATCTGTTACTTTATTGAAGTAAGCTGAGTAAAAAGTAAGGAAAGTAAAAAATACAATGGTTAAGAAAAGTAGCCAAACAGTAAGTCTTGTTTTGTAGAGCAGTAGCAAGTTAGCTCCCAAAACTACCTCTAAGGCACTCAAAAAAATAGCAATAGATAGACTGTAAGGCACTAAAAACTCCCAAAGCCCACTCAAGGCAGCAAGGTTCAGCGAGGTGTCAGTGGCAAACACTTCAAAATATTCCTCCAATTTGATTTGCGTACCCACAGGGTCGTTGAGCTTGATAAGCCCCGAAAATATAAATAAAAACCCTACAAAAAAGCGGATAATGTGATTGAGTATGTTCATAATTTATTTTGCCAAAATTTGTATTTTAAAATTTATGCTTTGATTCAGGTGCTGACCGTTTGCTTTTTTATTAAACAAAAAACAGCATAATTGAGCATATCCTGATAAATAGCAAGTACTCCCTCCGAAACCAATGTCTTGCCCTGATTGTCTTCTATCTGTTTGATTCTGAGCAACTTCATCAGTATCAAATCAGTCATCGAGCTGATACGCATGTTGCGCCATGCCTCGCCATAATCATGATTTTTATGCTCTAAAAGCTGTCTATTGTGCAATACGGCTGCATCATACAGGCTTTCTAACTCTTGCCAAGTCATCTCAATAGGAGCATCTTTTTTCTCAAGTTCTAGCTGAATCATTGCCATGATACAATAATTGATGATGCCCACAAACTCACTCGAGATGTCTTCTTCAATTTTTTGTATGCCTTTTTCTTGAATAGAGCGAATACGTTGGGCTTTGATATAGATTTGGTCTGTGATAGACGGCAAACGTAAAATACGCCATGCCGAGCCATAATCTTGGTGTTTTTGTTTGAAAAGTGCCTTACAAGCCTGCACTATTTCGTCAAATGCTTCTACTGTATTCTTTTGCAATGTTATTCAATGTTTAAAAATGCTTTTACAAAGCCTTTCTCTGTATTTAGGAAAAAGTAAAAAATAACTTTGCTATTCTTTACTTTAAAGGTGCTGACAATAGCTACGTTAAAACCTAACAGTTCATCATTAGAACTGTTACTTTTTGATTATCAGATAATTACTATTTTTTCTTTAAAAATTTCTAATAAAAATCTTTGAATCATGGCGTTTTATCGTAGCAACTGTAAATTCTCTTAGTAAATACCTATGTTTCCTGTGATACTATGTGGTTCGCAAAATGACAAGTGCTTGGAAATCAATGAGAAACAACTCTATTTATAATTCATAATTTCTTTAAACCCTGCTTCCCCTGCAAAAATCACAAAAAACTATTTAAAAATTGAATTTTTTGGATTTTTTCAGAAAAAGTAAATCGTTAAGTTTGTGTTAAATCTTTTTTTAACTTGTTAGCGAGTTTTTTATAAAGTGCTTTAAATGACTAATTTGGTAAAAAATACACCCATTTGATGAGAAAACAACAAGTTCTAGGAATAGGTTGTTTTGCATATACTATTCTATGCTTAATTTCGCAAAAAATTAAAAAAATAATCATGAAGAAGATTTTTCTTGTTGTAGGAGTTTTAGCAGTATTGATTGTATTTGCATTGCTTGGCATACGTAGTTACACCAAATTATTTAGCCCTTCAAGCCAATTAGTATTCAATGAAAATGGTGTAGAGGGGCAAGTAGTGTATTGTCGTCCTTTTAAAAAAGACCGTGAAATTTTTGGAACATTAGTGCCTTATGGCGAAGTGTGGCGCACAGGTGCCAACGAAGCTACTGAAATCACGTTTGCACAAAACCTTAGTTTTGGTGGTAAGGCACTCAAAGCTGGCACTTATACTCTCTTCACGATTCCCAATCCTACTGAGTGGACTGTCATCTTGAATAGCAAACTAGGGCAATGGGGAGCTTTCAATTACAAAAGCGAATTTGATGTGCTTCGTGTGGAAGTACCTACCGAAGAAGCCGACAAAGTACACGAACAGTTTACCATTACTTTTGAGGCGGCAGATGCAGCAGCACTAAATATGCTGCTCGCTTGGGATAAAACCCGTGTGCGTGTACCTCTCAAAGCCAACTAAACAAAGCAATCACGCACACAGAGAGCAGATTATTTTATAAAAGCAAGATTTATAGTTTTACTACTTTTCTGATAGAAGCACTACTGAAATGCACAATGAGCATGTTTTCTGTAAAATGAGGCAATCTGATGATTTCTTCTGATTCTATGGAAGACAGATGTGTCTCATAGACTACTCTACCATAAGTATCTAATATGGTAAGTTTACTTGCTTCCTGAATTGAACCTTTGACATGTAGATGTTGGGGTTGTTGGGTATTTCTGAATATTTTCAGCAGGTTACTATGAGCTACAAGCCTTAAGGCAATGTGTTGAGAATAACTGTAAGTACCCCCAAAATCGGTTTGTTTTAAGCGAAAGTAGCGAATACCTGCAGCTGAGTTAGCTACTGTATGCGTGTAGGTGGTTAGTTCTACACTATTGCCTAGGGCATCTACCCGTGCTAATTCATTAAACTCAATGCCATTCTCTGAGATTTCTATGGTAAAGAAGTCATTGTCTGTTTCTTGCGCAGTCTGCCATGTAAATTTGATGTTTTCACCTTGCTGCTCGGCAGTAAAACTTATCAAGCTAATGGGTAGAGAAGCCTCGTTGAGTGCAGCAGCTTGGCAAATTGGGCTATTGGGTTGGAGGCAGTTATTGACATCAAACATTAAATTACAAGGCGAAGTACAGACAGAGTTATTGTTGTTATTTTGCCAATTTTGAGCAGTCGTAATCAAGCCATTGCCACCGTAGGTTACGTTACTATGTGTATTAAAATTGCCTTCCACAATAAGGTGTCCGTAGATAGTAATACTTTTTGGTCCATTACTGCCATTGAAATTCAAATCGCCTTGAATGCGTAATGTTACGTTTGCCTCTATAATAACTTCACTACCATTGCCAATGAAGCCAAAAATGACATTGCCACTAACAGTAGTATTGACATCAAATATCAACACATCATTATTGCCGATGTTGTTTGCCGTGATAGAGTTGGGAGTAGTAGAACAACCCACTTCGCTGTAGCGGCTTGTATTCGATACATTAAAATTACAGTCTTGTGCAAAAGCGATGTTGTTGAGGGTGATAAATAACAATAATGTAATAATCGTTCTCATGAATCAATTTTTTATTTTTTGTGATTGTCTTGTTTCACTCTACTGAGCAAAAACCTAGCAATTTTTGATTAGAAATAAAAAATCCGAGGAAATAGCCTTAATTGCTTGGTTATTAGGTTTTTACTATACATTAAGAAATGTTTATGATTTCTCTATCAGCAAAAATCACTCTCATTTTTGGTAATAGTTCCATTTTTGGAATATCAGTGTAAAAATAAAATTTTGCAAAACGCATAGAAATTGTACTTTTTCTACTCAAAATAAGTAGAATCTTAGGCAGTTGGTCTTTTTTAGGTTGTATTACTGGGATAACTTTCAGATAATTATTTTGTACCTTTTTCAAAATATTATCTCAAAAAGGAGCAGTAAGCTGCTATTTTTTTTATAGATTTGTAAGTCATAGCTTATTAGTTTAGCAATCGTCTGAGGGACATGGTTCAGGTTCAAAAAAACACTTCTCCAATCAATATTACCACAGAAATTTCTAGCCTCAATGCAGAAATCTCAAAGGCTGAGGTATGGCAAGCTACCCTAAATGCGTGGCAGAATAGTGTTGGGAGAGTCCCTAAAAATCATAGGGCTTGGCGGGCGTTGTCAGCAATTTATCAAGACTTTGTAGAGGCTGATTTTGATAAGGAAAAAGGTATTCAACTATTGGCAGAATTTGCAAAAGCTATCAAAATTTTAGAAATTTATTTGCCCGACTACCAACTATTTAGAAATAACTCTATTTACCAAAAACTTTTTGCTATCTGGCAAAACCTCTCAGAAGAGTATGCTTGGCGTTTGCCTACGACAATGCTCGATACAAACCCAAAAAAAAGTAATAGTTTCGCATACTCGAGCCTCGACCGTGCCTGCTTTGATTTTGCATTGGTAGGTGCAGAAGTCTATGCACAGAAGTTTTTTAATCTTTCCATCAAAGAAAAACATCAAAAAATTTTACTTCAAAACGAACTTGCCCAGCATCTCAGCAAGAGTTGGCTAGCATATTTGCCTAAGCGAGGGGCAAAATCAAAAATAAAAGCAGATTTTTTTTGGCATTTTGAGCATTTACTATCCTATTTTTTGCAAACAGAAGCAGTATATCAAAAGCAAAATACTTTCCCTTCTTCCCTTGTTTGGGGCAAAATTGTGCAAATCAGGCAATCTAACTGGCAGAGTCTTCAAGCCACTTTATTCTCTCCTGTCTTAGCAGAACAACAAACCCTGACACGCTTCCAGAAAACAGCATTTACACTTTTATTTTCTGAGGCAAAAGGCGATTTCACCCACGAATTTCAATCATTGGCTGACCAAAGTATATGGATAGCCCTACTACCTAAAAATTATTTTCAGCATCATCACTACCTAGCCACTCAGACTGCTTGGGCAACACATTTTTCAATTATTTACCAATGGAATCTCTCTGAATGTGAACTAGCATGGGTGTTCGCCCTCAAAAATACCAAGCAGACAAGCACCAACCTCGCTATCCATCAACTTAACTGCCCAAAACTGCAATCGCCCCTGAGCTGGCTGGCACTCAAAAATATCATAGAAGGAGAAAAGCAAAACGTACTTGAAGAAGTGCAAACCATAAAGTACTCGCCTATACAGCAGCCCACTTCTTCAAAAGATAAGTTCCCTACTTATCCCTTATTAGCTCAAGAAACTTCTTTTGGAGTAATTGGCGAGGGTATCTTTGCGCACAGTTTTGAGGGAGTAGCACTCTCCAAGCAGTCTAGTCTTTGGGCTGAAAATGTTGAAAAACTGCAAAAAGTGCTACCTGATTATCTTCCGACTCATCTCAGTCCTACTAATAATCCGACACTTTTTGGAGTGCAAAACACTCGTTTTGATCCTGAATGTGTGGCAAAAATAGGGCTTTGCCCTTTTCAAGTAGTAAGTTTTTATGCCGAGCCTAGTTATTGGGCAGAAGGTGCAAAACTCGCTAAAATATTTAATGCACGGCAGCCACAAGTATTCATTCATTTAGCACTGCATCGGGGTGCATTGAGTGTTTGGGCAAGTGAATACCCTGTAAGTCGTAATTTTATGGGTAGAACGCTCAGCCTGGCACGCCAATATTATGAAAAAAATAGAGAAGTAAAAGACAACCTCCGCCCTGAGGCATTGGCTTTTTTTAAAGCATACTACGAAACCCGATGGCAAGACAAAGCAGCAACACTCCAATGGGCTTTGCAGGCGTTGCTCAACTTGAGCATTTTAGAAGATTGCCAAGTAGAGCCTGAACTGGCCTCGGAGATGTGGGTCTTGGCGCAATTGGGGGAGAGTATTTCTTTTGCCAAGCAACTTTTTGAAAGCATCAATCAGCCTAATGCCATCACAGTCAATAATTTCAAAAGCCTTAGAGAGGTCTTTTTGCGCACGAAGCGTAGCTTTGAGCAGCTTGGTAAAAAACAAAGCCGAGGCAAAGAAAGCTATGATACACTCAAAAATTATTTTGAGGAAGGTACAGAGGCAATAAAAGTGTTAGAAAACTTTATGGAAGAGGCGCAGCAGAAAGAAATAAATTTAGAGCGTACTATTACAGCGCAGGCCATTTTTGAATATACCTACGCGGCTTTGCACTTGCAGCAGCCTAGCAATGTCTATCAACTTAAAGATTTGCATGTTCCGCTATACCAAGATTTTTGGGCTTGGGCTGAGGCGGGTGCGGCCCTCTTAGCACTACACCTCCAGCCTGAGGCAGTCCACAAACGCCCTATGAAGATTCAAGAAAGATACCTCCGAAAAGGTGTGAAACAACTCAGGGTAAAATGTTTAGACAGTGAAAATACCCTACTGCTACAAGACAAACACATCGAGTGGCAAATTAAGCAGATTCCTGATGAGGTCTTTGAGTATTTCTTAGGCAATCAACCTGCTTTGCAGTGGGTAGCACAGGCTTTGCCCTCACAATTTGAAATTCAAGAAGAAAATTCTTTCTTTGAAAAATACCCAGAAGCCGTACAGCAATATCTCCAAAAACATATCAGATGGATAGCAGAAACTGTTCGAACAAAAAGACTTCTTGCCCTTCAATTGAAATAATTGTACTCTAATTGTTTTATTTTTAATTTTTTTGAGATAGTTTTATTAAACTTTTCTTAGTTTTGATTGAAAGTAAACAAGAAGTATGGCAAAAGCAAATGTGAAACGAAAAATAAGTGGCAGACAGATTATTTTTTTGGTATTGATGTTTTCTTTGCCATTTAATTATCCTATATTGAGTATTTTTAATAAATCAGTTCTTTATTTGGGTATTCCTTTACTATTTGTATATTTATTTGTGGTTTGGTTGGTCATCATTGTAATTTTATTTTATTTAGCAAAGATACCCAAAGGTAGATTAAAGTAAAGCAACACTCCGATAAATGTCAAATATACTCATCATAGCTATTTCAGCCATTTACTTAGGCTTACTCTTCTTGATAGCCTATTGGGGGGAGCGCAGGGCAAAGCAAGGTAGAAGCCTCATCAGCAATTCTTATGTTTATACACTCTCGCTCACAGTCTATTGTACTGCCTGGACTTACTACGGTAGCGTAGGGCGTGCTACACGCGAGGGTATAGATTTCTTAACTATTTTTCTGGGGCCTACCCTTATCATTCCTTTTTGGTGGCTTTTGATGCGTAAGATTATCAAAATATGCAGATTCAAGCACATCACCACCATTGCCGATTTTATTTCCTCAAGGTATGGCAAAAGTAGCACCATTGCTTTGGTAGTTACGCTACTGAGCTTGCTGGGTGCTATGCCCTACATCGCTCTTCAGCTGAAGGCTATCTCTATGAGTTTTACAAGTATTACGGGTAGCCGCCCTGTGCCTCCGGGTTTACTTTTTCAAGACTCTACCTTTCTGATTATGTGGGTATTGGCAATTTTTACTATTCTTTTTGGTACACGCAACATAGAAACTACCGAACGACATGAGGGGCTGATGGCCGCCATTGCTTTTGAATCTATGGTAAAGCTAGTTGCTTTTCTGAGTATCGGTATTTTTGTTACTTTTTTTGTATTTGATGGTTTTGGCGATATTTTCAAGCAATCAATGGATTATCCTGAACTTTTGGCACACTATCAGATAAAAGATAATTCGCAAATGAGTGAATGGTTTTTTTTGACCCTGCTCTCTATGTTGGCGTTTATGTTCTTGCCGCGTCAGTTTCAAGTATCTGCCATTGAAAACGTAAGTATCAAGCACTTAGATACTGCTTTTTGGCTTTTCCCGCTGTATTTGTTATTAATTAACTTTTTTGTAATACCGATAGCTTTTGGGGGGCATATTTTGCTTTCTTCCAAGGCAATAGATGCTGATACGTATGTATTAGCACTGCCTCTGATGGAAAACCAAGGCTTGTTGGCAGTTTTTGTTTATATTGGAGGGTTTTCGGCAGCTACCAGCATGATTATTGTTTCTACCATTGCCCTGAGTGTGATGCTGTGCAATAACCTAATCTTACCTATTCTAATAAACATTCCAATACTCAAAAAAAGCTATACTACACACCTTGGGCGGTTTATTCTTTTCATTAGGCGGCTGAGTATTATTATCATACTACACTTGGCTTACTTTTATTATACCATTGTATCGGGGCAGGCTTCTTTGGTTTCTATAGGTTTGATTTCATTTGTAGGGATTGCGCAGTTTGCCCCTTCGGTGATAGGAGGCGTCTATTGGCGATATGGCAATAAAACAGGTGCTTTGCTTGGGCTATCAATAGGTTTTGCAGTTTGGTTTTATACGCTTGTACTGCCTACTTTTATGGTATTAGAGGGTATTTCTGCTGATTTTGTGGAAAAAGGACTCTTAGGCATTTTCTGGCTAAAACCCCATGCTTTATTTGGTTTAGATACTCTGGACCCCATCTCACAAGCGTTGTTTTGGAGCTTATTACTCAATACCTTGGCTTACCTTTGGGGTTCTACTTACTTTGCACAATCGGCACAAGAGCGCAACCAGGCAGAGGTCTTTGTAAATATTCACGATTACTACACCGCCGAGGTGAGTGCTATCACTTGGAAAGGAACGGCTTACATTCAAGATTTAAAAAACTTATTGATTAATTTTTTGGGGAAGAAGAGAGTAGATGATGTGCTCCAGCAGTTTTCCGAAATCTATGGCAAAGGTTGGGAAAAACACCCACAGGCAGATGCCTACCTCATTAGCTATGCTGAAAGGCTACTCTCAGGCACCATAGGGGTAGCGGCCGCACGCACCATGATTG
The DNA here is from genome assembly GCA_964480455.1 of uncultured Cytophagaceae bacterium. GTDB lineage: Bacteria > Bacteroidota > Bacteroidia > Cytophagales > Microscillaceae > JAABSX01. Next base: position 10,630 of record CAYZQI010000109.1, read on the forward strand.
TCTCAGTAGTAAAAGAAGAAGAAGAAATCAGAATAGAAGAAGTAGTCAATATACTCAGAGAATCTCAACAACTCATACAGCTTAACCAAGCCCTGAAAGAAAAAACCAAAGCCCTAGAACGTACCAGCGAAGAACTAAAAAAAGCCAATCTACAACTTACCAAAAATGACGACCAAAAAAATGAGTTCATTTCTACCATTACCCACGAAATGCGCACCCCTATTACCTCCATTAGGGCATTTTCTGAAATACTCTATGACAACCAAGACCTAGAGCTAGAAGAAAAGCTGCATTTCCTCAGCACCATCATCAAAGAAACCAACCGAATGGAGAGACTTATCAATCAAGTGCTTGAGCTCGAGCGTTTTGAGTCGGGCAAGAGGCAGCTCAACCTCGAGCTTATCAATATTAATGAACTCATACAAGATGCGCTTGAATCGGTACTGCAAGTTATTCACGAAAAAAATATTAAACTTTACCTTGGGCTAACCGAAAACCCGCTTCCTATCTATGGTGATGCTGACCAACTCACGCAAGTTATCTTGAACTTGCTCTCCAACGCCATTAAATTCTGCAAAACCAGTATCAAAGTAGAAACTCAGCTCTCCAAAGAATACATCTTGGTAAAAATTACTGATGATGGGCAGGGCGTAAAATCTGAACTCAAAGAACTTATCTTTGAGAAATTTTACCAGGCAGAAGACCAAAACCTCAAAAAACCCAAAGGTAGTGGGCTAGGGCTTGCCATTTGTAAAAAAATCGTGCAATACCATCACGGGCAAATCTATGTAGAAGCCACTAAAAATAAATATGCCCAATTTGTGTTTTCTGTACCTATTCAATCTCCATTACTCAAAACAAACACAGTTCATTTGGTAAACTCTACTCCTTAGCCCTCAATATTCCTTTTTACGTTTCAAAGAAGTTCTATAAACTTTTACTGAAAATACAACTTTGCATTGCTATTTTGAGTTTATTGGGTATATTTACACAGAAATGTTATATCCATGAAAAAAATCCTAATCGTTGATGACGAGCCTAATATTCTACTCTCGCTCGAGTTCTTAATGAAAAAGCAAGGCTACGACGTCTTTATAGCACGTGATGGGAAAGAGGCACTTAGCAGCATCAACCAAGAAAAACCTGATGTGGTGATACTTGATATTATGATGCCCGAAGTAGATGGATATGAGGTCTGTAAGCACGTCAAAGAAAATCACCTCTTTCAAGATACCAAAGTCATATTTTTGAGTGCCAAAGCAAAAGATAATGATATTGAACTGGGCTATCAACTGGGCGCAGACCTTTATCTCACCAAACCCTTCTCTACACGCAATCTCATTAAACAAGTCAATGACCTCTTTCAAGAAGTCTAAGGTAATTAAGTTAATTATCAAAATATTATATTTTAGCTTTACAAATAATGCAGCAATATAAAGAAACAGAATAAAACTGCCTTCAACTTGATATTGCGAAAAGTGGAAACCCCCGTTGAGAAAATACTTGCTTAAAATTGTCAAATCTTTTATATCTTTGTTTGTAGGTAAGCAAAATGATTTGATACATACCACATGCAAAGTTCTATAACCTATACCAGAGAACTGCAAAAACAATTATTGGCAGATATCACAGAAGACTCTCATAGGTCAGCACTTGAGCACTCGCTCTACTATGTGGCAGCAGAAGCCCATCAATATTTTGTATGAACTGAACCCTTGGACGTAGCTACACAAGACATTGTTTGGGCTTGCTAGAATTGATGAATTAAACACAAAAAAACATGACAAAACTTACTATGCAATTACAATGTCCATTACCTAAAATGGATTTTGAGTATATCACACTAGGGCATGGCAGCGGGGGCTTGCTTACACATCAATTGCTTGAGACAGGCGTTTTTGATTTACTTAAAAATGACTTGCTAGATACACAGCATGACGGGGCAGTATTAACCCTTTCTGGTAAAACTGCCTTCACCACAGATAGCTTTGTGATTTCACCCATTTTTTTTCCTGGTGGCAATATCGGCAGCCTTGCCGTACACGGTACAGTAAACGACCTAGCAATGTGTGGAGCTATTCCCAAATACCTTTCTTTGTCTTTTATCATAGAGGAGGGCTTACCTATGGCTGAATTTTGGGAAATTCTGCTCAGTATTAAGGCTGCTTGCCAAGAGGCAGGTGTAGAGATAGTTACTGGCGACACCAAAGTAGTAGAGAAAGGCAAAGGAGATAAAATATTCATCAATACCACAGGCATCGGCATTGTGCACCCGCAAGCCCAGATTGGTAGCCAAAATATCAAGGTAGGCGATAAAATCATCATCAGTAATCAGATAGCAGCCCATGGCATCGCCATTATGTCGCTACGCGAGGGGCTTCGCTTTGAGAGTGAGATTGAAAGCGATAGCCGTGTACTTAACCACCTTGTAGTACAACTTTTGAATAATTTTGGCGCACAGATACATTTATTAAGAGATGCCACTAGGGGAGGGGTAGCTACCGTTTTGAATGAGATTGCTCAATTCACTCAGTTGGGTATGGAGATTTCGCAAGCAAAACTCCCATTGGCTGACCAAGTGGCAGGTATATGCGAGCTACTAGGGCTTGACCCACTCTATGTAGCCAATGAAGGAGTATTTGTGGCTTTTGTGGCGGCAGAGGTAGCTGAGGAGTGTCTTCAACTTTTACAAACACAGAAAGGCAGCGAATCAGCGGCGATTGTGGGCGAGGTAGTGGCTGCACACCCTAACAAAGTAGTGCTTACAAGTGGTATAGGAGGTAGAAGAGTAGTGAGCTTGCTTCCTGGCGAGCAGCTTCCAAGAATTTGCTAATCTTTAAAATCTAGTTGAAATTTGCTCAAGTCAGGTAAGAAAGCCCGCTTGCGGGTTTTTTCGTAAGCCGAGATGTGCTCATAAAGCTTTGCAAAAAAAGGAAATCCGATAGAGGTGTATTCATATTTATCATCATTGAGGGTTTGGTTTTGATTGACATAAATCACGGCACTCAGCATAAACTCAGTCTTTGCCTCAAAATCTACAATATAAGCTGTATCAATCAAAAATCCATACGACAAACCTACCTTATTGAAACTGCGGACATGGTTTGGAAGCGGGCTTTTGTCATTGGCATTGAGAAAATATTTAGCATAGCTATCGTAATACTTTTTATCATCATAAGCAGGAAATTTACTCTCACGTGGAAATTGTCCCATACATTTATACAAATATTGATAATCCTCTACACTCAAATCAAATCGCTGCTCGACAGGCAGTATTTCAGGGAAAATTACCGCTTTCAAGATTTCGTGCTGCGTAGCCAAAGGAAAGTAATTGCTTTCAGAAAAATCAAAAGGTTTGTTGATGATTTTTTCTCCTGCTTGATACGCGATACCTTTGAGGGGATTTATGGGCGGAAAAGGGAAAAGCTGCTGGTCTTTTTGTGCTGGCTTGGTACAAAGCAATGAATCTTGGTGATAAAACCGAACTGGGTTGGTGTATTGATTGTCTGCCGTGCTAAACTTAGGGGCAGCCAAGCGCCGAATGATGCGCGCATCTGTATAGCCTTTGCGGTGTAGTGTATTGTTGATATAATCTGACCCTAACAGTTCAAACAGAAGATTGTAGGCAGGGTTATCACTTACCAAAAATATTTTTTTGATATAATGTGCCATGCTTGGTAGCCCATTAGCTGCCGTAGAGTCAGTCAATGTTTTGGTCTGAGGGCTTTGTGCAGAATCAGTTAGCATCACGCTATACTTGTCTAAGTAAGGTATTTTACGTTGCCTTATCCATTCTAAGGCAAGCAAAGCTACGGGTAGTTTTACAGTACTGGCAGGGTAAAAATAGCGGTTTTTATCTGTATTGTAAATAATGGTCTTAAAAGAAGGTTTGTTTTGTGCATCTCTATCAATCTGAGTATAAATCACCTGAATCTCATAGCCTTGTAAGTTCTGAGAGATTTCAGGAAAATCATCAGCTTGGCTTAGAATAATGTTTTCTATAAAATTATCACTATATTTCTTGGAAGTATGGCAGCTTTGCACAGTAATTAATAATAAGATTAATAAATAGTAGCGTTTGTTCATTTTAAGGACTTTAAGTTTTACCTAGCCAAATTACTCAAATATCTTTTAAAAGTAATGAAAACAGCTAGAATAATAATTGTAATAACAAATAGTTGATGAAACTCAAATAAAAGTTAAACAATATCCCTTTAACCTTTCTATTTAAAAATAATCAAGGAATGTAATCTAATAGCATTGAATGACTGATAATTGAATTAAAATAATCTATTTCGTGAAATTACCTTGTTACTTTTGATGAACTCATACAAATTAATTAAAAAAAAATCATTTTGATTTGGAAATTTGTTTAACGTTCACTAGCTTTGATTAAACAAAAAAAGCTAATCAATAAAAATATGGATACATTAGAAACAAGTTCTATCAAAGAGTTGTCGCAAGCACTAAAACCTTTTGCACTTAAGCTCACAAAAGATGCTGATGAAGCCAATGATTTGCTTCAAGAAACCCTGCTGAAAGCATTTAACAACAAAGACAAATTTACTGAAGGTACAAACCTCAAGGCTTGGCTTTACACTATTATGAAAAATACCTTTATCACTAATTATCAAAGATTGGTGAGGAGAAATACTTTTATAGATACCACCGAAAATCTTCACTATATCAATTCAAGAAGTAATACTACTGAGAATACAGCCTATGGTGCATTTACACAGCAAGACATCAACGAAGCCCTTACCAAGCTAGAAGATGCCTACAAAACTCCTTTCTTACTGCATTTTAGAGGGTTTAAATACCATGAGATTGCAGACCGCCTGCAAATTCCGATTGGTACTGTTAAGAATAGGATTCATATTGCACGCAAAGAACTCAAAGACCAGCTCAAGCAATATGCACATAATTAATGTGAAAATTGTGAAATTACTATTTTTTTAATGTTCACAAAGGTTGAACTATTTTATTTTTTAATAGCTGTTTAATGCTCCAAAATTTGGAAATGAAGATGAGCAATAGAATTGCTTAACAAGTTAAATTTCATATGCTCCAGACCAAGTTGAAAGAACACTACGGCCAAACAAGTTTCAGTTCTTATATTCAGTAAGGTTCTCATGTTCTTTTTTTATCTTAAAGTGAAGTAAAGTCTTGTTTTTACGTTATTTCCGAAAAGTGCTTTATAAAGCTACCTAAATGAGGTATGTTTTTGATGCAATATGTGAAAGTTTTACCTCATCAAAAAGCTATGGTCGTATAAAAACCTGCAGTAACATATTAAAAAGTCCGCCAGCAGGTACATTCTGAACTGTATTCAGCTTATCCAAACAGCATCGCAACATTGTCAAAGAGCCAAAGCCATTTTTATATAAAAAGCCTTTTAATTACTTAATTAGAAGGCTTTTTTATTTTTACATATTCCTCCTATACTGCCCGCCCACTTCATACAAAGCCTGCGACATCTGCCCGAGGGAGCAGACCTTGGCGGCTTCCATCAGTGCCTCAAAGATATTTCCGTTTTCTATGGCGGTTTTTTGTAGCTTTTTGAGCGCAATTGGGGCCACTTCAGCATTGCGATTGTGGAAAGCATCACGGGTGCTTATCGCAAATTCCTTCTCTTCGGTAGTAGAGCGGCGCACTTCGCTTGGGATAATCGTGGGTGAGCCATTTTCATCAAGGTAAGTATTGACCCCGATGATGGGCAGCTCGCCTGTATGCTTTTTCATCTCATAGTGCATAGATTCATCTTGGATTTTTGAACGTTGATACATCCGCTCCATAGCTCCTAACACACCTCCACGCTCCGAGATAGACTTAAACTCATTGTAAACGGCTTGCTCTACCAAAT